>NHJR02000037.1 GCA_002169155.2 Flavobacteriaceae bacterium TMED220
GATTGGTTTGATAGAGCTGGTAGGTATAGATCCCCTGGAGATGGTCAAATTGACTTTAAATCTATTTTTACTAAACTTACCTCATATGGATGTGATGTTTGGGCTGTTATTGAATGGGAATGCTGTATTAAAAGTCCTGAACAAGGTGCCAGAGAAGGTGCGCCGTTTATTAAAAGTCACATTATAGAAGCTACTGAAAAAACTTTTGATGACTTCGCTGGAATTGGAGATACTGATGAAAATTATTTAAGAAAAATTTTAAACCAAGGAAAATGAGAAATATATTTAAAATATCTTTTACCCTCTTTTTATTTTTAACTTTTGCTTCATTTAATAATCAACCAAAAAATGAAATTTCAGAATCTAGTGAATGGATTTCTCTTTTTGATGGAAAAACATTTGACGGTTGGCATAGTTATAATGGAGATGAAATATCTAAAAAGTGGAGTATTGAAAATGAGGTTATGGTTTTTGACCCTAAAAACCCTAATGTGAAAAACGTTACTAGTTCAGGTAATATTGTAACTGATCAAGAATTTACAAATTTTGAACTTTATTTAGAATGGAATGTATCTGAAGTTGGGAATAGTGGATTATTTTGGGGAGTTAAGGAGATTGATGGATTAAGTCAGCCTTACTTGACCGGTGCGGAAATTCAAATTTTGGATAATGATAGGCATCCTGATGCAAAAAATAATCCAAAATTTCATCAATCTGGAGCATTATATGACATGGTCCAACCTGAATCTGATGTGTGTAATCCTGCAGGGCAGTGGAACATAATGATTTTAAAAATAAATCATGCTGAAAATTTAGGATCTGTAAAACTCAATGGTACTAAAATTGTTGAATTTCCATTAGCTGGTCCTAAATGGGCAAAACTAGTTGAAAATTCAAAATTTAAAAATTGGGAATATTTTGGTGCATATAAAACTGGTAAAATTGGATTACAAGACCATGGTGATAAAGTTTCATTTAGGAATATAAAAATCAGAAACCTTTAAAATAAATTTTTAATTTTATTTATGATTCAGTCTATGACAGGCTTTGGTAAATCTGAAAGCCTATTATTTTCAAAAAATATTTCGATTGAAATCAGAAGCCTAAATTCTAAAAACCTTGATTTGAATTTAAGGCTACCTAACACATTAAAAGAATTTGAACCATTATTAAGAGAAAAAATTTCTAAAAAACTTAAAAGGGGAAAAATAGATTTTAATTTAACTATTGAAAATCTAAATGAAACTAACCTAAATCAAATTAATAAAACTATTATTGAGGATTACATTAATCAACTCCAACAGATTAATAAATCTGAAAAAACTGAACTGCTTAAAATTGCTATTAAGCTTCCGGATTCTATTAAAATTAAAAAACAAAAATTAGAAAATAATTTTGTAACTAAAATAATTTCATTATCAAATAAAGTAATTGATCAAGTAATTAAATTTAGAATAAAAGAGGGGGGATCATTGAAAAAAGATTTTAATTTAAGAATTAAAAATTTAAATAAATTTTTGAATAAAATCAATAATTATGATTTAAATAGAAAAGAAAAAATTTCTTCAAAGCTCAAAAAAATTATAAATACTTTAAATATTGAAATAGATAAAAATAGATTTGAACAAGAACTAATATATTATATTGAAAAATTTGATATTAATGAAGAAAAGATAAGACTTGAGAGTCACTTAAAATTCTTTGCCGAAACATTAAAAAATGAAAAATATAATGGTAAAAAGTTGGGCTTTATTTCTCAGGAAATTGGAAGAGAAATAAACACAATAGGATCTAAATCAAACGACCTATTTATTCAAAAGATCGTAGTTGAAATGAAAGATGAATTAGAAAAGATTAAAGAACAAATATTAAATGTTCTCTAAATGAAAGCTGGAAAACTTATTGTAATATCAGCTCCATCTGGAAGTGGAAAAACTACACTTTGTGACTTTTTNCTTAAAAAAATTGATCATTTAANTTTTTCAATCTCTGCAACTTCTCGCAANCCAAGGGNTAATGAAATAAATGGGAAACATTATTACTTTTTATCTTCATTGGAGTTTAAAAATAAAATTNAAAAAAATGAATTTATTGAATATGAACAAGTATATGAAAACCTTTTTTANGGTACTCTTNATTCTGAGTTAAAAAGGCTGTGGAGTTTGAATAAAAANATTTTNTTTGATTTNGATGTAAAAGGTGGTATTAATTTAAAAAAAAAGTTTCCTGAAAATACTTTATCAATTTTTATAAAACCTCCTTCACTGAAAATTCTTGAACAAAGGTTAGAATTNAGGAATAGTGAATCAAAAACTATTATTCAATCAAGAATTAATAAAGCTAAAAAAGAAATCTTATTTTCTGAAAAATTTGATATTGTAATTACTAATGATAATCTNGAAGAGGCTAAAAAGCAATTATTGAAATCNGTTNTAAATTTTATATAGTTCTCTTTTGAATTATAAATTAATAATGTTAGTTTGTGTACATAATGAAAAATATAGGCTTACTTTTTGGATCATTTAATCCAATTCATAATGGTCATATANCTTTGGCAACCTTCATATTAAAACATAAACCTCTAGATGAAATTTGGTTTGTAGTCTCACCTTTAAGTCCATTTAAAAAAAGTAAAATCCTTTTGGATAAAAATGACCGTTTGGACATGGTTAAAGTAGCTATTAAACCTTTTAAAAAATTTTTTGNTTCTGACATAGAGTTTAAGATGAAAACTCCAAATTATACCATAGATACTTTANATGAAATCAAAAAGAAATACCCAGAAGACTCGTTCTCTTTAATAATTGGTGAAGACAACCTNGAAAATTTTAAAAATTGGAAAGATTCTAATTTAATAATTGAAAACTTTAAAATTTATGTTTATCCTAGAAATTTTTCAAAATCAAAGCCTAATTTAAATTTCAATACTTTATATAAAATCAATGCTCCTACGATTAATATAAGTTCAACAGATATTAGAGAATTTATTAAAAAAAATGAAGATATTGACGGATTATTATCTCCTGAGGTTTTAGATCAAATCAAAAAAAAGAAGTTTTATCTTTAATTAAAGATCTCTTAAAATAGAATCTAATTTTTTGGATAATTCCTCTCTACTGTATTTGCTTATTTTTTCAACTCTGTTAAATAATGGTATTCCTCTTTGCCATGATTTTATTAGTTTATCTAAAAACAGGTATATACCATCCAAATCATCTGCCTTAAATACTTTCATTAGTTCACTTTTAGAAAATAATTTTGATATTGGATTTTTTTTACTTCCAATAGAAATTATTGGAATTTCAGAAGCCATATATTCAAGGATTTTACCTGAAATCATAAATTTATCTGCATCATTAAAAATAAAATTTAATAAAACATTAGCACTCTTCATTAAAATAACTGCTTCCCTATGACTTATATAGCCAAGATACTGAACTTCGATTAAAGAAATCTTATTGGTAATATTTTGGATAATTGATTTTTCAACTTTTCCAGATATAGTAAGTTTTATTGGAATTTTAGGATAAGTTTTAGATAACTTTTTAATAGCTAAAATAACTGAGTCATATGACTGGTTTTTTGTTAAAACTCCAGTGTAAACTATATGAAAAAAAGATTCTTTTTTGGGAATTATTGATTCAACTAGTCCTTTATCATAACCATTAATAATTGAAAAAAAAGTTTGTTTCGTTGATATTTTACTTTTTAGTAGTTTATGAAAATCTTCACCTACAGTAGTTAGAATACATGATGCTTTTTCAAGTACTTTTTTTTCATATTTTTCATCTTTTTTTTGAAAATAAGGTAATCTATAAAAATATTTATTATAAAAAATATTACTCCAAGGGTCCCTAAAATCAGCTAACCATTTTAACTTATATTTCTTAACTAATTTTAGTCCGATTAAATGGCTAGAATGAGGAGGGCCAGTAGTTATTATATATTTTATATTCTCTTTTTCAATAATTGATTTTGATACTTTAATTGCATGTCTATTCCAGCCTATTCTTGCATCAGGAATAAAAAAATTACCTCTTATAAATGAAAAAAATTGATTAATTAATGAGGAATTATCTATTTGACTTTGAGGTATCCCATCTTTTGTATTTCCCGTCTTAAATTTTGAATAAGCCCTTAATGGGTCACTGGTTTTAGTTCTAATTACCCTTAAATCCTTTGAAATATTATTTAAACTTTCGTCAATTAAAGAATAAGAAGCTTTGTTATAATCAACTGTAATTATGATTGGATCCCAATTTAATTTTTTTAGATAAAATGAGAAATACAACCACCTTTGTACACCTGAGCCTCCAGATGGGGGCCAATAATAAGTAAAAATGATTATTTTTTTTGACAAATTAAATCAATTAATTAGACAAATTTATATTAAAATAAATTGAATTAAACTTTTGATTTATTTTTATACAAAGGAACCGTTGAACAAGCTTCTCCATAAAATAGACTTTTAACTACTGGCTGGAGTTTTTGTACTAATAGCACATATGAATCTTCTGGTATTTTCTTTTCAAAGCATCCCTTAATTATGACAGATTTATTTTTAAAATTATTTAAATCTATTTCATTAATAATATCATTAAAAATTACTTTTTCCAGATCCTCTTTAGAACCATAAATCACTTTATCAGCAAAAAAAGAGATATATGAGGTGACAAGTAAAGGAGACCAAGCAGGAATAATTGCGTTTGTTGAACAAAATATATTAACAAAATGATTTTTATAAATTGACCAATCAAATACTTTGAGTAAATTTCTAAATTCTTTTTCTTTAAGTACTAGTCCATTTTCTAACCAATTAGCTATATCTATTTCTGATCTGGTGTTAATCGGATATAATTCTTCAAGATCAATCGTAATTAAATTACTATTGTTGACTCTATTAATTATTTTTTTTTCCATTTTATTATAGTAATCCCAATTCTAACTTAGCCTCATCACTCATTAATTCTTGAGTCCAAGGAGGCTCAAAAGTCATTTCAACTATAGCAGAACTAACGCCTTGAACTGATTTGACCTTTTCTTCAACTTCAGCTGGTAATGATTCAGCAACTGGGCAATTAGGACTTGTTAATGTCATTGATATTTTTACATCAAAATCTTCATTAACAAAAACGTCATAAATTAGTCCAAGTTCATAGATATCTACTGGAATTTCAGGATCAAAAATGGTTTTTAAAACTTTTACGATTTTTTCACCTAATTGACTAGGGTCTATTTCTTTTTTATTCATAATCTAATTTAACTGAGTTTGAAAAGCAATAGCGTACATTTTAATTTGTTTAATCATTGAAACCATTCCGTTGGCTCTTGATGGAGAAAGATGTTCTTTTAGACCAATACGATCAATAAAATCAATTTTTGCATCTAAAACATCTTTAGGATGTTGATTTGAAAAAACTCTAATCAATAAAGCTATAATTCCTTTTGTAATTATTGCGTCACTATCAGCAGTAAATTCTAACTTATTTTTTTTTAATTCAGCAAACATCCATACTTTACTTTGACAACCTTTAATTATATTATCATCAGTTTTATTTTTAATATCAATTAGCGGCAAAGACTTTCCTAACTCAATTAAATGCTCATATCTTTCCATCCAGTTCTCAAAAAAAGAAAATTCTTCTATAATTTCATTCTGTGATTCTTTAATTGTCATTATAATCAAAATTAAAAATTTATCGTAACATTTTAATAGCTTTTTGTAAACCTAAAATAAAAAAATCAATTTCTTCTTTGGTATTATAAAATGAAAAAGAAACCCTAACTGTGCCTGGAATTTGATAAAAATCCATAATTGGTTGTGCACAATGTTGTCCTGTCCTTACAGCAATTCCTAACTTGTCTAAAATACTTCCAATATCATAGGCATGTATTCCCTTTACATTGAAGGAAATAACAGCAATTTTATTTATTGAATTTCCATATATTTCTATATCTCCAATTTCACTTAATTTTTTTGTGCAATATTTTAGTAATTCATTTTCATAATTAGCAATATCTTCTAACCCAATTTCGTTTAAATAGTCTAAAGCATATCCAAATGCAATACCACCTGATATATTTGGGGTTCCAGCTTCAAATTTATGGGGCAAATCTGCATATGTTGTTTTCTGAAAAGTTACATCTGAAATCATTTCTCCCCCTCCCTGAAATGGAGGTAGTTCATTTAAAAGTGATTCTTTTCCATATAAAAATCCAACACCAGTAGGACCACATAATTTATGAGCACTTGTTACATAAAAATCAATATCTAAAAGTTGGAGATCGGTTTTAAAATGTGCAGCTGATTGAGCTCCATCAATTAGAACTTTAGAACCGAACTNATGAGCTTTATCTATGATTTCTTTGATGGGATTAATTAATCCTAAAGCATTTGATACATGATTAACAACAACTAATTTAGTTTTTTTACTAAGAATATTATCAAAAGCTTTAATATCGAGTGAACCTTCCTTTTTAATAGGAATTACCTTTAGAACTGAACCCGTCCTTTCACAAAGCATTTGCCATGGAACAATATTAGAATGATGCTCCAATTCAGAAACAATAATTTCATCTTCTTTACTTAATTGGGAAGTATAACCTGAGGCAACAATATTAATACCATGAGTAGTTCCAGATGTAAAAATAATTTCATTGACTTTGGAAATATTAAAATGTTTTTGAATTTTTTTTCTTGATAATTCATATTTATCGGTAGCCTCTTGGCTTAAGAAATGAACTCCTCTGTGAATATTAGCATTATAGTTAAAATAATATTCGGAAATTGAATTAATAACTTTAATAGGTTTTTGAGACGTAGCAGCATTATCAAAATAAATTAAATTTTGTCCATTTACTTTCCTACTTAGTATAGGAAAATCCTTTCTGATTTTATTAACATCAATCATAGATTACAAGTCATGCCCTAAATTAACTCCAATTTTTTTTGCAATTAATGAGTTAATTCTATTTTTCAATTCGGGTATTTGGACACTTTCTAAAACATTATTAGCAAATGCGTAGGTTAACAAGGCTTTGGCTTCTTTTAAAGGAATGCCCCTTGATCTTAAATAAAAAAGTGCGGAATTGTCTAATTGGCCAATAGTACATCCATGGGAACATTTGACATCATCAGCAAAAATCTCTAGTTGTGGTTTTGAATTAATAGTCGCATTATCATCAATTAAAATATTATTATTCTGTTGGAAAGCGTTTGTCTTTTGAGCAATCTTATCAACCAATATTTTACCATTGAAAACACCAACGGCTCTGTCTGAAAAAATCCCTTTATATTCTTGAAAACTATTACAATTTGGTTTAGAGTGATGAACCAAAGTATAATGATCTACATGTTGTCTATCTCCAATAATTGTAATCCCTTTCATTGTGGATTGAATATTTTCCCCATTTTGAAAAAAATTAAGATTATTTCTTATTAATTTTCCTCCTAGTGAAAAAGTATGAACCTTGACATTACTATCTCTATCTTGAGAGATATAGGTATTATCAATTAGNGAGCAATCCTCATAATCATTTTGAATTTTATAATAGTCCACAGAACTTCCTTTGTTAGAAAAAATTTCAGTTACNGAATTTGTTAGAATCTGAAAGCTTTTTAAAGATTGGTGTCTCTCAATAATTTGTANTTGGGCATTTTCTTCAACAATAATTAAATTTCTTGGTTGAAGTAACATTTTCCCTTGTTTACCAGTAGAAAAATGAATTATTTGAATAGGTTTTTCAGAAATAACAGTTTTAGGTATGAAAATGTAGGCTCCCTCTTTTGTAAATGAAGTATTTAAAGATGTGAGTGAATCATTTTTATTTACAATTTTATTAAAATATTTCTTTATTACTTTTTTGTATTTCGGCTTATTTAACGCAGCCGAAAGTAAGCAAACGTCCAAACCGTCGTGAGTGGTATCAGATAAAAATGGACTATAAATACCGTCAATAAAAACTATTTTATAGGTATCCAAATCATAAAGAAAATATTTTTTAACATCTTTAAGTTCAATGGAAATATCCTTTTTTGGAAAAATCCGATAATCATTTTTCAATAATTTTTCTAGTGAAGTGTATTTCCAGGCTTCATTCTTTTTTGTAGGGAAACCGTTTTTTTCAAAATAATCAAAACTTTTGGAACGAATATTATGGACATCAGTATTTAAATCCAACTTTTCTTCAAAAGCCATAAATGAAGATATTAATTTTTCTTTTAACTCCATATTAACTTATTTCTTTCTTAATCCAATCGTATCCNTTTTCTTCAAGCTGATTTGCAAGTTCTTTAGAACCAGATTTGACAATTTTACCTTCAAAAAGTACATGTACATAGTCAGGAATAATATATTCTAATAGCCTTTGATAATGTGTGATTACAATAAATCCATTTTTTTTATCTTTTAATTTGTTTACTCCATTAGCAACTATTTTTAACGCATCAATATCTAGTCCAGAATCNGTCTCATCTAAAATGGACAGTTTTGGTTCTAACATTGCCATTTGAAAAATCTCATTTCGTTTTTTTTCACCTCCAGAGAACCCTTCATTTAAAGATCTAGATAAAAACTTTGAATTAATATCTAAAAGAGAGGCTTTTTCTCTAATTTTTTTTAGCATTTCAGCAGCAGGTAAATCTTCCTTNCCTGTTGCTTTTCTTGAAGAATTAATTGCTGTTTTAATAAAGTTTGTAACAGTAACACCNGGTATTTCAACTGGGTATTGAAAAGATAAAAAAACACCTAAGTGAGCTCTTTCTTCAGCATCTAATTCAGAAAGATCATTATCTTCAAATAAAATCTCACCTTTTGTTATAATATAATCATCATTTCCAGAAATAACTGAAGCAAGTGTACTTTTACCTGAACCATTGGGACCCATAATAGCGTGAACCTCTCCGGGTTTTAATTCTAAATCTATTCCTTTAAGAATCTCTTTTCCATCAACAGTAGCATGAAGATTTTTAATTACTAACATAATTTTTATGTGTTTTATCCAACTGACCCTTCTAGGGAAATTTCTAATAATTTTTGAGCTTCAACTGCAAATTCCATTGGAAGTTTATTCAAAACTTCTTTACTAAATCCGTTAACTATTAGTGCAATAGCTTTTTCAGTATCAATTCCCCTTTGGTTACAATAAAAAATTTGATCTTCACCAATTTTACTTGTTGAAGCCTCATGTTCAATTTGGGCAGACTTATTTCTAGCCTCTATATATGGGAAAGTATGTGCTCCACAGGAATTCCCCATTAAAAGCGAGTCACATTGAGAAAAATTTCTAGCATTTNTAGCNCTAGGTTCAATTTTAACTAAACCTCTNTAACTATTTTGAGATTTACCAGCTGAAATCCCTTTNGAAATAATTGTACTTTTAGTATTTTTCCCTAAATGAACCATTTTAGTTCCAGTATCAGCTTGCTGAAAATTATTAGTNACNGCAATAGAGTAAAATTCACCAATAGAATTATCTCCTTTTAATATGCAAGAAGGATATTTCCATGTCACGGCAGANCCTGTTTCAACTTGAGTCCAAGATATTTTTGATCTTTTATGACAAATACCTCTTTTAGTAACGAAATTATAAACTCCTCCTATTCCATCTTTATTACCAGGATACCAATTTTGAACTGTAGAATACTTTATTTCAGCATTATCCAAAGCAACCAATTCAACAACTGCTGCATGCAGTTGATTCTCATCTCTAGAAGGAGCTGTACACCCCTCTAAATAACTTACATAACTTGATTCGTCAGCAATAACAAGNGTTCTTTCGAATTGTCCAGTTCCAGCTTGATTAATTCTAAAATATGTAGATAGTTCCATTGGACATCTAACGCCCTTNGGAATATAACAAAAAGACCCATCCGAAAAAACAGCAGAGTTAAGTGCTGCATAATAATTATCCTTGAATGGAATTACTGTCCCTAAATATTTACGAACCAAGTCAGGATATTCTTTGATTGCCTCAGAAATTGAACAAAAAATTATTCCTTTTTTTGAAAGTGTTTCTCTAAATGTGGTAGCAACAGATACTGAATCCATAACAATATCAACCGCTACACCAGTTAATTTTTTTTGTTCATCTATAGATATCCCTAATTTATTAAAAGTCTTTATTAATTCAGGATCGACCTCGTCTAAACTATTATATTTTTTTTTACTTTTTGGAGCAGAGTAATAAGATATATCNTGAAAATTAGGCTTTTTATATTTTACATTTGCCCAATCAGGCTCATCCATCTGAGACCAAAATTTAAAAGCTGAAATTCTCCAATCAGTCATCCATTTTGGCTCACCTTTCAATTTGGAAATTTTACGAACTACATCTTCATTTAACCCTACGGGTATAGTGTCAGATTCAATATCAGTATAAAAACCGTATTCGTACTCCTTAGTTTCTAATTCTTTCTTTAATTCTTCTTCAGTATATGCCATTTTGATAATTTAAATTCCTCAAAGAGAAAAACTTTCTCCACATCCACATGTTCTATTTGCATTAGGATTGTTAAATTCAAAACCTTTCCCATTTAAACCCCCAGAATACTCTAGAGTTGTTCCCATTACATAAAGTAAGCTTTTTTTATCAACTAAAATTTTAATATCATTATGTTTAAAAATCTTATCCTGTTCTTGAGATATTTTATCAAATTTTAACTCATAAGATAAACCTGAACAACCTCCACTTTTAACGCCAACTCTGACATAATCATCAAATGGATCAAAACCGTCATCCTTCATTAAGGATTGTACTTTAGTTTTTGCTGTTTCAGAAACTTTAATCATTTTTTTTTTTACAAATATAGTCTATTTACGGGGTTTTTCAATACGTTATTTGAATGTATAAATGAAATTTTAATTAGTCGTATTTTGCAACAAATAAATCTGAACCTCCAAATGAAAAAGTAAAATCTCCATCACTACTATTAGACGAACCAACAACAAATAAAGAACCTGAACGATTAAAAACACTTGAATTTCCGATGTCTATTTTAGACCCTCCAATGTTTAAAGAGTTTATTATAGCTTTAAATGAAGTTATATGTAGTATAGCTATATCATTGTTCCCTTTATTATTTGTTAAATTTCCGTCACGACTTTGGGAAAAACCTGTTAAGAAATAACTACCAGAGGGTCCTTCAACTATATCTTGTCCTGAGTCAAATAGGCTACCACCATATGAATTTTCTTTAATTAAATTTCCATGTGTATCAATTTCAATTAACCAAAAATCACTTTCTCCCCTAGAATTGGTAATCTGAAAATCATCACTAAAAGAATTTCCTAAAATTAAAAAGTTTTTATTAGGAAGAACTGAAATTGATTTAGCTACATCTATTCCAGATCCACCATATGTTCTCTCCCACAATAAGTCCCCCTGACTGTCTACCTTAATTACCCAATAATCATAACTTCCAAAGTTATTTGAAATATCAATATCATTGCTTTCAGTTGAACCCACTATTATAAATTCTTCATTATTTGTCTCAACAACATCATAGGATCTGTCATTATTAGTTCCTCCAAAAAAACGACTCCAAATAATTTCTCCATCAGAATTTAGTTTATGCCCCCAAAATTCTCCAACTCCATGCCTATAATTAATTCCTTTTCCATAATTACCTTTCCCATTGGATGCTGATACATCTAAAAAGCCTGTTATAAAAAAGCCACCATCTTTTGTTTTAATTATACTATTTGCATGATCATGTCCAGAATACCCTATACTTTTCTCCCATAATATAATCCCCTCAGAGTTAATTCTTATAATCCAATTGTCATGAAACCCCATATTTTTTGTGGCATCACCGTCTGAACTTTTACTATATCCAACTAATAAAAATCCTCCATCTGACATTTCAATTATTGATTGTCCTCTATCATCACCATTTCCCCCATAAGTTTTATTCAATAAAACCTCCCCNTCCTGAGAAATTTTTAAAAACCAAAAATCAAATTCATTTGTGTTTTTATCAANAATTGAGCCGTCTAAACTGCTGGATGAACCAATAATTGCAATATTCCCATCAGATGTTTCTATAATATCACTTGCCTTATCATCACTAGAACCTCCAAATTTTTTGATCCATTTTAATTCACCATTAAAACTTTGATTATTAAAACTAAAATTATCAAATGATTCTTTGGAACAACTAATTATAATTAATATTCCAAATAATAATTTAAATTTCATAAAGTATTTATTTAGTTGGTTTTACAATAAATAATCCCGAATTTATATCACTTATAACAATATTTTCACTTTCAAAATAAGGATAAACACTCCAAGCTCCTTCAAACGCTGTTTGATTATTTTTTGGNTAAGTATCAAAAAAACCAACTTCTCTTATGTTTTTATTTTTAAGGTTAGAAATATCATAAACTCTAACTCCAGCAGTATAACTAGCAAGGTAAAACAAATTATCCCTAACATAACCATTATGATCAATTGCATTGGAATCTCCCATGCTAACAAAACTTAAGATAGGTTTTTCTAAATCTGATAAATCAAATATAAATGTCTTTGTTTTTGAACCATATTTAATTTCGTCTAGCTCATCACCAAGTAAAAAATATTTATGCTCTTTTGAAAATGTCCCCTGATGGGCAAATCCAGATTCAGGATATGATAAAGATGAAATTAATTTTGGATTCTTTTTATTAGTAACATCTAAAATAACTATCAAATTTTCAGATGATTGATTTCCATGACAACCAACATATATTTCCTTGCCAAAATATCTTTCGTCAGGACCCTTATAATTAATAATTTGAGCATCGTGGACATATTCTTTTGATTCATAACCTCCCTCAATATTAGAGCTTTCAGGATCTGAGATATTTATAAAAACAGGTCCTCCTTTAAAAATTTTACTACCAAAAACATAAGCAAAACCACTTTCTTCATTTATAAATATATTATGAGCTGACCCAAAATCAGTTAAAACAAAATCTGTTTCAAAATCAACACCCTCCAATTTATTTTTTATTTTTTTTAAATTAAAAATCTGAAGGCCATGATTTTTTGCTTCACTTACTATAAATGCATAATCTTTATAAACTTTTATATCTCTCCACTGACTTGATTCAGTCAATGAAGGGAGTAATCCCAAATATTTTGGTTTTTCTGCATTTGTNATGTCTACTATAGCTGTTCCTTCTAAAACCCCAATCAAAACATATTCATTNCCATTTTCTTTATCAGTCCATCCCCAATTATCATTNACCATTGAGGTTTTAAGTTCATCAAGTGATAAATTTCCAACCAAATCAAATCCATTACAAGGATATTTACCAGCATATCCATTTATACAGATTTTTAAAGACGAATTTTCATTAACTTCAACAGCTAATTCTGGTTCTAAGTCACCAAAATTTTGATCTAATAATTCAGTTTGGAAGTTTTCTTCTTTACACGAAAAATAGATTATTAAAAAAAAAAATAAAAAAAATCTCAAACTAATTTCAGTTTTTACAAAGTTAAATTTTAAAAATATATTTCTTTTTATTTTATACTTTTACTTTTAAAATTATGTTTCAAGATAAAAATATTCCAAAGACACCAATTTCTGATATTGGAGAATTCGAACTAATTAAAAAAATTACTCAACACTTTAAAATTCGTCAAAATAAAACCATACTTGGAATTGGTGATGATTCCTCTGTTCTCGATTTTAAGAATAATCAAACATTAGTCAGTTCTGACATGTTGGTTGAAGGGATTCATTTTGATCTAGCATATATGCCTTTGAAACACCTTGGATATAAATCTGTAATGGTTAATCTTTCAGATATTTATGCAATGAATGGAAAGGCCTCACATATTTTAGTTTCAATTGCTATTTCAAATCGATTTACTATTGAATCAATTCAAGAAATATATAAAGGCATTGAAACTGCTTGTAAAAATTATAATGTTGATTTGATAGGGGGAGATACAACAAGTTCAACATCAGGACTAATCATCTCAATTACTGCTATTGGGTATGCTAAAAAAAATCAAGTTGTTTTAAGAAAAGGCGCTAAACCAAATGACCTTATGATTGTAACTGGTGATTTAGGGGGTGCATATATTGGACTTCAAGTATTAGAAAGAGAAAAAGCTGTTTTTAATGTAAATCCTCAATCTCAGCCTGATCTCTCTCAATATTCATATTGTATTGAAAGACAACTAAAACCTGAAGCTAGAAAAGATATTTCATCAATTTTATCAGATTTAAAAATAACCCCTACTTCAATGATAGATATTAGTGATGGCCTTTCATCTGAAATAATACATTTATCAGAATCATCTAAAGTCGGTTTTATTTTATATGAAGATAAAATACCTTTAGATTCTGAAGTAACTAAAACTTGTGAAGAGTTTAAAATTAATGGTTCGATTGCTGCCTTAAACGGAGGAGAAGATTATGAACTATTATTTACAATAAATCAAAAAGATTATAAAAAAATTAAAACTTCACCTTCATTTTCCATAATTGGTCATGTTACTAATGATATAAATGATAGACATATGATTTCTAGATTAGGAGAAAAAATAAAACTTGAAGCCCAGGGATGGAATTCAACTAAAAAAACTTATTAACCGAGTGCTACGTCAAGAGTCATCATGATTACAAATCCACCAATAAATCCTAATGTTGCTATATCTGTATTTTTATCTAATTGTGTTTCAGGTATTACCTCCTCAACAACAACAAAAATCATGGCTCCAGCTGCAAAACAAAGAGCATATGGTAAAATAGGAGTGAAAAAAGTGACGGCGAGAGCACCAATAACAGCAAAAATTGGTTCTACAATTGCAGATAACTGACCATACCAAAAACTCTTAAATCTACTCAAACCTTGCCTTCTTAAAGGCATAGAAATAGCAATCCCTTCAGGAAAATTTTGTATACCAATTCCCAAAGCCAAAATAACTGCTCCAGCAATTGATGCTTCAGGTAAACCTGCAGCTACACCACCAAAAAGAACTCCTACTGCAAGACCCTCTGGAATATTATGAAGAGTTATGGCTAAAGCCAAAAGAGTTGTTCTTTTCCAGGGAGTTTTAATACCTTCACTTTCAGAAAAATTTATATGAACATGGGGCAAAATTTTATCTAAACAAAAAATAAAAAGAGCACCTAATGTAAATCCAATTACGGCAGGAATTACTTTAACAAACCCCTCACCTTCACTCATTTGAATTCCTGGAGCAAGTAAACTCCAAAAACTTGCAGCAACCATAACTCCTCCTGTAAATCCTAGCATTCCATCTAAAACAACTCTATTCATCTTCTTAAAAAAGAAAACAGTTGAAGCACCTAAAGCCGTTAATCCCCATGTAAAAAGAGTTGCATAAAATGCACCTAAAACAGGATCTGTTTCTTCAAAAAAAACAAAAATGGGATCCATTTAACAATTATTAAAGTGTATAAATTTAATTTGTTTTACAGTGTAAAACAAATTATTTAAAAAAAAATAAAATCCAACCATTGGAATTAAAATGGATTAATTATTTTTAAATATTTCAATGATGAAAAACAACAAAGTATTTGATTATATAATTTGTGGGGGTGGTGCCTCTGGTTTATATCTTGCCTATAATTTTTTAAGAGATAAATACTTTAAAAATTCTAAAATATTATTAATNGAGAAATCTAAAAAAAATTCAAATGATCGTACTTGGAGTTTTTGGGAAAAAAATTATGGCCTTTTTGACGATATAATATTTAAAAAATGGGATAACGCAAATTTTAGTTCTCATAATTTCTCTAAAGATTTTGAATTAAAACCATACGAATTCAAAACAATCAAAGGAATTGATTTCTACCAAAAAATAATTACTGAAATAAATCANTCAAAAAATATTGAAATAACTTATGANGAAATTTTAAATATTAAACCATTAAAAAAAATAACTGAAGTTTNAACAAAGAAAATCAAATATGAAGGAGTAAAAGTCTTTTCAAGTATTCAAGGCCCATTAAAGAAAAAAATTAGTTTTCCAATCCTGAAACAACATTTTATNGGTTGGTTTGTTAAAACTGAAAATAATATTTTTGATCCAAAAAAAATTATTTTCATGGATTTTGATATTGTTCAAAAAAATACTACACGATTTATTTATGTATTACCATTTAAAAAAAACGAAGCTTTAGTTGAATATACTCTATTTTCAAAATCAATTTTGAAGAATGAAGAATACGAAAAAGGTATCAAAACTTATTTGAAAAAAATTAATTCAGGTAAATTCGAAATAATTAATAAAGAAAAAGGTAGTATCCCCATGACTTCCTATCCTTTTTGGGAAAATAACACAAATAATTTCATGACAATAGGAACAGCTGGAGGATGGACAAAACCCAGTACTGGTTTTACTTTTTTTAATATTATAAAAAAAGTAGACAACCTTATTAAACACTTAAAAAGTGAAAAACCTCTTAACAAATTTTACAAAAATAACAGGTTTATGTTTTATGATAGTATAATGATTGATGTGCTTTATTCAAAGAATGAAATTGGAAGTGAAATTTTTAAAAGAATGTTTAAAATGAATGAACCAAAATTAATTTTAAAGTTTTTAGAAGANAANACNAATATTTNCGAAGAGCTNAAAATAATGAGTACGTTTCCAATTAAAATTTTTTTAAAATCNCTTTTCAAAAAAATTTTCAAAAAAATTTAATTCATATCTCTCTGCTCATCAAATCAATTGTTAATTTTTCAAATATTTTTTTATTTTTATCAGAAACTGAAAAAGATTTTATTCCCTCCATTGCCTTTTTTTCATAATATTTAATTTCTTTTTTTATGTCTTTATCTGCTCCAGTTTTCAAAAAAATTTCTTTAACTGATTTAATCTTTAATTCAGATTTTAGNGGNTTNTCAGTGAAAAATTTTATTAACNTACTTTTTTGATAATTATCTGAATTATTCAAAGCAAATATGTACATAAGAGTCTTTTTATTTTCAATTATATCTCCCCCATTTTTTTTTCCAAATTTTTCATTTTCACCNAACACATCTAGATAATCATCTTTTAATTGAAACGCAATNCCTAAATTAATTCCATAAAAATAGAATTTATCACTTTCACTTTCAGACAATCCNCCAATCAGAGCACCCATTTTCATAGAACAGCCTAAAAGAACTGCAGTTTTAAGCTTTATCATTTTTAAATAATCTTTTTTAGAAACTTTTGATATTTTAGTAAAATCAATATCATATTGTTGTCCTTCACAGACCATNCGAGANGTATTATTTAAAAGACTTGTTAATTTTTTAAATAATTTTGAATCATATAATTCCAAACATTGATATGACCATATTAACATAACATCNCCTGANAAAATACCTGTATTTAAATTCCACTTTTTATGAATTGTAGTTTTTCCCCTTCTTAAAATTGCTTCATCCATAATATCATCATGAATTAAAGTGAAATTGTGAAATAATTCAATTGATAATGCGGCAGGTAAAGCACTAGTTGAATTTTTATTTATNCAATCATGTGTCAATAATAACATAATTGGCCTTATCCTTTTACCTCCCAAACTTAATATATAATTACATGGATCATACAAGTTTTTAGGGGATCTCTCAGTAATAGAAGATTCCAAATATTGTGAAAAAATTTTTTGATATTTAAGTATCACGTAGTGAATTTAATTAAAGGTAATTATTTATGACTGTAAATTAATAAAAAAACTTTGGAAACTTTTTTGGTTTTTAAAGTTTCTATATATAATTTTGTCATAATGAAATCATTAATAATAAAAAAAGCTAATAGTCTTTTTTTAAAATATGGATTTAAAAGCGTTACTATGGACGAATTGGCATTATCACTTGGGATGTCAAAAAAAACATTATATATCCACTTTGATTGTAAAAATGATATTGTAGAAGCTTCCGCTTTAGATATTTTTGAAAAAGCTAATAAAGAACTAATTCTTGTAAGAAAAAAAAGTGAAAATGCAATTCATGAATTTCATTCTGTAAAATATTTAATCATGAAATATTTGAACGATTCAAAGCTATCTCCTCATTATCAATTACAAAAATATTATCCTGAAATTCATGAGAAAATCAAATCTCTTGAATATACAAAGTTTAAAAAGCAAGTGAAAAAAAATATATTAAATGGAATAAATGCTGGTCTTTTTAGGAAAAATATAAATATTGAATTCCTCACTAGATTGTATCTGACCGGAATGTCAAATCTTAGAGATATCAAAATATTTGACCCTGAAAAATTTAATATTTCTGAACTCATTGAAAACTATCTTGAATATCATCTTAGAGCTATTGTCTCTGATAAAGGCTTAAACTTNCTAAATAAAACCCCAATAAATAAAATCGATAAATGAAATTAAAAATAATTGTTGNTATATTTTTTTTTCAAAATCTAATAATTGGACAACTTATTCCTGAAAAGTTATCATTGGAAGAAGCTTTAATAATTGGTCTTGAAAATAACTCAACTATTAGAAAAGCAAACAAAGAATTATTAAAAGCCTATAAAGATAAATGGAGGACCATCTCAATAGGGTTACCTCAAATAAAAAGCACTATTAGCTATCAAAATTTTATTGAAATGCCTATTTCTCTTGTCCCTGCTGAATTTTTTGGAGGAAACCCAGGTGAATTTGCAGAGATAAGTTTTGGTACTGAACAAATAGCAAATGCATCTATTAAATTAGAACAATTAATTTTTGACGGCACATATATTATTGGACTACAGGGTATAAAAATTTATACAGAAGTTGCAGAAAACATTAAAAAAAAAACAACNCAACAAATAAAAAAAGAAATTATTTCAGCATANATAAATTCTCTTTTATCTAAAGAAAATGTTACAATAATAAAAAACAATATCTCGAAAATTTCAAAAAATTTAGAGGAAGTTAAGAATTTATATGAAAATGGGTTTAGTGAAGAGGAAAATGTTGAACAGCTTCGTTTAACACTTAACAGTCTTAATTCAAACTTAAAGTATGCTGAAAAATTAGAANTGATNTNATCTAAAATGTTAAACTTAATTCTTGGTATTGATATAAATAAAAAAATAGAATTAACAGATAAATTAGACCTTTTAACTGTAAAAAATATCAACTTTGATAAAGATTCAAAAGCAAATAATTTAGATTTCAATTTAGACCTTAAAATTGCTCAAAATAATGTTTTAAAAAAAGCGTTACTCCATAAATTAGAAAAAGCTAAATCTCTTCCATCTTTATCTGGATTTATAAGTGGTGCTTATACTGGAAATAGTAATGAATTTACTTTTACTGAAAAAAATCAAAAATGGTTTGGTTCCTCTGTTTTTGGATTAAAAATAGATATACCTGTTTTTAGTTCATTTGAAAGAGTAGCAAATTCTCAAAAATCAAAACTCAATCTAGAGCAGGCTGAAATCGAACTGGAAGAAACAAAAAATAAAGTAATATTAAATTTAGAAAAATTAAAAAATGAATATTCATTATCAATTGATAATTATTTTACAGCTAAAGAAAATCTTTCATTAGCTAGAAAAATTGAAGAAAAAAATCAAATAAAGTTCTATGAAGGTCTTTCTAGTAGTTTTGAATTACGTGAAGCCCAATTGCAATTATTTTCATCTCAAAGTAATTATCTTAATTCTATGATAAAAGTTATCAATAAAAAATCAGAATTAGACATTGTTATTAATTCACCTAAAAAAAATTAAAAATGAAAAATATTTTTAAGCTTTTAATNTTATCAATTTTTTTAAATTCATGTGAAAAATCATTAAAAAGTACCGAAAATAAAAATGATTTTGAATCAGTTAATTTATTAAAAGAAATAAAAGAAGAGAAATTAAATGCAATTGAAAAAATTGAAAATGAAATTGATATAATTAACAATAAGCTTGATAATTCTTTAAAAAATAAAAATATTCCAGTTGTCTCTAAAATCGATGTTAAATCCACTATTTTTAAACATTATGTTGAATTTCAAGGGAGTGTTAAAACAAACAAGAATATCCTAGTTTATCCAGAAAGCCCTGGGATTTTAAAAAAACTTTATGTCACAAAAGGAGAGTTTGTCAAAAAGGGAAAACTTATAGCTGAATTAGATAATGAAATTTTAAGCTCTCAGCTTGAACAATTAAAAATTCAAAGCAACTTATTAAAAAATATTTTTGATAGAAAAAAAAGATTGTGGGATAAAAAAATTGGTTCTGAAATTGATTTTCTTGAATCAAAAGCTAAATATTTAACAAGTAATGAAAAAATCAAAGAACTAAAAGCATTAATAAAAAGAACAAAAATATATGCTCAATTTTCAGGTAATATAGATGATATTATTACTAAAATTGGATCAAATGTTAACCCTGGGATTACTCCAATTTTTAGGTTAATTAATATTGATGTAGTTTATATTGAATCTGAAATTCCTGAAAGACATATTCAAAATATAAATGAACAATCTGAAGTTAAAATTTATATACCAACTCTAGATGAATCAATTGCTTCTAAAGTTTCTCAAGTTGGAAATTTCATTAATCCAGCAAATAGATCATTCAAAATAGAAGTTAACTTTAAAAACACTAACAAAGTTTTGAAACCTAATATGACAGTTAAAATCCTTGTTAATGATTATACAAATCAAAATGCAATATTAATCCCAATTAAGAATATACTTGAAAATTCTGAAGGTGACTCATATGTATTTAAAATATTAAATTCCAATAAAACTTTCAAAACAAAAAAAGAGTTTATTACCCTTGGTAAAGTAAAAGGAAATTTAGTTGAGGTTATTAGTGGTCTTAATAGTAATGATGTAATTATTGAGGACGGATTAAGGTTTATTAAGGATGATCAAATAATAAATATTATTGAAACTTCTGAAATTGAAAAATGAAAAAATCTACTGAATTAAAAGAATTTTTACTTTCTACTTGGGCTATCAATCATAGTACTGTCGTTTCTGTTATTATCGGGCTTTTCCTTTTTTTAGGAATTTATTCATTTTTTACTTTACCTAGGGAAAATTTTCCAGATATTCAAGAAACTGAAATTTATGTTAGTTCTGTTTATCCAGGTAATACTGCCGAAGATATTGAAAGATTAATTACAGACCCATTAGAAGAATCATTAAAAACGGTTCAAAATGTTAAAGAAATAAGTTCTTCATCTATTGAAGACTTCTCTATTATAACAGTTCAGTTTGATGAAAATATTTCTGTAGGCCTAGCAAAACAAAAAATACAGGAAGAAATTGATGAAGTGATTTCTGATCCTGATTGGCCAACATTTAATAGTTCTAAAGTCCAACCAAACGCTTTTGAGTTTATTTATTCTGAGGAACTTCCAATTGTTAATGTTAGTCTTATGGGAGATTTCCCATTAGATAAACTAAAATTTTATGCTGAAGAATTAAAAGATGCAATAGAAGAATTACCCGAAATAATTAAAGTTGATATGAGAGGGGTAGAAGATTTTGAAGTTGAAGTATCTCTTGACATATTTAAAATGAATGCCTCAAAAGTAAGCTTTAATAACATAGTTAATTCCCTTAATAGAGAAAATAAAACTATTTCCGCAGGAAATATATTAGGAGATGGTCAAAGAAGAAATATTAGGATAATTGGAGAAATTTCCAAACCTTCAGATCTTGAAAAATTTGTTGTTAAAACCCAAAACGGATCAGTTTATTTAGGTGATATTGCTGAAATAAATTTTAAAGAAAAAGAAAAAACTTCATTTGCAAGGTCATTTGGTGAAACTGCAGTAATGCTCGATGTAAAAAAAAGAGCAGGTAAAAATCTTATTGAAGCAGTAAAAAAAATAAGAAAAATTGTTGATGATTACAAAGACAATAAATTCCCTACAAATCTTGAGGTTTCTATTTCTAATGACCAATCAAATGAAACAACAAATCTTGTAAATGACCTAACAAATAATATAATTTTTGGTGTAATACTAGTTGTAACAGTTTTGATGTTCTTTCTTGGTTTCAGAAATGCACTTTTTGTTGGGTTTGCAATTCCCATGTCAATGTTCATGTCGTTTATGATACTTGGTTTTTTAGGATACACGATTAATAGAATGACACTATTTGGCTTAATAATGGGCTTAGGAATGCTAGTAGACAATGGAATTGTTGTAGTTGAAAACGCTTACAGGTTAATGCAAAAGAAAGGTTTTACAAAAATTGAAGCGGCAAAAAAAAGTGTTGGAGAAATAGCCTTTCCAATTATTATATCAACAATAACTACTATTGCGGCATTTGTACCTTTAGCATTTTGGCCTGGTATAATTGGTAAATTTATGGTTTTTTTTCCTTTAACTCTTTCTATAGTTTTAGGCTCCTCTTTAATAGTTGCAATTTTTTTTAATTCTATGCTTGTATCTAAATTTATGAAAATTGAAGATAATGAGCTAACGACTAGAAGCCTTTGGAAAATGACCTTACTACTTGGAGGACTTGGGTTAATTTTAATTTTTAATGTTGGAATTCTTAGGGGTATTGGAACATTAATGATTCTTATATGCTTACTTTTTTGGTCTTATAAATTTTTTATAAAAAATTGGGCGAAATTTTTTCAAAAAAATTTAATACCCTCACTTGAAAAAAAATACAAAAGTCTAATCAGTTTCGTCCTAACTAAAAAAAATCCAATTTATTTTTTATTTGGTACAATTAGTTTGCTTTTTTCGTCTTTTATAATTTTAGGACTTAAATCTCCTAAAGTTGAATTTTTTCCTTCAAACGAACCTGCCCAAATAATAATATATTTAGAATACCCTGAAGGAACATCAATAAAAAAGACTAATTCAACAGCATTAAATTTTGAAAAAGAAATAAATTCCGTGTTGAATCAAGATAAATATTTATTAAATAATAAAAACTTTATGATCAAATCCTATGTTACCCAAGTAGGAACAGGGTCTCAAAATCCACAATCTGATAAAGGTGCTGTAAATGAAATGCCAAATAAGGCTAAAATAACTCTAAATATGTCAGAATTTAAAGATCGAAATGGATTTTCGAGTGAAGATTTAAGAGGTGAAATTCAACAAAGAGTAAATAAGAAATTTCCTGGCCTTTTGATATCTGTTGAAAAAGACGCCAAGGGACCACCAGTTGGATATCCAATAAATATTGAGGTAAGTGGAAGAAGTTATGGGAAAATAATTGAAGTTGCCTCTTCAATGAGAACTTTTTTAGATTCAAAAAAAATATCTGGAATAGAGGAACTAAAAATCGATGTAAATAAAAATAAGCCGGGTATTGAAATATTTGTTGACAGAAAAAAAACTGGAGAATTAGGCGTGTCTGCTGGTCAAGTTGGAAACCAACTAAGAAGATCTCTTTTTGGTGAAAAAACAGGAATCTATAAACATGAAGGAGAAGATTATGATATTAACATAAGACTTGATAAAAAAGATAGATATAACATTGAAACATTATTAAATCAATATATCATTTTTAGAGATGAAGGAACAGGTAAAATAAAAGAAATTCCAATTTCGTCTCTTGTTGAAACTAAAAATACTGTAACATTTAATAATATTAAACATAAAAATTTAAAAAGAGTAGTTACTCTATATTCATCAGTTCTTGGAGGGTACAACGAAAATGAAGTAATACAAAAAACCATTAATGCTTTAAATGATTTTAACTTACCCGAGGGTATAGATTATAAGTTTGGAGGCCAAATTGAAGAACAAGAAGAAAATTTTAATTTTTTGAAAAATGCTTTAGGATTCGCCCTTTTTTTAATTGTTTTAATTTTGGTTTTTCAATTTAATTCAATTTCAAATCCATTAATAATTTTACTTTCAATTTTTTTAAGTTTTACTGGTGTTCTTTTAGGAATAAGTATTTTTAATATGCCTTTTGTCATTTTGATGACAATGATGGGTATAATCTCTTTAGCTGGAATCGTTGTAAACAATAGTGTTGTTCTAATTGATTACACTCAGCTACTTATAGCAAGGAAAAAATCAGAATTAGAAATACCCTTTACAGAAAGGTTACCTAGATTAGATGTTAGACAAGCAATAATTGAGGGTGGAGTTGCAAGGCTTAGGCCTGTAATTTTAACTGCAATAACAACAATTTTAGGATTACTCCCTTTAGCTACTGGTTTCAATATTGATTTTTACTCATTATTTACATCTTGGAATCCAAATATATATTTTGGGGGAGACAATTTTCATTTTTGGGGCCCTCTTGCTTGGACAGTGATATTTGGACTTTCATTTGCCACATTTCTAACACTCATAATTATACCCTCAAGTTTTTATCTTGTTTATCAAATTAAATTGAAAGTATTTAAATCTAAAAAAACTTAAAAGAATGAATTTCAAAATTAATCCCTTAATTAATTTATATTAGTTATTAAATTTGTTTAACAAAATTCAAATATGTACAGAACTCATAATTGTGGTGAACTAACTTCAAAAAATATTTCTAATGAGGTAATTTTATCTGGNTGGGTTCAAAAAATAAGAAACAAGGGATTTATTATTTGGATTGACCTTAGAGATAGATATGGTGTTACGCAAATTATTTTTGACCAAAAAAGGTCATCAAAAAAAATTATTGATAAAGCTCAAAAAATTGGAAGAGAATTTGTTATTAAAATAAATGGTGAAGTCATTAAAAGAGAGTCAGTAAACCCCAAAATTAAAACTGGAGAAATTGAAGTTTTAGTTAAAGACTTTAATGTTTTAAATAGTTCATTAATACCCCCTTTTACAATCCAAGATAATTCAGATGGAGGTGAAGAACTAAGGTTAAAGTATAGATACCTTGATATTAGAAGAAATCCAATCAAAAATAATTTGATTCTGCGTTCTAAAATTACTCATGAAATAAGAAACTTTTTATCTAATAAAGATTTTATTGAAATTGAAACACCCTATTTAATTAAATCGACTCCTGAAGGGGCAAGAGATTTTATTGTACCCTCAAGAATGAATCCTGGGAACTTTTATGCATTACCTCAGTCACCCCAAACATTTAAACAGTTATTGATGGTTGGTGGAATGGACAAGTATTTTCAAATTGTTAAATGCTTTAGAGACGAAGATCTAAGAGCAGATAGGCAGCCTGAATTTTCACAAATTGATTGTGAAATGTCTTTTGTTACCAGGGAAGAGGTAATGCAACAGTTTGAAGAATTAATATGTAATCTTATATATAAATTTAAAGGTGTCAAAATTGATAAAATCCCAGTTCTTACATATGAAAAATGTATAAATCTTTATGGAAGCGATAAACCTGATACTAGGTTTGGAATGGAATTAAATAATTTAAGTAAATTTTCAAAAAATAAAGGCTTTAAACCTTTTGATCTTAATGAATTAATTTTAGGGATATGTGTTCAAAATGGCTCTAGCTTTTCGAGAAAAAAAATTGATCAATTAAATGATTGGACTAAACGCCCAGAGTTCAATGCGAATGGACTTTTTTGGATAAAATATAATGAAGACGGTTCAATAAAATCATCTATCGATAAATTTTTCAATTCTGATGAATTAATTCAATGGATAAAGTTTTGTAAAGGTAAAAAAGGAGATCTTCTTTTAATTTTAGCTGGTAAAGACCCTGATATCAAGATCAAAATGGGACTTTTAAGATTAGAAATTGCTGAAAGACTTGAACTAAGAGACTTTGAAAAATATTCTCCTTTATGGGTAATAGATTTCCCCCTTTTTGAATGGAATGAAGAAGAAAAATCATTTAATTCGGTTCATCACCCTTTTACTTCTCCTGTAGAAAAACATCTAAATTTATTAAATTCAAATCCAAAAAAAGTAATTGCAAATTCATATGATCTTGTTATTAATGGAAATGAAATCGGTGGTGGATCTATAAGAATTAATTCTTCTGATATACAAAAAAGAATTTTCACTCTTTTAGATTTTTCTGAAGAAGAAGCTAATAATCAATTTGGATATTTAATTGATTCCTTTAAATATGGTGCGCCTCCCCATGGTGGAATTGCACTTGGTTTGGATAGACTTGTTGCAATAATTGGTGGTCAGGAAATAATAAGAGACTTTATCGCCTTTCCCAAAAATAACAGTGGTAAAGATTTAATGATTAATTCTCCAAGTGAAATTTCAAATGATCAATTAAATGAACTAAAATTAAAAATGAAACCCTAAAAAATTAAATTTTTGAAAAACTTAACCAAAATATTATTTATTTTTTTCATTATTAGTTTATTTACAGGTTTTGTAATTAGACAAGAAAGTAATTATATTTTGGGTGAAAAGATAATTGGATTTAGTGTTTTAATTGGATCATTTATATTTCTTCCTCTATTTTTATTTTATAGATATAGAAACAAAAAATTATCAGACTACACCTTTAAAAATAAAAATAATCATTAATTAAAAATAAATTGACTAAAAAATTTACAATTCAATAATTTTTTTGAATTTATCTTAAAATATTATGTATACTTAAAACAATCATGTAATTTTAAATTCATTTATAATTTATTATGACAGGTACAGTTAAATTTTTTAATGTCTCTAAAGGATATGGTTTTATAACAAACGACGAAACTGGTCAAGATATTTTTTGTCACGCTACNTCNTTAGGAGGAAATTCTATTACTGAAGGTGATAAAGTAGAATATGTTGAAGAAGATGGTCGAAAAGGTAAAGTTGCAGGACAAATTAAATTGCTTTAATATTTAAGGTAGTTTTTTTATTTTTTTAATCTTAATCGTTGGAAAAAATTTTTTAATATTTTTTCTGATTCTTTTTTCATTATTCCACTTGTAATTCTGGTTTTTGGGTGCAACTTAATGCCCCTACTTATCCCACCTTTTACATCACTGGCAGCATATACTAGCCTTTCAATTTGTGCTAAATATAGTGCTCCCACACACATTATACATGGCTCTAAAGTTACATACATTGTGCACCTCTTTAGAAATTTAGAATTTAAAAAATTTGAAGCAGAAGTTATTGATAATATTTCAGCATGAGCTGTAACATCTTTAAGATTTTCAGTTTGATTGTGAGCTCTAGCAATTACTTTACCATTAAAAACAATTACTGCACCAACTGGTACTTCACCTTTAATAATTGCATCATTGGCAACTTTTAAAGCTTGTTTCATAAAATAATTGTCATCAATTTTCATTTTTAAAAATATACTTTAATTATTATTATTAAACCAAAAATGTTAATCAACTTAAATGTATAAATTAAAATTCATTTCTTATCTTATAAATTATAATGAATCAAAATAAACGGCTTTTTTTAATTGATGCCTTTGCCCTTATTTTCAGAGGTTATTATGCATTTATTAAAAATCCAAGAATTAACTCAAAAGGCCTTGATACATCTGCAATTTTTGGATTTATGAATTCACTTTTAGATTTAATACGAAGAGAAAATCCGGAATTTATGTCCGTATGTTTTGATAAAGGAGGATCAAAAACTAGATCAGAAATTTTTCCTGAATATAAATCTAATAGACTAGAAACTCCTGAAGCTATTAAAATTGCTGTTCCCTATATTCAAAAAATTCTGAATTCTATGAATATCCCAGTTATTGAAAAAGAAGGATTTGAGGCTGATGACATAATTGGAACACTTGCAAAAAAAGCTGAAAAAGAAGGTTATAAAATTTATATGGTTACACCTGATAAAGATTTTGCTCAATTAGTAACTGATAACATCTTAATTTACAGACCTGCTAGAATGGGAAATGGAATTGAAATATGGGGTGTTAATGAAGTTAAAAATAAATTTGAAATTGATAATCCAAATCAGGTTATAGATTATCTTGGAATGATGGGGGATTCTGTAGATAATATTCCTGGTTTACCAGGGGTTGGAGATAAAACTGCTAAAAAATTTATTAAACTCTATGGAAGCATGGAAAAACTTTTGCAAAACACGCATGAGCTTAAAGGAAAATTAAAAGAAAAAATCGAGGAAAATAAAGAAATTGGAATGGTTTCAAAAGAACTTGCAAAAATTTTATTAGATGTACCAGTTAATTTTGATGAGACTAAATTTAAAATGACTCCTCCAAACTTTGATTCTTTAAATCTTTTATTAGAAGAGCTTGAATTCAAAAGAATGAAAGATAGTTTTAATAAAATCTATACAAAAAAAAACAAAGTTGATCAAAATTTAGATTTTGGTGATTCAGAGAAAATTAATAACCCATCAATAAAACAACTAGACTTGTTTTCTGAGCCAGGTGTAGGAAATTTTAATTTCCCAAAAAACAATAAAGAAACATATACAAATTATTATCAATATGTTAATGAAAATATTGGATTAGACTTTCTTATTAATAAAATTTTAAAGCAAAAAAAAGTTGCTTTTAAAATCAATACTGAAAATTTAAATCCACTTAAATCAAATATAGTTGGCATTTCATTTTCCTGGAATAAAGGGAAGGGATATTATATTAAGTTTCCAACTGATAAATCTAAAATTAATTTTATTTTAAAAAAACTTAAAAAAATTTTTATTAATTCTGAAATTGAAAAAATAGGGCATGACATTAAATTCGATCTAAAAATTTTACATAGATACGGTATTTATTTAAATGGAAAAGTATTTGATACAATAATAGCTCACTACCTGATAAATCCGGACAGGAAACATGATATTGAGATTCTATCCAAAAGCTACTTAAATCTTGATTTAAAAACTATAAAAGAATTTAAATCTGAAAATAATATCAGTGATTTTTCATTAAATAATTTTCCAATTGAAAAACAAACTAATTTTTTTGTTCAAAAAGTTGATTATATTTTTCAGTTGAAAGAATTTTTTGAGAATGAATTAAAAGATGCTAACAACATTAGCTTATTTGAAAATATTGAAATCCCCTTGTTAAAAGTTCTATATAGAATGGAAACTCAAGGAGTTAAAATCAATATACCTTTTTTAAATAAATTATCAACTGAACTATCTCTTTTAGCAATAAAAACTGAAAAATTAATTTTTGAATTAGCTGGTGAAAACTTTAATATTGGATCTCCTAAACAACTTGGTATAATTTTATTTGAAAAGTTAAAATTAATAGATAAACCAAAAAAAACTAAAACTGGACAATACTCAACTGCTGAAGAAATTCTATCATCTCTTGAAAAAAATCATGTAATTGTTTCAAAAATTTTACACTGGAGATCAATTAAAAAACTACTTAGTACATATGTAGACACTTTACCTATGGAGGTAAATTCTATAACTGGAAGAATTCACACTGAATATAACCAAGCAACTACTTCAACAGGAAGATTGAGCAGCAATTCCCCCAACCTTCAAAATATACCAATTAGGACTAAACTTGGAGAGAAAGTAAGGAAAGCTTTTGTTTCAAGAAATAATGAATTCCTTATAATGGCTGCTGACTATTCTCAAATTGAATTAAGAATTATTGCTTCATTAAGTAATGACCCAGTTATGATAAAATCCTTTAAAAATAATCAGGACATTCATGCAAGTACAGCTGCAAATGTTTACGATGTTCCAATTGAAGATGTAACTAGAATTCAGAGGAATAATGCTAAAACAGTTAATTTTGGAATAATTTACGGTGTATCTGCCTTTGGTCTAAGTCAACAAACAGATTTATCAAGAGAAAATGCAAAAAAGTTAATTGAAAAATATTATGAAACATATCCAAACCTAAAAAATTATATGAAAAATCAAATTTCATACGCAAGAGAAAAGGGATACGTTGAAACCGTTTTAGGAAGAAGAAGATACCTAAGAGATATTAATTCTCAAAATGCAATTATAAGAAGTAGTGCGGAAAGAAATGCTGTTAATGCTCCAATTCAAGGAAGTGCTGCAGATATCATTAAAATAGCAATGATTAAAATAGGTGAAAAATTATATAATGAATCATGGGAATCAAAAATGATTATTCAAGTTCATGATGAATTAGTTTTTGATGTTAAAAAACAAGAATTAGAAAAGTTGCAACTAATGGTTAAAAAAGAAATGGAAAATGCATTTAAACTTAATGTCCCTCTGATAGTTGACATTGGAGTAGGTGAAAATTGGCTTGAAGCGCATTAAAATTAATTCAATGCAAGCCTTGCAAATCCAGTTACTATTAAATTTTCATTTACAGATTTTACGTATGCTTTGACAGTTGTCTTATTGTCTTTAATGTAGGACTGATTAACTAATGTATTTTCTTTAAAAAATCTTTTTATCTTCCCTTTAGCAATATTTTCTAACATTCCCTCTGGCTTTCCTTCTTTTCTTAATAAATCTTTTGCAATTTCAACTTCTTTTTCAATAATATTTGAATTTACACCTTCTTCATTTAAAGCGATAGGATTCATAGCTGCTACCTGCATTGATATATTTTTAGCAACCTCATGTGATTCATCC
>NHJR02000038.1 GCA_002169155.2 Flavobacteriaceae bacterium TMED220
TTTTTCAAACTTACTATAATTTTCAATTTGATTTTGACCAAAACAAAAAGAGAAACAAAAAAGCGATATGTATAAAAATTTATTCATTTTAAAAAAATCTTGGTGATCTTAATAGAGCAGTTACTTTAGGTAAAATATCATATTTTAACATTATTTCATGGGTACTTAAATTTAAGTTTTTATTTCTTGACGATGAAAACCCATATGAATATCCTAAAGATAAATTTTTATTGATAGTAAACCCGGTCAAAAAACTAAAACTACCAGCTAAGGGTCCTTCAGGAATCAAATTATTCATAGAACTCCTCATTTGAGCACCAATCCAAAAGGTTTCTTTGTAAATTAAAAGTGAACTTAAATCATAGACTAGCGAGCTACCCTTTGTATACTTTAAAAGAACACTGGGTTTTATCATCCACTGATCTGAAGTAGAGATTAATGCACCAGTAATAAAATAATAGTGTTTCCTCGAATCAATTTCTTTATGCTCCAATATTCTTGGAATGGCAATACCAGCATAAATCTTTTGAGTGTAATAATACAATCCAAATCCAATATTAGGGAAAAAATCATTTTGATCATCCTCAATAAATGCGGAGTCAAACGGATTATTAGTTTGAATTAAATCTCTATTCAAGTTATAATTAAAACCTCCAAACTTTAATCCCAAAGAAAGGAAATTTTCATTTCTATTTAATTTTAAATGATAAGCAAAATCAATATCAACTGAAGTACTTCTAACAGGTCCTATGTTATCATTTAAAACACTAAAACCAATCCCAAGATTTTTTGAAGTTAATGGCATATTTAGTGATAATGTTTGAGTCTTTGGTGCCCCCTCAAATCCTGCCCATTGAGATCTATGAACAGTAGTTAAACTAGTGTAGTTTTTAGAGCCAACATATGCTGGATTAACTGACTGATGATTAAACATATAATGATTAAATGAGGCTTGCTGTTGAGAAAACAAAGGAGTAAAACCTATTATTAATAGCAAGTAAATTATTTTTATATTTATCCTTTTTTTAACCATTTATCTTGTTCTTCGTTTAATATAAACATAACCCCTTTCTGGTTTAACATCAGGACCAAAATCAATATAATAAAAATACGTTCCTTCAGGTAATCTATCCATTCCTGATGAAGTATTACTGACACCATTCCAATCATTTTGATAATCATTCACCTCATAAACTTTTTCTTCCCATCTGCTGTAGATTGAAATTTTATTTGAAGCGTACCTGCTAAGGCCATCAATTACCCATGTATCATTAACACCGTCTCCATCAGGTGAAAAAGCATTAGGAATAAAAAATGGACTTATAATCAATTCTGATTCTTCTGAAATAACCTGATCTGAACAAACATAACAGGCGTTATCAACAATAACTCTGTATTTCCAACCCTCCATGTTAGGAGTAGCATTTGAGATATATAGTGTTTCTGTTTTAGTTCCTTTATAAATCGTATCATCGGAAATATTAATCCATGAGAAATTTCTTGAAGTTAAACCTGATGCCCCTTGAGTATTTACTTGCCATTGATACTCTTTAGATCCAAAAGAGCTTGCTTTAACAAAAATTGAAAGTCTAGCCCCAATAACAATTTCAATTTTACTGGCTGGCTGTTCTATTATTTTAATTGGTCCCCCTTTCTCTCTAAAATCCTGAATTCCATTAAAGTCTTTATCTAAAGTTCCATTATAGCCATTATGATTTAGTACTAACCCCTTAGCATCAACAACAACTTGGTCCCCTCCTAAAATACCATCAAAATTATAATCAACATTCCCTGATTCAGTTACATCTAAGCAATTATCATTATCGCTATCCAAATCTAAATAATTAGGGAATCCGTCTGAATCATCGTCCAATGTTAATTCTTCAGAATCTAAAATTCCATCATTATCATCATCAAGATCAATAGGATTTGGCACACCATCATTATCACAATCTATAAATGCGCTTACCGGTCTAGAGATGCTCGTGAAAATAAATGAGCATGGATTTAAAGGGTCGGTTTTATCTGAAGTCTCAACTGAATTTAAAACACCATCTCCATCAATATCATCATCACATACATCACCTACTCCGTCATTATCACTATCGATTTGATCAGGATTATATATTAAGACACAGTTGTCTTTTTTATCAGGTATTTCATCAGAGTCCTGATCTTTTTCGTTGTCCTCATTAATTATTAATACTTCTACAGGATTTAAAATAGCATAAGCGTTTTCAGAAAAAACTGGATCTACAGTAAATACAATTGCTGATGCAATTGGTCCGTCTAAAAGAAAATCATCAACTCCAGTTACGGTAATTGATTGAGATAAGCTTCCATTTAAGGTTGTATAAGTTAATTTTTTAATGTCAACTGATAGCTCAGTTGGATCAGCTACTGAAATATTTATTATAACATCAGACAAAACTTCAGTATCTAAAGAAACATCAATCTTAGTTGAAGTTAGATCCTCAGAAACAGAGGATGGAGCTGAAACATTTATACCTGCCTTATCGTTATCCTCATTTACAATATCAATATCTGCGACGCTCAATGCATTCATAGCATTATACAATGCATCTCCAGATGTAGGGTCACCAGTAACTAATGTTATTTTTTGATCACCATCAATTACTTTATCATCAACACCTGTAATTACAATTTCATTTAATGAACTATTATTCCAGTTTTCATTACTAATGGTAATACTGCTATCTAGAAAAATTACCTCATCTGTTGCTCCAATAATTGATAATGGAATAGTGACATCGTTACCGATAGTTGGTTGAGCAAGTAATTCAAATTGAATTCTAACAGTAGAGCCAAATTCATCAGTTGATGAATCGTCATTTACCACTTTTACAAATATTCCTGGTGCATCATTATCCTGATTTATAAATGAAACACCTTCAACTGAACTAATATCTAAAGTACTGTAGTCAGTATCAGTAGTATTTATTGAATCTATATTTATTTTATAATCTACAGCACCGTCAGAGATAGGAGGGATATCGTCAATTCCCGTTACAGTTATAGCTTGGACTACATCCCAATTTGTAGAGTCAAATTCTACAAAACTTTGAACTGTTCCTTCCCCAACATTGGACGAACTTAGTGCTATTCTGACCACAGATGTTGGTTTTGTTGCTAATCTAATTCCAAATGCGCCAGTATCACCATTTTCACTTGTTAAATTATCAATTGATGATAATAAGATACCAGAGACATCATTATCAACAGTTACTACTGATATACTTTGGTTAGACAAATCTTTAAATGCAGGGTTTGAGGATGCATCTATTGAGGCAATTATTGAAGTGGTCTGATCACCATCAACTATAAATTCATCAACATCACTTAAGAATACATCTTGCGGTACATTCCAATTGGCAGGTAAAAAAGTCAACTGGGCTGTACTTCCTACTACCTCTGTTAAGTCCTGAATAGCAATATTTACATAGACATTACTCTGTGGCTTTGCTGTAAGTACAACTGGAAATGATGCCGTTTGAGCTGAAGCCTCTAATAGTGATCCGACAATCGGTCCTAAAGTATATCCTGCATTTTCATCATCAATTATAGTTACAATTCGAACTAAAGGTTCAAACGCATCATAACAATCATTACTTAGGTCATCATTTACATCAATAGTCAGAGATACTTGTTTTGTTCCATCAGTAATATCATTGTTAACAGGGATAATATCTATTGTCCTGGTTACATTCCAATCAGAACTTGTAAAAGTAAGCCTGGTATCAGATACATTGATAATATTAGTGTCTGAAGAGCTTATATCAATAACAACATTTTCAGGTCCTGGAGATTGATCAAGAACTACAGTAAATGTATTTGTAGTAGAATTTTCATCAAATGATAGTACTGGCAAAGCGACAGATATATCAGCAGGAGTTACAAAGGCCTGAACAGCAAGCCTAGTTATACTTTGTCTATAATTAGAATTATTTGGGTCTGAAAGATTTGCAGCTTCTACATAATAAGTGATTCCATCAACTAAAGGTGTGTTTGAGGCTAAAACATCTGTTCCAGTTGCAGATCCAAACCAAACCTTGTTATATGGTAATCCACCACCATCTGAACTTGTCGTTACATCCAAATCGTTTAATGTATATATATTCCCGCAAAAAGATTGACTTGCTGATCCCGTTGGAGCTAAAATCTCGTCTGTAACACAGATAGAATTATCATCAAAGCGGACTCTTTGATCATTGTTAAGTCCTCCAGTTGAAGCCGTGAAGCCCCAATAAGTAATATCAGAATTTAAAAAACTACTACCCCTTAGATCTACAACTTTAGAATTAGAATAAGTAGTTCCGTCAGAGTGAGTAAATAGATAAGCAAATACATTTGATTCAGGATTCCAACTAATAACTACATTGTGCCACTGACCATTTTCTAAGTTTTTAGTATCTAGCTCATCTGTAGCTCTATTCCACTGGCCAAAAGGAGCACTATCATGATTTGAATATCCGTCTTGAACAAATGAAATATGATCTGAAGACCCTTTATCCCAACTATTNCCNGTATATGTATCAAATTCAATAGCNTAAGAAGGTGATATTCTTGCAGGNCTNCCNTCACTATTTCCATATCCTAAACCACCNCCTNNAGTNCCTTCACCAGTTGATNGATTTTGGATTACAAATGCAATCCCATCNGCTCCANTTCCATNTTTACTTCCNAAATATAAATCTATATCTAATGTGAATTCAACTCTAAGATCNAGNTTNTTTTGAAACCATGTGGCNCCATTTTTATNAGTTNTGAGCAGGAGTTATTTGAAATTCNCCTGANTTTTGATANTTNGANGANCCTACATTNANAAAATTTCCACTNACNAAAGGTCTACCTGNACAACTTTCTAAATTAATATCCCTTACTAAAATATTTATTGTAGTATCAGGGTCATCATCATAACAATCTGCACTTAATGGATCANTCACAGAAAAAAGGAGAGGAACATTAACATCACCATCCCTAATATTATCTNTAACCCCTTCAAANATTAGATTTTGGGGAANATCCCAGTTTTGAGGNGTAAAAGTTAGTGTTGATGAGGATAGTAAATTTAANTCTGAAANATCAGGATTGGTAATATCAAAAANAACATCAGCAGTTGGTGTTGAACTTAANGTAATTGGAATTTGAGTAGTCAAAGAAGCACCCTCAGAAATTGTATATGTTGTAGTTGAAACCACATATGACCCAGAATCAATTGTNATTTCNGCNGGATCAGAAAAAATGGGGCAAATAAGTCCTGGTTTAGTAACAACAACCCTATAATTTCTACCAGTAATATCTATAGTAGGCGAAACAACATTTAACTGACTTGTATTAACACCATNATAATTAGCGTCATTTGCCAAATCATTCCAATTTGCAAGAGATGGAGTTGCTGGTAAAAAAGCGGCATATTGCCATTGATACAGATATGTTGTGTTTGTAGCATTTGTAGTAACTGAAAACAATCCATCACTTCCTAAACAAACTGTTGAGGCTTGGGGTTGACTTGTTATTTCAGGTGGATCTATTACCTCCTGAAAATCTTTTTCTCCACTTGAATCAGCATCTAATGGAGTTGTATAACCACCAGTTGGAGAAGTGGTTTGAACAAGTCCAAAAGAATTAACTGTAACAGGACTGTTTCCTAATATACCATCAGAATCCGGATCTAAAAATCCAGCCTCTAAAGTATCTGAACATCCGTCATTGTCACTGTCCAAATCAAATGAATCAAAGTAAATTCCTCCATNATCTGAATCAACATCAAAAGTTGATAATTCAAAATTTCCGTTAAAAGTTGAATTTGATGAATTATTATTGAGATTATGAGTAAAAACAAAGCCGTCAATACTATTTGCTCTAAATGAAAAAGGAAACACCCCTGAAGGAGTAGGATTGAATTTAAATCTTATCTCGTTAAGAGTAACAGAAGTTACTCCAGATGAGTAAACCCCATCATAGTTGGTATCGATTAAAAGTCTATTACTTGGGTCTTGAAGTGTTATTGTTTTATTAGCATCATTAACCTTTATTATAAAAGTTTCACCTCCAGTTGGGATAATCGAATGGGCAATACCGGTATTATATGAAAAAGATAAATTTAAAGGATTTTTTGATGCGGCAGTATATACTAAACTTTGATCCGATCCAGAATTTACAACAGAAGTAAAATTACCATTAGTCTGACCAGTAAATGTATTTGCTGCCCCTGAAGAAACTTGATCTAGAGTTGATGTTATTATTGATGAATCCGTTGATGAGTCATCGGTAAATACAACAACTGGATTATTTATATTTACAANGTTTAATCTTGCTAGACCCCTTGATTCGGCGTCATTGGATATACCGTCATTATCTATATCTAAATCAATGTTATCAATAATTCCATCATTATCAAAATCAGCAGGACATCTACTTATATTTACCCTTGGTGAATCAAGTATTTCTAATGGTTCACCCGTACAGTCAAAATAGGCTCTTAATTTATAAAAGCCAGGGTTAGATGGGTTATAATTTAATATATTTTCACTCCCAGTTATTTTAGAAAATCCTGATCCCCCGTCATACCACCACTCAAAAGAACTGTATCTTGACATATCACCTGCTTGAAGAGATACATTAGGAATACAAAACCCAAGGTTTGCAAAATTTAACACTGCAGTAGGAGCTTCTGGTGGAGTTGAAAAACCAGAATAAAAACCTCCAGATGTAGCAACACTATTTTTATTCCAATATGAAACATATAACTCTTTATCACTATTTATAGAAACATTCCCTTCCAAATTTGAAACAATATAAGTTTGATATAAGGCATTACCAGTCACACTATATGGCTGTAAATTTGATACTAAATTTGCTATGGGTTGACTTGTATTATTTTTATCACTTATCGTAATTGTAGCTCCAACCTCACTTACAATGTTTAACCTTCCCGTAAAGGTATAAGCACCAATTTTATCAATTTCAGGGATATTATTAACATTTCCGATACTAGAGCATTTTAATGGAGGTACAAAAAACATCGATTGATTTGCTGGCCCTCCTCCCGCAATGCCTTGATAAGCATATACTGGGGCATCTGCTTGCACATACATGTTATTATTATTTGAGTATTTATCCCCTTCAATTAAAAGATATTNTCCNGCATTTAAAAAANTNAGACCNGTATCNNAATTCACTTCAGGTGTTGAACTACCATTTATATATATCTTAGTATTATCAGTATGAGCTACTATTAAAATATTTTCCCAATCGTCTTGTCCTTGACCTCTAACAAAAATATATTCTTTACCCACTTTTTCTATTCCAACTAATTGATCTACACCAAGATCTCTTGCTCCACTAGTAAATGGATAATTGGTTCCTGCTAAGGAACCTGAATTAACAACAACTGGTTTATCTGAGGAAACTAGGGCTCCAATTAATCCGTCTCCATTAGCTCTTCTGTAAACATGATAATAAACATTCTGTGGATTTACTAAAGGTCCATTTTTCGCTTCAAGAGAAATAATATAGCTTTCACCTCTATTTAATGTTATTATAATATCATTTAAATGGGTTCCATCATTTCCAAGTGATACCTCATCAAAATCCTCAATATCTACATTTTTTTTAATGTCACTAATATTTACTACAGTGTTATCCTGGGTTGCCATGACAGACATAAAGTTTAACATAGAAGAATCAGGATTATAGGAGGCTAAATGACCTATTCGAAANGTATTTGACAAACCGGACGTTCCTTTACTAACTAACGCNCCCCCATGAACTCCATTCAAAGCTCTGGCTCCAACATATATTGGTTCCGATGCATCAATTATAAAGCCCTTATCTTGGTGGATGATACTTGTAGTAGTTGCATTATCTGTGGAAAGGGAAGAAACAAATAACTGAGATGAGGAGAGAACATTAGAGGGATTAGGTTGACTTCCCTCAGGTCTAACAGTATAAATATATGGATTTGCATTGGAGACTTCCCCACTTATGGTTGATCCCCCTATTTCCTTGATATTAAATGTTACAGTGTTTGTACTTGGAGTAGATAAATATAAGTACTCACCTTTCCATGGTCCAGATTGATTTCCAGAATTATAACCCGAAAAAGCAATGGGNGGTAAATAATGTGTTTTACTAAGCTGGGAATAGCCCTCAAAAAACGAAAACAAAATTATTATAAGAAATAAAAATTTCTTCATAAAGACTGTTAAGCAATATTAAAGTTATGTCCTTTTTTTTAAAGTGCAGTATTAATAGAGTAATTATTTTNNTNNGNANTTAATCTTTAAATTGCNTTAAAAAAAAATGATAATAAAATTTNAATTTCAAAGNANATTATTTTTTCTAATAATTANTTGNNTNNTNANTANTTGTAAAAAAGATGCGGANAATTTTGAGGANGGNCCNGNAATTGAAAGNTNNATNATNGATCCTGATAATATTGCCAAAGGATATATTGATACAAAAGGTAATACTATAGTTGATGAACCAAAATNACCTGCTAAATTATTNATAATTGANAAAGATTCAACACTTTATGACGGNCCTATTGGAATTGAAATTAGAGGTTCATCCTCTCANATGTTTCCTAAAAAATCTTATGGTTTTGAATCATGGGATGAAGATGGTAATGATGTTGATGTTAGTTTAGCTGGTTTTCCTAAAGAAGAAGATTGGATTTTTTATGGCCCATACAGCGATAAGTCTTTACTCAGAAATGTTTTGATTTGTGAACTTTCAAATGATATTGGACTTTATGCCTCAAGAACTAAACTTATTGAACTTTATATTAACAACCAATATAAAGGAGTTTATGTTTTTATGGAAAAAATGAAACGCGATAAAAATAGAATTAACATTAGTAAAAATAAAAGTGGGGACATTTCAGGAGGTTATATTATAAAAATTGANAAAAGCACCGGAAATGGGACATCNTCTAATTCCTATAGTTCATACAATTCATTTATGTCTGAATACAATACACTAGGAACTAAGGATCTTTCTAAAGGAGCAAAAACTCATTTTTTATATGATTATCCAAAAGCAGAAGATATTGATGATAATCAAAAGAGTTACATTAAAAATTATATTTCTGAATTTGAAGATGCTTTAACATCTGGGAATTTTAAAGATATAGATGAAGGATATCAAAAATGGATTGATGTAAATAGCTTTGTTGATTTTTTTATTCTGAATGAAATTTCAAAAAATGTTGATGGATATAGATTAAGCACATACATGAATAAAGATAAAGGGGGTAAATTAAAAATGGGGCCTATTTGGGATTTTAATTTAGGGTTTGGTAACGCTGACTATTGTAAAGGAGGATCTTATGAAGGATGGGCCTATAAATTTAATAATGAATGCCCTGGTGATCTTTGGCAAGTTCCCTTTTGGTGGGACAGACTTATGGAAGATCCTTTTTGGAAAGAACAAATCAAAAAAAGATGGACAGAACTTAGATCAAATAAATTTTCNAACAAAACAATATTAGATAAAATTTCAAATTACTTTAATATTTTAAATGCAAATAATGCACATCAGGACAATTTTAATCAATGGAAAATACTTGGTAAATATGTATGGCCAAATAATTATATTGGAACTAGTTACGTGGACGAAATTGATTATCTGCAAAGCTGGACTTCCAATAGAATGAATTGGATGGATGGGCAAATAAATTCATTTTAAATAGAAATATTTAAAATTCTGTATTTCCTAAACAAAAGGTCAAAAAAATAATTAATATATTTACTCATATCGATTTTTCAAATAATCACTAAAACTTGAATATTAACTTGTAAAATGAATTGTTCTAAATTAAAAATATTATTTATTTTAATTATTTTTTGTTATTGTAATTCAGGAGCAGGTGGTGAAGACCCATCAATTGAATCAAATGATATTTCAATTCCCAATTTAACTTATCCAAAAAATAATGAAGCCTGTCAAGATGGAATTGTTGTAAATGAATCACAGAGTACAATTTCTTTTCTGTGGCAGCCATCAACAAATGCGACGAGTTATAAGATCACTGTAAAAAACTTAAACACCCAAGACCAACAAGAATACAATTCAACAATAACCTCTAAAGAAATAACATTAAATAGTTTTGAGCCTTATTCATGGTTTGTAACTGCGACAGGAGGAACTACTGGTTCTGCGAATAGCGATACATGGAAATTTTATTTGTCAGGTGCTGAAATAGTTAATTATGCTCCTTTCCCCCCTGAAATTTTGAAGCCAAGATCGGCATCTACGATAACTGTTATAGATGGCTTAATCTCCTTGAAATGGAATTGTACAGATGTTGACAATGATATAATTGAATATGAAATTTTTATGGATTCAATTGATGCCTCAACCTCGGTTAAAAAAATCGATCACCTTTCTACAACAACAGAAACAACGATTAGTGCAAATAATAAAACAACTTATTATTGGAAAATAGTTGCAAAAGACTCAGAGGGAAATAAAAGCAGCTCAGGTGTATACTCATTTTTAACTTCTTAAAATTAATTTAATTAAATGAGTAAAGTCTTTAGAATTTCCATTATAGCTGCTCTAGCTGGTTTCCTTTTTGGTTTTGATACCGTGGTTATTTCAGGAGCAGATCAACAACTTCAGACCCTTTGGAATACCACCGACCTTTTCCACGGTACATTTATTATGTCAATGGCACTTTGGGGAACTGTTTTTGGAGCAATCTTTGCGAGTTATCCTTCAGACTATTTCGGTAGAAAAAACACACTGGTAATTATTGGGTTTTTGTATTTAATTTCCGCATTAGGTTCAGGTTTAGCAACAAACCCATATATGTTTTCTTTTTTCAGATTTATCGGTGGAATTGGTGTTGGAGTATCAACAGTTGCTGCACCTACTTATGTTTCCGAGATTGCCCCTTCAAGTCAAAGAGGAAAAATGGTTGCTTTATATCAATTCAATATTGTTTTAGGAATTTTAATGGCATTTGTATCCAATTACTTTTTTAGAAATTTTGGAAATGAGCCCTGGAGATGGATGTTAGGAATTGAAGCTCTTCCATCTATTTTATACCTTATTGGTGTTTGGACTATTCCTCAGAGCCCAAGATGGCTGATAATTAAAAAAAATAAAGTTAAAGAGGCACAAAAAATTTTTTTTGATATCACTAAATCTGACATGCCTAAAATAATGTTAAATAAATTGATTTCAGAACAAAATGATGTACACAATCAAAATTTATTTATTAAGAAATTTTCACTACCCATTTTACTTGCATTTTTATTTGCATTATTTAATCAACTATCTGGTATCAATGCTTTTTTATACTATGCACCAAGAATATTTGAATCAGCTGGATTAGAATCCAGCTCTGCCCTTTTAGGAACTATTGGTATAGGGATAGCTAATTTAATTTTTACATTACTTGGCCTCTACTTAATTGACAAAGTAGGAAGAAAATCACTAATGTATATTGGATCAATAGGCTATATTATTTCATTAAGTTTAGTTTCACTAGCTTTTATTAATTCTTGGGAAGGACTTAGTGTACCTTTATTTCTGTTTATTTTTATTGCATCACATGCCATGGGTCAAGGAGCNGTAATATGGGTGTTTATTTCTGAAATATTTCCAAATAAATTACGTGCAAAAGGACAATCACTCGGTAGTTCAGTACATTGGATTTTAGCAGCAATAATAACTTTGGTAATGCCAACAGCTCTTTCCTATTTTAATAATCCAGGTTATGTGTTTATATTTTTTGCGTTTATGATGGTATTACAATTACTTTTTGTAGCTTTTTTGATGCCGGAGACAAAAGGAATTTCATTAGAAGACTTAAGTGAAAAATTATCCTCATGAAAGAAATAATTCAAGCTGTCTGTTTTGGAGAAGTTCTTTGGGATAATTTTGGAGAGGAAAAAAAAATGGGAGGCGCACCTTTAAATTTGTCGATCAGATTGAATTCATTAGGTATTAAAACATCAATAATTAGTCAAGTTGGTAATGATTCATTTGGTAATGAATTGAAATTTTTAATTGAAAAAAAAATAACAACACAGCTAATCTCTACAACTGACNATTTTCCGACAAGTGAAGTTAAAGTAATAGTTAATAAAAAAGGTGAGGCAAAATATGATATAACTTATCCTTGCGCATGGGANAAAATTAAAGATATTAAGCTATATCAAGATGCAGTAAAAAAATCAAATATGTTGATATTTGGCAGTTTGGCTACTAGAGATGAAGTTTCAAGAAAAACATTATTCAATTTAATTAATTTAAGTAAATTCAATGTGTTCGATGTAAACTTAAGGCCTCCTCACTTCTCATATACAACATTAATTAACTTAATGAAAAAGTCAGATTTTATAAAATTTAATGAAGAAGAACTTGAAATAATTTCAAAAAAATTAGGATCAAATTTTAATTCAATTAATGATAACATTGAGTATATCTCTAAAAAAACAAAAACCAAAATGATATGTGTAAGTAAAGGTGAAAATGGTGCTGTACTTTTTATAAATAATAAATATTATTATCAAAGTGGTTTTAAAGTAAAAGTTATTGATACTGTTGGATCAGGTGATTCATTTTTTGCAACTATTTTAGAGGGACTAATCTCAAAAAAGCCATATGATGTTGTTTTAAAAAAAGCTTGTGCAATTGGAGCTATCGTTGCATCAAAAAAAGGAGCCAATCCTATTATTAAAGACGATGAAATTAAAAAATTGTATGCAAATTAATTTATTCTTCTGTAGACATGGATTTAAAAGAAACTAACTCATTATTTTTAAATTCAATTATAACATTAATTGGTCTACAACAAACTTCACAGTCTTCTATGTAATCATTTAATCCATCTATTTCTTCAATCAAAAAAGATATTTTTTCCCAACAATACGGACAGTAAAAAAAATGTTCAAACATCTATATAATATATTTTAATCAAATCTTGAAACATTAACTTCATTAGGAATTGTAAAATTATTTTCAATTGACTCATAAAGCCAGAGGGATAATAATGGTGATGTTAGTATTCCTCNGGANCCAAGTCCATTNAANATAAATAGATTTTTAAATTTTTTNTGTTGCCCTATTATTTGTTTTCTATCATNANTTGTNGATCTAATATTNGATTTATGNTCAATTATTTCATAAGGNCAAGAAATAATTTTATTCAAATTACTNACTAACCATTCTTTAGATTTTTTTGATGGTTTCGCATTAGAGAATGAATTGATATAATTTGATCCAACCCAATAATTATCATTACCAATTGGAACTACAAAAANTGATCCTTTAAAAATTTGATTTTCATTTAATAATGGAGATTTAATTATTATCATTTCCCCCTTTGAACCTTTAATTGGTAGGTAATTAAAATAAGGATTTTCTANAACTTTAAATCCTTCACANAAAATAACATTTTTAAATAAAACTCCATCGTATAAAATTTTATCTTTTCCTATTTTTAATNTCTCAAAGTNAAATTTNGTTACTCTAAAAAAATTTTTTTTNTTTTTTNTTTTAAAAGTATCNATTAACTTTTTTACATCTATTCTACCNACNTTTTTGACTTTACCAAAACCNTTTTTTGTTGAAATAAATTTATTTGATTTAAAAAAAAATTTAGACAATAAATACTTATTTANTGGGATTTTTTCTGAAGCAGATATCCATTGATTAAATTCAGATTCTTTAGAAAAAATTCTATTAATTTGATTAGAATAATTAACTCGATTATTAATTCTTCTTTCTAAACGTCTATAAAAAGTTTTNGAATATTTTAAAAATTCATGACCTTTCCATGTGATTGAATACCTTTTTAAAATAGTAGGATTATATATTCCTGACGAAATATGAGATGCTCCTANTTTATTATCATCAATTATTAAAAAATCTTTTTTATTNCTTATTAGCTGTTCAGCAAATGTTAATCCAGCTATTCCAAATCCTACAATAAGAGANTGAGTCATTTAGNTTTNTGAATTATTAAAAAAAAAAAACGCTACATAATAGTAGCGCANTTTTATNTATAAAANTATTAAANTTAGTTATTCCACATATCAAGCTCATAATCGAGAATAACATTTTTTATCCTTTCTGACTCTAGTAATTGTTTTAAGGCATCTTCCTTGATATAATTTTTAACTTCTCTGTCCTCATANACGTTTTCCTCTTTNTAAATCATAGCACTNAATCGTCTTGAGTTTAACATATTNTCATAACTGATTGGTTTAGAAGAATTTCTTGTATTAAAAACTTTAGCATCATTTAATACTTTTCTAGCATCAGGATACCAAATCCAGCAAAGCGGAATTAATTCACCATCATCTTGACCTACTTCTTTTGCTACTGGAGTAATNGCAAGTAATCTGTACTTTAATTCTCCAAGTCTTTTATTAAAATACCACGTACCTTTAATCCAATATTCTTCAATCTCAGCAGCAGTGATTTTTGGTTGATCTACAAATTGATCATCTAGAATTCCTTGAGCAATAAAGCCTTCTATCTCTTTAATATCATATGGAATTGTTAAAGCTACTCCTTGCTCATTTAATTGATTAGTTCCCCCTTCAGATATAACNATACCTCTAAGTCTAGTTAAAACATCTTGATAGGTATANTTTTCTTTAAAATAATCGTCTCGATATACCTCTTTAATATTTCTATTCTTTAAATTTTTAACTAATACATCGAAAAGAGATCTTCTTTCAGATCCAAGTTTTAATGTATCAGTAGGATAATAATATGGGAAATTTACACGTTCATCTAAATCAATTCTCTCCCAAACAGTTTTAGACCAAAGAATATCTCTATCATCAACAAAACCATAGGCAAGTGGTTCCTCATCGTTTGAGGCAATTTGTTTTTCGTTTAACTGACCAACATCTTGAGGAACTCTAGCATTTAAAAGATTCGCCTGAGAAAATAAAACATGGCTTGAAAATGTAACTGAAATAAGTAATAAAAAAAATTTATTTTTCATTAGATTAAAGTAAGTTAATTTGTTAATTCAACAATTACTGGGGCTACTTTAGCAAAATTATACTTAGGATTTTTTGGATTTCTGACCCTAATATCAAAAATTTTAACATCCATACCAGCCTTGGCTCTGTTAATTGCACTAATTGCTTTTTGGTCAAACCTACCACCAGTGACCTGAATTGTNGGCTGACCGGGAATTTTAACTTTGAAAGCAACAGTATTTACAGTTAAATCAAAATCAAAATCAACAAATTTTGCTCCGATTCTAGACTTTGCTAAACTACTTTTTGGAATTTTAACATTTCCATCCTCTCCTCTAACTGTTCCAACAGGATTAGGTAAGTTTTTAATTCTATATGTAGTTGAAGTTGAAACTTTTTTACCATCAGGAAGTGTCCCCGTAGCTAATATTTTGACTGTTTTACCAGTACCAGGATTCATAACATATTTTGATCCCCTTGCCCTTTTAAGTCCAGGAGCAGATGCTCTTACTTTATTATCAGCAATTCCTGGAATTGAAATTGTCATTGGGTTTTCAACACCTCTATAAACAACATTCATTTTATCAGCGGATATTACTGCTGAATTAGGTTTAGCAATTACTGCAAATGATTGATTAACAGGAATTTTTGACTCCACTCCATCATTCTTGAATATTAAATTTCCTTCGATTAAATGGTCTCCTGGACTACCAGCAGAAATATCAAGTTTAATACCTCCAGCTATAAGTTCGTATTCAGATTCATTAAGTTTTCTTCCATCAATTGCTAAATCAACACTATTTGGTTTTTGAGCACCACCTTTTCGACCCAAAATAACACTTCCATCAAAATTTTCACCTTGATAATAAGCTCCTTTTTCAGTTTTTAAAAGACTTATATAATTNGATTCTGTTACGCCTGACTCTAGTTCTAATTCCTTACCTAGTAAAGTNGTTAATACATCAGCTTCGGTAAGTCTTATGTCATTTTGCATCATTGTTAATTTTGCAAGTGAAGATATTAAAGGAAACCCTTCAAAACTGTAGTTTAACCATTTGAGCTCTTTCCCCTCTCTATCCTCTACAACCCAGTCAGGACCTTTTCCTATATCAAATCTGTTTTCAACTTGTTCAATGTATTGAGGGTATTGACTACCAAAAACTTGAATAACAGTTGCTTTATAATCAATTATTGTTTCAATGAATTCTTGGGATGCATTTTGAGCAGCTTCATCCCCTTCCCTAAACCACATCATATCAAGCTCTTCACCCTTATCCATTACTTCAAACTTTCTAAGTTCAGGATCTTCGAACTCTACTCTTTGTCTTTCAGTAATTTTATCTTTTACGTCTTGAATATAGTCATGGAATTCATTAGATTTTAATCTTATTTGTTTAGCAGTTTTATCATGACCCACCCATTTACCTTCTTTGTCTTTGGAATTAGTCTCAATTTTGGAATAATAAATTTCATTACTTTCATTAACTCTGGTCTTAGCATCTGAAATTTTATGAAACATTTGACCAAAACCAACTAAAACTTCTTTACTAACATTTAATGCAAGCATTGTAATAAATACAAGATACATTAATGCAATTAATTTGTTACGTGGTGTCTCTTTAGCTCCAGCCATCTGTGATTAATTTTTATTCATTGCAGTGAGCATACCCTTATAAACTTCATTTAAGGAAGCTAAATTAGAAGACAATGACTCCATCTGTACTTTTAACTGTTCTGCATTCTCTGCTACCTGCTTATTATACGTACTGTGAGCACTAGCATCATTAGCTTGAGATTTATATAATGCATTTAATGCCTCTAATTGCTTTGTGGCATTACTTAACTGCTCAGAATAACTTTGAGAGGAACTTACAGCTTCAGCTGCTGGTGAAAGGGCTTCTGCAGAGGCCTCAAGATTTTTTATACTTTTAGTGAGTCCATTTACAAGAGATACATCTAGTTTTGCCTCCTTAAGAATAGAATCTATTTTACTTGACAATCCTTCTTCATTTCCACCTGAGGATGAATGTCCACCCTCTCCTGAAATATGTGCCTCATATTCAGCTTGTTCTTCACGAACATCATCTAACATTAATCCCCCAATTAGAAAGATTATTGCCTCTGTTCCCAGTCCTAATCCTAAAACTACTCCTCCAGTTAAAGGACCAATTTCAAGGTGTAATATCTTAAATAAAGCACCTATAATTACAACTGCCCCACCAATTTGAAAGAGCATATGCATCATTACTTTTCTTATAAACCTACCTTTAAGTTGTTTTGCATTCATTTCTTTATTGTTTTTTGATCTTATCTCATAAAGATAAAATATTTATTTAATTTTTACTTTTTCTGAACCAAGATAATCTTGAACTGTTCTGAAACCAATATAACTTCTAGAAGTGTCAGCATACTCAAAATCTCTTGTACTTACACGGAGGAAATATGCAACATCTTTCCATGAACCACCTCTAATNACTTTTCTAGTTTCAGATCTTTTAGACATNTTCGGATTTAAAGTAGATACATAATCATAAGANCCCTCATCATATGATGAACCTGTCCACTCNGAAACATTACCAGCCATGTTATATAAGTTAAAGTCGTTTGGNAGATATGACTTTGCCTCTACNGTATACATTGCTTGATCAGANGCNTAATCTCCNCTTAAAGGCTTAAAGTTTGCTAAAAAACAACCCCTATCATTTAAAAGATAAGGNGATCCCCATGGATAAATCCCAGAAGGAATTCCACCACGAGCAGCATACTCCCATTCAGCTTCAGTTGGTAAACGAAATGAGTTAACAAGTGGATCATTCTTTTCTCTTTGATAAATATTTTTATATTGAGTTCTCCAATTACAGAAAGCAACAGCTTGCTTCCAAGAAATACCAACTACAGGGTAATCTTGATATGCAGGATGAGAAAAATAATCATTATGCATAGGTTCATTGTATGAGTAATTAAAATCTTTGATCCATACAGTGGTATCAGGGTATATTTCTACTTCCTCATTTTTAATAAATGGTAATCTATCTCTATTACTTGGATTTCTTTTTCTATCAAGTGCTGCAGCTTCAGCATCAAACCATGAATATTTATAGATAAGCCTATTAACATCAATTTTCATCTCACCATTATGCCAAATTTCAGGAGGTAAATATAAACTATCCATAACTTCAATATATTCAAATCCTTCATAATCCTCTGGTGACCATTCAATGTCTTGATCCATATCTAATGGCCTTCTAAAATATGGATCCTCATTTAGATCGTAATAATTTTCACGCATGTATTTTGTAAATTCTGAAATATCTGATGTATCTGCATCTTTAAAAGCATATTCAGAAATAGTATTTTCTGATTCTTCACCAAGATTTGCTTCAAAACTTTTTCTTGCTAACAAGGCAGAAGCAATTGAATCTCTAACCCAATGAATAAATTGTCTGTACTCACTATTAGTTATTTCAGTTTCATCCATATAAAAGGACCTAACAGTAACAGTTTTGGGAGCTGCAGATTGAGTTTGAGCAACATCATCGTCAGATTTACCCATTATATATGCTCCACCCTCAACTAAAGTCATACCGAATGGTTTCTCAGGGAACCATTTCTTTTGTTTAACTCCAATCAATTCACCACGTTTATTACCACAACTGGATATAATAAGAGATATTAAAAAAATAATAAAAAATCTATTCATAAATAAGGTTTCTTTCAAATAAATCCCATTTACTAGGGCAAAACTACTAATTTTAATATACTTTTCTAATTAAATTTCAATTTTTAAGATTATTTCTTAATTAATTATTTATAAAATCATACTCTTCTTGTTGCATTTAACCATCTTTCAGGTAGTTTATCATTACATGCATCAATGTAATCATTGTGTGTGCATGATAATAACGAATTAGTTTTGGTTTTATTATCTAAATAATTTTCAACTTTAATTTCAACCCACCACCTTTCACTTTTATTACTTTTATGAAAAATTAGTTCTCGATCTGACAATGTAACTATAAATTTTTTAAAATTTTCACCAGTTAAAACTGGAAATTCATTAAATCTACAATTAAACCCTTCAATAAAATACCAAATAATTTGAGCCAATAACTTATGAAAAATTATTGAATTAGGCAGTTCAAAAAAACCAATTACACTAACCCTGTCACTAATACCTGCATATCTAGACAAACCACAAATTGTTCGACTGTCAAATCCATTTGGATAATAATTTATTGAATTATCTGAAGAAATTTGTGATAAGGACTTTAAATCAAAAGTAACAATATCTGAATCCCTTAGATATGGTTCAGCAATTTTATTATCATCCAAAATTTCACCTAATCTTACAGATTCAAAAAATAACCTATCCATTAAGTCCAATTCCTCTTGAGAAATAAGGTATGATTGATAACCTAAATTTGAAAAACTATTTAAATTACTTGGTTTTTCCATAATAACTGAGCTCATGTAAGAACGCCCAGAAATCAATTTCTCATTCTGAGAAAAATCAAACATGTTATCTATGGAAGTTATATTTACCCATTGATTACTATTTTCAAAAGACTTATATATTGGAAAGGTTAAGTCATGACTACCTCCAATTAAAACCGGGNTAATATTTATTTGGCGTAGGAATTGACATATCTCTTTTAAAACAAAATAGGTNTCTTCTACAGAATCCCCGTTAGGAATATCACCCAAATCTGAAATTTTATACTTCCAATTTCCAGGATAAAGTTTATAAAATTCCTTTCTAAATTCTGAAATATTATATNTATTGATATTAAAAAATGAATTTCTTAATTCATTAACACCAACAATAGCAATTCNAACATCTTCTAAATCAGGAAAACCATTAATTTTTGAATGAATAGAAATGTTTTTNCCTAATACTTGCTTTGGTAAAACTATAGTGGAATTAACTATTGATTCGTCAACTGGNAATANAGTTTCCTCGAGCATTAATTATTTTTTTTTAACTTTAGANTTTTTATTTTGCTCAATAATNTTTTCAACATCTNCTAGATTTAATTTTGNAGAATCNACTTCTTTAGGCAATTGAATTTTAATTTTTCCAGNTAGAATAACTGACCTGCCCCACCTAGCTTTTTCAACTCTTATTCCTTTATCAACCCAATTATGAATTATCTTATCTTTTTCTTTTTGAATCTTTTCTTCAATTAACTTTTTAACGTCTNCAAATTCTAAATTTTCAAAATCAAAACTTTTATTAACATTTATAAACATACTATTCCATTTTATAAACGGTCCAAATCTACCTTTTCCCTTTGTAACAGGTAAATTTTCAAAAGTAAATATTGGAGCATCTAATTTTTCTTTTTCTGAAATTAATTTAATTGAAGTTTCGTAATCAATTTCTGNAGGNTTGATATCTTTTGGTAAGGAAACAAATTTTTTACCATATTTTAAATATGGTCCAAATCTTCCATTATTAACAGTAATAATTTCACNATTATGCTCTCCTAACTCTTTTGGAAGTTTAAATAATTCCATAACTTCATCAAAGGATATNTTTTCTAATGTTTGATTAGATGTCAAACTTGCAAAAACAGGTTTCTGATCATCTCCTACATTTCCAATTTGAGCAAGAGGCCCAAACCTTCCAAGCCTAACCTTAACTTCTCTTCCTGAAATTGGATCTTTCCCAAGTATTCTTTCACCTGACTCTCGTTCAGCATTTTCCTGTACAAAATTCACAATTTTATTAAAATCTTTATAGAAATCTTCAATCATACTAGTCCAATTCTGTTGTCCCTCAGCAATTTGATCGAAATTTTTTTCTACTTCTGCAGTAAAATTATAATCTAAAATATTTTTAAAATTATTAACTAAAAAATCATTTACAATTAATCCAATATCTGTAGGAACAAGTTTACCCTTGTTGGAACCAGTAATTTCAATTGATTTTTCTTCAATAATNTGTTTACCCTCTAAAGAAATTTTATTATAACTTCTTTCAAATCCCTCAAAATCCCCTTTTGAAACGTAACCTCTATTTTGAACAGTAGATATGGTGGGAGCATAAGTTGATGGTCTTCCTATTCCTAAATCCTCTAATTTCTTAACTAGTGAAGCTTCAGTATACCTATATGGTGGTCTCGAAAATTTTTGAGTTGAAATTATTTTATTTAACATTACTTCATCTCCAATTTTAACTTCAGGAATGATTCCTTCCGCTTCTTCTTCAANATTATCGACTCCTTCAATATAAATTTTCAAGAACCCATCAAAAATTAAAACNTCTCCTTTTGCAGAAAAAATATTTTCACCATTAATTGAATTTATTTTCAAATTAGTTCTTTCAATCTGAGAATCAGTCATTTGAGAAGAAACCGTCCTCCTCCAAATCAGTTCGTAAAGTCGCTTTTGATCATAATCACCATCAATCGTAAGTTTTGAAAAATTAGTTGGTCTTATTGCTTCGTGAGCTTCTTGAGCTCCTTTGCTTTTAGACTTATAACTTCTGGGATTAACATATTTTTCGCCATATTTATTTTTTATTAATTCTAAAATAGATAATTGTGCTTCTTTTGAAATATTAACACTATCTGTTCTCATATATGTTATAAGACCTGATTCATATAATCTTTGAGCAATATTCATCGTTTTGCTAACTGAGAAATAAAGTTTTCTGGATGCCTCCTGTTGAAGAGTTGAAGTAATAAATGGGGCTGAGGGTGATTTCTTAACAGGATTAATATTTTTTTCAGAGATTATAAACTTTGATTCTTTATTAATTTGTAAAAAAGATTTTACTTCATCAGAATTCAAAAAACTTTTAAGTGCTTGAGCTTTTATTTTATTCCCACTAGAGGTCTCAAATTCGGCTTTAGTTTGATATGTTGATTTAGGGGAAAATTTAATTATTTCTCTTTCCCTCTCAGAAATTAATCTAACAGACACTGATTGAACTCTTCCAGCAGAGAGGCCACCTTTAACTTTTTTCCATAATATAGGGGATAATTGATAGCCAACTAACCTATCTAAAACTCTTCTAGCCTGTTGGGCGTCAACAATATTTTTATTAATCTCTCTAGGTTTGTCAAGTGCCTTTAAAATAGCATTTTTTGTNATCTCATGAAAAACAATTCTTTTAGTTTTATCTTTGTCTAATTTTAAGGTTTGGAAAAGATGCCAAGCGATTGCTTCTCCCTCTCTGTCTTCATCACTTGCCAACCAAACCAAATCAGATTTTTTTACTAAAGATTTTAACTCTGATACTATTTTTTTCTTATCATCTGTAACGATATATTTCGGACTAAAATTATTATCAATATTAACCCCTAATTCATTTGATGGAAGATCTGAAATATGCCCAAAACTTGAAGCAACTTTGAATTCCTTTCCTAAAAACTTTTCAATAGTTTTTGCTTTAGCAGGTGATTCAACAATAACTAAATTCTTAGACATAAATCATTTTTTATGCTCACAAAAGTAAAATGTTTTTTTAATTAGCTCAAATTTTTTCAATAAACTATATATTAAAGATCATGATTTGCTTAAAATAAAATTTAATGTTAAATTCAATTTTTAAAATTGAAAATGAAAAGNAGAAAAGCTATTAAAAACNTATTTTTTACAACAGGGCTATTAACACCTGTTTCAACAATCGATTCGATTTTTGANAATTTTTCNGAGATTTTATTTAAAAAAGATGATNTNACTTTGATTGGNGATATTTCTAAAACTATCCTTGTTTCTGATCAAAAATATTTTCCAACAATAGAGTCAAGATCAGAATTTATATTAAATATAATAAGTGACTGTTTTACAGAAAATGAAGTATCAAATTATAAGTTAGGTCTTCAACAGTTTAGGTTATATTTAACTAATCAAAAAATTAAATCATTTATTAAATTAAGTAAAAAGAAAAAAAATAACATAATTGAATCACTAATTAAGAGTGATAGTGAAATTGGATTTTTTTTACAAACAATTAAAAACCTATCTCTTCGTCATTTTATGACTTCTGAAGAATTCATGAAAAAGTACTTGAAATATGAGTTTATGCCAGGTAGATACCTTGGTAATGTAAAAGTTAAAAATTAATGAAAGAAAATAATTTTGATGCGATTGTAATTGGAGCTGGAATGTCAGGTGGATGGGCAGCTAAGGAATTTTGTGAAAATGGATTTAAAACTCTTCTTTTAGAAAGAGGAAGAAATGTTGAACACCTCATTGATTATCCTACAACTAATATGAGACCTTGGGAATTTAAGTACAGAGGTAGACTTACTGCTAAAGAAAAAAAAGAAAATCCAATCGCTGACAGTTGTTATGCTTATTATGAAGGATCTAAACATTTTTTTACAAAAGACTCAGAACAAGAATATGTACAAAAAAAACCATTCGACTGGATTAGAGGATATCAAGTTGGAGGAAAATCAATCATGTGGGCAAGACAAGTCCAGAGATGGAGTAATTTAGACTTTGAGGGACCAGCAAGAGACGATTTTGCAGTTGATTGGCCAATCAGATACAATGATCTTGAAAAATGGTATTCATATGTTGAAAAATTTGTTGGTGTAAGTGGTAATAAAGATGGACTAGAAATTCTACCTGATGGCGAGTTCCTGAAACCTTGGGATTCCAATTGCGTTGAGGATTATTTTAAAGAAATTGTCAAAAAAAATTACGATGATAGACATCTCATATATAGTAGGTGTGCCCATATAACTGAAAGCAAACCTATTTTCATTGAGCAAGGAAGAGGAATTTGCGTAAGTAGAAGAATTTGTGAAAGAGGATGTCCTTTAGGTGGATATTTTAATGCAAACTCNACACTTATTCCATGGGCAAACAGAACAGGTAATCTTTCTCTAAAAGTNAATTCAGTAGTGCATTCATTAATTTATGATGAAAACTTAAAAAAAGCAATAGGTGTAAGGGTTATTGACTCGATAACAAATCTTACCAAAGAATATTATGCAAAAGTTATTTTTCTTAATGCTTCAACCTTAAATTCAAATTTGATATTATTAAATTCTAAATCAAAAAGATTTCCTAATGGNTTAGGAAATGACAATGGATTACTTGGAAAGTATATTGCATTTCATAACTATAGAGCAACTATTAGTGCGATTCATGAAGGACACGAGGATTTTACTACTGAGGGTGGTAAACCAACTTCATCCTATTTTCCTAGATTTCAAAATGTTTACAAACAAGAAACCAATTTTTTAAGGGGTTATGCTGCTGGTTTTGGAGCAAGTAGAATGAGAGACATCAATACAGAGGGTATTGGCGAAGATTTAATGAATAATATATTAGCTACTAAAGAAAATGGTTTGTGGAGAGTCAATTCNCACATGATGGGTGAAACAATTCCTAAAGCNACCAATAAAGTTACTTTAGATAAAGAGAAAGTTGATAAATACGGAATTCCTCAACTCAATATTGACGTGGGTTATGATGAAAATGACGAAAAAATGATCGATAACTTTTTTGATCAATTTAATGATATGTTTACTAAGGCAGGATTTAAAAACATAAAAACACGTGACAACAGCAAACGGAAACCTGGGAATGACATTCATGAAATGGGAGGTGTAAGAATGGGAATAGACCCTAAAACCTCTCTTTTAAACAAATGGAATCAATTACACCTTTGTAAGAATGTTTTTGTGACTGATGGTGCCTGTATGACTTCCACTTCTACCCAAAACCCTTCGTTGACATTTATGGCTATTACAGCCAGAGCNGCAAATTATGCAATTTCTGAAATGAAAAAAACAAATATTTAACTTGTNTTAATTTACTTCTTAAATTATTACTTAAAATTTAAAAATGAAAAAACTAGTTTATATCCTTTTAGTTATTTTATTAATTTCTCAAAATAAAATTATTGCTCAAAAAAATTATAACCCAATTCCACTTTCTGAACACCCAAGACCGGACTTCAAACGTGATAATTGGAAAAATTTAAATGGCGAATGGGAATTTAAATTTGATCAAAAAAATGAAGGATTAAAAAATGAATGGTATAATGGTAAAACCCCGTTTAATGAAAAAATTATTGTTCCATTTCCCTGGGGTTCAAAATTATCTGGTATAGAGGATAAAGCCAATATTGGTTGGTATAAAAAGTCTATAACAGTTGATAGTGCATGGGAAAACAAAAAAACATATATTGTAATTGGAGCATCTGATTGGGAAACTTCTGTCTGGATTGATGGAGTTTTGTTAGGTAAACATAAAGGTGGATATGTGCCATTTTCTTTTGATATTACCTCCCATTTAAAGTATGGTAATCAACATCAAATAATAATTAGAGTTGATGATAACGCAGGAGACCCTGATAAATTTAAAAATGGATATGCTTTGTATGGAAAACAAGGTTATGGAAATGCAAGAGGAATATGGCAGACAATATATTTAGAGGCGAGAGGAGAAGATTTTTTAGATGCTATTCATTTCACCCCTGATATTGACAATAGTAAAGTAAAGGTTACCGGGTATTTAGATGATTACGCAGATAAAGAGATACCTTTTTCAATTAAAATAAAAACCGGTAAAAAAATATTGAAACATAATTTCTTTTTTAAACCTGGTGAAATTAAAAATAGTTTTGATATTGAAATTCCTGAAATGCGCCTTTGGGACCTAGATGATCCATTTTTATATCAAGTTGAAGCAAAATTAGGGGATGATTTAGTTCATTCCTATTTTGGAATGAGAAAAATTTCGGTAATGAATTTGCCTGGAACAGAATTTCCATATGTTGCTTTAAATAATAAACCAATTTATTTACAAATTGCTCTAGATCAATCATACCATCCTGATGGTTTTTATACCTTCCCAAGTGATAATTTCATGAAAGAAGAAATATTAAGAAGTAAATCAATTGGTTTAAATGGAATTAGAGTTCATATTAAAGTAGAAATCCCAAGAAAGCTATATTGGGCTGATAAATTAGGTTTACTTGTAGTTGAGGATCTTCCAAATTCTTGGGGTGAACCAGATAAATTCATGAGAGATGAATCTGAATACACTTTAAAAGAAATGATAAAAAGAGATTATAATCATCCTTCAATTTTTTCCTGGGTTTTATTTAATGAACAATGGGGACTAAAAACTAAAAATAAAATTTTACCCGAAACATATAATTGGGTGACTTCAATGTACTATTTAGCTAAATCTCTTGATTCGACCAGACTTGTTGAAGATAATTCTCTTTGTTGCGGTGGTCTTCACACCGCTACAGATATTAACTCATGGCATGTCTACTTGCCTGGGTATGAATGGGAAAATTATTTAAAAGAACAAACAGATAAAAATTATGAAGGAAGTACACATTTATATTACAAAGGATTTAAGCAAGGAAAGCAACCTTTTCTAAATTCGGAATCTGGTAATGTTTGGGGATATAAAGGAAGTACAGGTGATGTAGATTGGAGTTATGATTACCATAGAATGATAAACAGTTTTAGAAAATTTCCTGAAGTTGCTGGTTGGCTTTATACAGAACATCATGATGTTATTAACGAGTGGAACGGTTATTGGAAATTTGATAGATCTAAAAAAATAGATGGCCTAGATAAAATATTAGATGGAATGAATTTAAATGATTTTCATTCCCCAATTTATATATCTACGGGTGTTGAAATTTGCAAATCTGTTGAAGGTGGTGATGAAGTTGACGTACCAATATACATTTCCTCAATGACTGGCAAAGATTATGGAGATGAACTATATTTAGAATATGAATTAACTCATTTAAATAGTTTTGGTCAATCTAAATTAATTTTATCAAAACAATTGACATTTGATTATAAACCTTGGATAAATAAAAATCTTAATCCCATTAAAATAAAACTTCCTGAAGAAAATGGTCTTTCTAAATTAACATTAAAATTAAAAACAAAAAATAATGTTACACTACACAAAAACTTTATGCACTTTGATGTTAATTCATTAAAAGAAATAAAAGGAATAAAAACTATAACTGTTCCTGCTAACAAAATTTCAAATTCGAAGTGGTCCAAAAAATCATGGGAAGTTCTAAATGGAAAAAAAATAAACGGAACTGGAAGTGGCTTTTTTGAATATAAAATTCAAATCCCTTATGATTTAAAAATCTCAAATTTAAAAGAAGCCTATTTTATTATTGAAGCATCAGCTAAGCAATTATTTGATAAAGACAAAGAAGGTCTTGATTATGTTGANGCTGGAATGGATTGGATGAAAGGATCTATTGTAAGCCCAAGTAAAAACCCTAACTCTTATCCAATGACTGATGAAAATTTATTTCCTTCTAAAATAAATATTTCTTTTAATGATGTAAATGTCAAATCAGTTACATTATCTGATGANCCTGCTGACCACAGAGGGGTTTTATCATGGCATAATCAAATAAAATCTAAAAACCCGANTTTAAGTGAAGCCGGNTCTTATGGATATTTAATAAAAATACCTATCGATAATCAAAAATTAATTGATTCAAAAAAAAATGGTGAATTAAAAATAAAAATNNATACTAATGATGATGGAGGTATTGCTATTTATGGAAAATCCTTTGGNAGATTTCCNTTTGATCCAAGCCTAGTTTTAATTAGTAATTAAATTATACAATTCAAATTAATTTAACTAAACTTTTTCTTGCTAATTCTACAGCATGACATTATGGCATATTTAAATTAAATTCATTAATTTTACATATTACAGTTTTTAATTTTTAGTATTAATAAATTTTTATAGTTAATGGGTATTTCTGAAATAGCTTCTGAAAATAAAAATCCTCATGCTTTTAATGGAGAAGTAATAACACGTAATTTTNATGAAGAGTCGAAAAGAAATATTCCCAAATCTTCCAAAATAAAAAAGCTTTATATAGAAAGTTATGGATGTCAAATGAATTTTTCTGATTCTGAGATTGTAGTATCAATTTTACTAAAAGAAGGTTACAAAACAGTTAAATCTCCAAATCAAGCTAACTTAATTCTAATTAATACCTGTTCTATTCGTGAAAAAGCAGAACTTACAATAAGAAAAAGACTTGAAAAATTTAATTCACTAAAAAAAAATAATTCTGATTTTAAAGTCGGTGTTCTTGGATGTATGGCTGAAAGATTAAAAGATAAATTTTTAATTGAAGAAAAAATAGTTGATTTAGTTGTAGGTCCTGATGCATACAAAGACTTACCTAATTTGTTGAAAGAAATTGAGGTTGGAAGAGACGCTGTAAATGTAATTTTATCTAAAGATGAAACTTACGGCGATATATCTCCTGTTAGGATTAATTCAAATAAGGTAAGTGCTTTAGTATCCATAACAAGAGGATGTGATAATATGTGTACTTTTTGTGTTGTTCCATTTACCAGAGGAAGAGAAAGAAGTAGAGATCCAAAAAGTATTTTAAATGAAATAAATCAGCTATATAACCAAGGATTTAAAGAAATCACTCTTTTGGGTCAAAATGTTGATAGTTATTTATGGTATGGAGGTGGTTTAAAAAAGGATTTTGAAAAAGCTCCTGAAATTAATAAAAAAACTGCATTGAATTTTGCCAATCTTCTTGAAATGATTGCAAGAAACAAACCTAAAATGAGAATTAGATTTTCAACTTCAAACCCACAAGACATGACTATTGATGTTATTGAAGTTATGTCCAAATATCCTAATATTTGCAAATCAATTCATTTACCTGTTCAATCTGGAAGCGACAGAATTTTAAAAAAAATGAATAGACTTCACACAAGGGAAGAATATTTTAATTTGATTGATAAAATCAGAAAAATCATTCCTGAATGCAGCATATCTTATGACATGATTACTGGTTTCCCCACGGAAACCGAAGGTGATCATAATCAAACACTTTCATTAATGGATTATGTTAAATATGATTTTGGATATATGTTTACTTATTCCGAGAGACCTGGAACTCTTGCTGCAAAAAAAATGGAAGACAACGTATCTTTAAAAGTCAAAAAAAGAAGATTAAAAGAAATTATTACAAAACAACAAGAACATAGTTACTATAGAATCAAAAAGAATATAGGAAAAACATTGACCGTCTTAATCGAAAAAAAATCAAAAAAATCAGAAAATTTTTGGTCTGGAAGATCTTCCCAAAATACAGTAGTTGTCTTTCCAAAAAAGAAATTTAAAATTGGAGATTTTGTTGACGTTAAAATTATGGAATGTACTAGTGCAACATTAATAGGAGAAGGGATAAACATATCCAAAAAAATTTAAATTAAAAATTATGGATAACATTCAAACAATTAAACAAAGATTTGGTATTATTGGAATTGACGATAGTTTGAATAGAGCTTTAGAAAAAGCTCTCAGAGTAGCATCAACAAATATTTCTGTTTTAGTTACAGGGGAAAGCGGAGTTGGAAAAGAAAATATCCCCAAAATAATTCATCAATATTCCAACAGAAAACATTCAAAGTATATTGCTGTAAATTGTGGAGCAATACCCGAGGGAACAATAGACAGTGAGTTATTTGGTCACGAGAAGGGTGCTTTTACTGGGGCAACCTCCACAAGAAGTGGCTATTTTGAAGTTGCTGATGGTGGAACAATTTTTTTAGATGAAGTAGGAGAATTACCCCTTCCAACACAGGTGAGATTACTAAGGATATTAGAAAATGGGGAATTTTTAAAAGTAGGTTCGTCCAAAGTCCAAAAAACTGATGTNAGGATAGTTGCAGCAACAAACTTACAAATGATAGATGCAATACAGAAAGGAAAATTTAGAGAGGATTTATATTACAGATTAAGTACAATAGAAATTAATCTTCCCCCACTTAGAGAGAGAAAAGATGATATCCCCCTCTTATTTAGAAAATTTGCTTCTGATTTTGGTTTAAAATATAGAATGCCTCCATTATCTCTAGATGAGACTGCTAAAACAGCATTAACAAAATATAATTGGAATGGTAATATTAGACAGCTTAGAAATGTGGCTGAACAAATTTCAGTTCTAGAAAAAGAAAGAAAATTAGATTCTGAAATAATTAAAAACTATCTACCTGATTTTGATCATCAGTTACCTGCACTAATAAAAAAAACAAATACTGACAATAATTTTTCATCAGAAAGAGAAATTCTTTATAAGGTGCTTTTCGACATGAAAAATGATATAAATGATTTAAAGAAGTTAACCTTGGAAATTCTAAATGAAAGCTCGACTGAATTAGTTCAGAAGAAAAATAAAAATTTAATAGATAAAATNTATCAAAACGAGAATGATGTTTCAAAAAATCTTAATAATTCTAATGAGGCTATTTCATTTGAAAAAACTTCAAATCAAAGTGAAGTTTTAAATACTTCATCAAATAATTCTGAATTTGATTATGCCGATTCAGTTATTGAAGAAGAACCGTTATCTTTACTTGAAAAGGAAATTGAAATGATTAAAAGTGCCCTTGAAAGAGCAAAAGGAAAACGTAAAGTAGCTTCTCAAGAATTAGGTATCTCTGAAAGAACTCTCTATCGAAAAATTAAACAATTTAATTTAAATGTAGATGATGAAGATTAAGTTTTTGTCCTTTATTTTAGTATTTTTAGTTTTAATAGGTTGTGGTGTATATTCTTTCACTGGAGCTTCAATTCCTGCTGGAGTGGAAACTTTCCAAGTAGATTATTTTGAGAATCAAGCTGGTAATAGACCTGGTTCTATTGTAGAACCTGGTTTAGATCGCGACTTTACTCTTGCACTTCAAGATCTTTTAATTAATCAAACAAATCTTAACCTTGTGAAAAATGGTGGCGATTTGGTCTACAGTGGTCAAATAGTTGAATATCGAGTTTCTCCTATGTCTGCAACTTCTCAAAATACTGCATCTCAAAATAGACTATCAATTAAAGTTTTAGTGAGTCATTTAAATATAAGAAAAGAAGAAGATTCATTTGAAAGAACATTTTCTTTTTATTTTGATTTTCCAGCCGATGTTCAAGTTTTTGAAATTAAAGAAACTGCTCACAAAGAAATTTTTGAAAGAATAACACAAGATATTTTTAATGCATCTTTAGCGAAGTGGTAAAATGAATAAAAAACAATACATTTCAATACTTGAAAATTATGATTACAAAAATCAAGAACATTTAATTGAAATTGAAAGATTAATTTATAAATACCCCTATTGCCAAAATATTTATGCTATCTATTTAAAATTTTTAAAAGATCAAAAAAAATATAACTATGATGAGATTTTGAAAAAAACAGCTATTATTAGTTTTGATAGAAGACAATTACATAGTTGGCTAAATGAAAACGGTAAAAGAGATAGTAAAAAAACTAAAAAAATTGAAATTAAATATTCAAATCCTGGAAAAAAATCAAGTGAAAATGAAATCAAAAAAAGTTTTAATGAATGGATTACTTGGACAAGAGAAAAATCAAAATTTGATTTAAAAAATTCTAATAACTCAAAAATAATTAATGATTTTTTAGAAAAAAACCCTAAAATGCCAAAAGTTATTGANTCTAANAACATCAATAAAAATATTGAAAATTACATTTTCAATGAAGATGAGTTCATGACTGAAACTTTAGCCAAATTATACTTAAAACAGGAAAAATATGATAACGCATTAATTGCATATAAAATATTAAGTTTGAATTATCCAGAAAAAAATAGTTTATTTGCAAACCAAATTAAGCTTATAAAAAAATTACAAAAACAAAGTAAAAACTAAAATTTTGAATACTTTTTCAATTTTTATCGCATTAATTATTTTAGTATGCATACTTCTTGTAATTGTTATAATGGTTCAAAACCCTAAAGGTGGAGGTTTATCTTCTTCTTTTGGAGGAGGTGTTCAACAGATGGGTGGAGTTAAAAATACAACCGATTTTTTAGACAAAAGTACTTGGGTTTTAGGTTCACTACTTCTAATTTTAATACTTCTTTCTAATTTTTCTCTTGATTCCAAAAACAACATTATTAACAATGAATCCAAACTTATTGATGGTATTGAGCAATCAATCGAAGAAATACCTTCTGAAGTTTTACAGGAAGAAATACCTGAAACTATAGAACTTGAACCAACAAATAATTGATTTTTAAGCTTAAATGCCAGCTTGTCAGTATAAAAATTATTTTTTTGTTTTATTACTGACAATTGTTCGATTGGCATAATTTGTGAAAAATATTTATTAAAAATATAAATTTATGAGTAAAATTAATATAAAACCTTTAGCAGACAGAGTACTAGTAGAACCTGCTGCTGCTGAAACTAAAACATCTTCAGGTATTATCATTCCTGATTCTGCAAAAGAAAAACCTCAAAAAGGAAAAGTAGTTGCGGTCGGACCAGGCACTAAAGAAAATCCTGTTACTCTTAAAGTTGGAGATAACGTACTTTATGGAAAATATTCAGGTACTGAACTTCAACATGAAGGAGGAGATTACCTGATAATGAAAGAAAATGATATTCTTGCAATAATTTAAAACTAAATAAAATGGCAAAAAAAATTATATTTGATCTAGAAGCTAGAGATGGTGTCAAAAAAGGCGTTGATTCTTTAGCTAACGCAGTTAAAGTAACTCTTGGTCCAAAGGGAAGAAATGTAATAATTGGTAAGTCTTTTGGAGCTCCTCAAGTAACTAAAGATGGAGTAACTGTTGCAAAAGAAATTGAATTAGAAGATCCACTTGAAAATATGGGTGCCCAAATGGTTAAAGAAGTTGCTTCCAAAACAAATGATTTGGCTGGAGATGGAACTACTACTGCAACTATCCTTGCTCAAGCGATTGTTAAGGAAGGTTTAAAAAACGTCGCTGCCGGTGCAAATCCATTAGATCTTAAAAGAGGAATTGATAAAGCTGTTTCCTCAGTTGTTAATGAACTTGAAAAGCAATCAGTTGAGGTTGGAAATTCCTCAGAAAAAATAAATCAGGTGGCTAGTATTTCTGCTAATAATGACGAAAATATTGGTTCACTAATTACAGAGGCTTTTGAAAAAGTTGGAAAAGAAGGAGTTATCACAGTTGAAGAGGCTAAAGGTACTGATACATATGTTGATGTTGTTGAAGGTATGCAATTTGATAGAGGATACATTTCACCCTACTTTGTTACTGACTCTGAAAAAATGGAAGCAGATTTAGAAACACCCTATATTCTTCTTTATGATAAGAAAATATCTGCTATGAAAGACTTGCTCCCAGTTTTAGAGCCAGTTGCACAAACTGGTAAACCACTTATGATAATTGCTGAAGATGTTGATGGAGAAGCTCTAGCGACACTTGTTGTAAATAAATTGAGGGGTTCCTTAAAGATTGCAGCTGTCAAAGCCCCAGGATTTGGTGATAGAAGGAAAGCAATGTTAGAAGATATAGCAATTTTAACTGGTGGAACAGTTATCTCAGAAGAAAGAGGTTTTACACTTGAAAATACTACGATTGAAATGCTTGGGACGAGTGAAAAAGTGACAATAGATAAAGATAACACTACAGTTGTAAATGGTTCTGGAGACTCAAAAAATATTGAGGATAGAGTAAATCAAATCAAATCTCAAATTGAATCTACAACTTCTGATTATGATAAGGAAAAACTTCAAGAACGTTTAGCTAAATTATCTGGTGGTGTTGCTGTCTTATATGTTGGTGCCCCATCTGAAGTGGAAATGAAGGAAAAGAAAGATAGAGTAGATGATGCTCTTCACGCAACAAGAGCTGCTGTAGAAGAAGGAATTGTTGCTGGAGGTGGAGTTGCTCTTTTAAATGCTCAATCTAGTCTAGATAAAATTAAAACCGAAAACCCTGATGAACTTACTGGAATTCAAATTATAAATAAAGCTCTTGAATCTCCTCTAAGGACAATTGTTGAAAACTCTGGAAGTGAAGGATCTGTAGTTGTTTCTAAAGTTAGTGAAGGAAACAAGAATTTTGGTTACAATGCCAAAAATGGATCATATGTTGATATGCTTAAAGAAGGTATAATTGACCCTAAAAAAGTCACCAGAGTAGCACTAGAAAATGCAGCATCAGTTGCAGGTATGATTCTTACCACTGAATGTGGATTAATTGACATTAAAGAAGAAACTCCTGCAGGACCTCCAATGCCACCAATGGGTGGTGGTGGTATGCCTGGAATGATGTAATTTAGCTTCTAAAAAAACTGCTTAATGATTAAGCAGTTTTTTTTTATCTTTTTTTTTGTAAAGACAACACTCAGGTAAGTTATTGTATATGCTGTCAGAAGCAAACTCTATCTGAGTATTATGACCCGAACCAGCTATTTTTTTGTGAATATTTTCAATTGAAGCCTTATTGTTATCATAAATAACTAAAATTTCATTAGATGAAATATCCCAATTAGTGTGTTTAATACCCTTTATTTTAAAAACAGTTTTTTCGATCCTATTCTTACACATATAACAAACACCATCAACTTTAAATGATGTTTTTATAATTTCTTTTTTTTGACCATAAAAAAAATAAAATTGAAAAACCATAAAAAATAAAAATAAATTATATTTCATAAATATCTTTTTTAATTATATCTCAAACCAAAATANATANTTTCTCCCATAATTGGTGCATAAATTAAAGTTGAATCAAAATTTAAGCCAAATGGATCTTTAGATCCAATAATAGGATTNTTTTGAGTGTAACCTCCCAANTTTTCAATACCTGAATATAACTCAAATTTTTCAGAAAAAACTTTTGTGATTTGAAAATTAGAAATAAAATATTTTTTTGAAAAGGAATCATCAAAATTAAGGATATTTTCTGGAATTCTTTGTTTACCTATACCCTGTAATGTATAATCAAACCTCCATGTATCTANACCATTTTTATCTTTAATATAGCTTAAGTTTAGAAAAAATCTATTTTCAGGAGTCAAAGGCCTCTGTAGTCTTCCAATTTTGTAATCAGTTAAAGTTTTTTGATTCTTATAAGCTATTTTTAAATCAAGTTTTCTAAACAAATTATAATCTATTTCTAATTGAAAGCTATTAGAATAGCTTTTCCCATCCAAATTATAGAAAAAAACTGTTTTAGGATTTTCCCAATCAACAATTACCTGATTTATAAAATCAGTTTTATAATAATCAATTGAAAACTGTCCCTGATTTTTTAAAAATGTAAATCCTTGAATGAAACTAAATCCGTAATTATATGCTTTCTCTGGCATTAATCCATAAANATTTCCATTTTTTTTATCAATTTGAATCAATCTATTAGAACTAAATAATTTTTGATTTTCAGCAAAAATATTTTTTATTCTCCTTCCAGAACCTATTGAAAATTTTAATGATGACCTATCACTCAAAGAATACCTTAAATGAAATCGTGGAGTTAAAAAAGTACCAAATCTATTATGATTATCTATNCTTAAACCTGAAATTAAGCTTATTTTTTCAACTCCTTCAAGGGCATATTCAATGAATGCCCCAAACGAGCTGTCTTCTCTTTTGAAAGAAAATAAATCTGCATCCTCATCATATTTATCTTTTGAAAAAGAAATCCCTAGTTTTATTTTATTTAGTGTATTTCCAATTATAGTATTGAAAAGTAATGATCCAAATAAACTTTGATGATTTAAATTATATTGCCTTAACCCAAAAATTGAATTTTGATCATGATGATTTTTTGATATTTGTAAACCAAAATTATTATATGGAGTATCTGGAAATACATATCCTAATTTATATGATATATCGAAGCGATTAGTCTCAGTTCTACTACCCCAAATACTATTTGACTTGTAGTCTTTTTGAAAGTCATAATTAATATTTCCAGAAATTTTATTTTCTCTTACTCCCTGAATATTTAGAAAACTTATCCATCCCTTTTCCAAATCTAAATATTGCCATCTATTAATAAAATTTATTTGATTATTTAAGGGTGCATCTAAAAAATCATCTCCATTATCGTCCATTCTCATTTTTCTTTCGTTACCATGGAAAAATAAACTTGAAAATAATTTTTGATTTATTTTTTTAGTAAAATGAAAATTAAATTCTTTTTTTCCCTTCAAATTTGAATAAAGGTTCACAAAAAATGGAGGTTCATTGTAGGGTTTTTTTATTTCAAAATTAATTTGACCAGCTATGCTTTGAAATCCATTAATCACACTTCCCATACCCTTTGTGATTTGCATACTTTCAATCCATGTGCCAGGAAAAAATGTTAATCCGTAAGTTTGAGCTCCACCACGTAAAACTGGTATATTTTCCTGAGAAATTAAAATATAAGGCCCCTTTAAACCTAACATACTTATTTGTTTATTTCCTGAAATTGCATCAGAAAAATTCACATCAATTGATGGATTTGTTTCAAAACTTTCAGATAAATTACAACAAGCGGCTTTCAATAGCTCCTCAGAACTAACATTTATTATATTTTGGCTGTTAATGAATGATTTACTTGATGTTTTTTTTCTTTTTGAAATTATTATTTCATCTAATTTATTTAAAGAATCTAAAACAATTGAATCTCTTTGAACTTTTAATTCTTGAAACGAAAATAATTTAGTTGAAATTAAAATTATTAATATGTGAAATAAAGGTTTAACCAAAAGTAAAATGTTTTTAATTTTTGACTCAAATGTTAAATAAAAGTTTAAAANTAATATCTTTTTAAAAATTCTTAACTGTCAAATTTCTTAATTTTGTTTGCGGTAATCAAATTTCTTATTATTTTAATTAATCTAAGTAATTTTTATAAAAAATATTTAAAGTGAAAATGCAAAAAATTAGTTCAGCACTTATCTCAGTTTTTGATAAGGATGGTTTAGAACCTATCTTAGAAAAACTTAGTGCTCACAAAGTTAAAATATATTCGACCGGTGGGACAGAAAAATTCATAAAAGGCCTAGGCTATGAAGTGATTTCAATAGAAAGTATTACATCCTATCCATCTATCCTAGGAGGAAGAGTTAAAACCCTTCATCCTAAAATATTTGGAGGAATTCTTAATCGCAAAAATAATTTTTCAGATCAACAAGAATTAGAAACTTATAAAATACCAATGATTGATTTAGTTATTGTTGATTTATACCCCTTTGAAAAAACAGTTCTTTCAAAGGCTGAAAACGACGAAATTATTGAAAAAATTGATATTGGTGGTATTTCACTAATAAGAGCTGCAGCAAAAAACTACAGAGATGTCACTTGTATTTCTAATAAGTCAGATTACGATTTATTCTTGAAAATTATCACTAAAAATAATTGTTTTATATCGATAGAAGAAAGAAAAATATTTGCAGCGAAAGCCTTTAATATAAGTTCACATTATGATACATCTATATTTAATTATCTNAANACTAATTCTGATTTATTAAAAATAAGCTATNAGAAATCAANAAAGTTAAGATATGGAGAAAATCCTCACCAAAGTGGAACTTTTTTTGGAGATTT
>NHJR02000039.1 GCA_002169155.2 Flavobacteriaceae bacterium TMED220
GCTGAATTACCTTTTTTATCTTTTATATTTGGATTAGCGCCACTTTTTATAAGTAAATCATAAATAGCTTTTTGTTTAAACATAGCACTATAAATTAATGCAGTTGAACCAGTAAAATTTTGAGAATCAATAGTCACATTATGTTTAATAAGAATTTTCACGGTTTCAATAAATCCTTTAAAACAAGCCCCCATCAAAGCACTATTTCCTGATAAATCTTTTTGATTAACATCAACTCCCTTTTCTAATAAAAATTCAATCATACTAATACGGTCATTATAACAAGCGAGAATTAATGGTGTTGTACCTCTTTCGTCTTTTATGTTAATTAAATCATTTTCAGACTCTATTGCTTTGGTAAAATCATCAAAATTTCCATTACGTATTATATTGAAAAAAAAATCTAAATCCATAACTTAATTATTTACATTCACCATCACTCCAGTTTTTAATTCCTTTTGATAAAGCAAAACATGAATTTGAATAAGTTTCACCATCACAACCACACACAGGATCATATAATTCAATACAAACGGAATCAATTATTGGCTCACCATTACAATCATTTTGATAATCATTTTTAGAGCAACTATATATTGAAATAATAAAAAAAAATAAAAACTTGTACATAAATTAAAAACCATATAATGTCAAATCAAAATTATAAATAAAAATATTTATAGATTGTTTTTTTTATCCTTAATTAATTATTGTGAAAACTGACCTTCTATTTAATTGATGTTCTTTTTCATCACAATCAACATTATCCTCACAATAATTTTCTAATTGCCCTTCACCAAATCCTCTTTCATTAATTCTGTTAGAATCTATACCTTTTTTAACAAGCCATGCTTTCGTTGACTTGGCACGACGAATTGAAAGTCTTAAATTNTATTTTTCACTAGCTCTGGAATCAGTATGTGACTCAATTTGAATTCTCATTTCTGGATTTTTTATCATAGCAACATAAACCTTATTTAATTCAACTCTTGCATCAGAAGTAATATAAGATTCATCTAAATCAAAATAAATAGGATTTAATTTTAAAATGCATTCTAAGTCACTTGGAATACAATCCTGTGCCCAATCTAAATCAAAATCTTCCACCAATTTATTTGATATATTACTTGTTGTAATCTCATTTCTAACTACACCATATCCTATTCCATTAGAGACCTCCAAAATATAACTTTTGTCACAATCAAAATTATCATCAAAAGAATATCTCGCTTTATCATCTGCCCTAACTTGAGACAAGAGCCTACCGTCTTTACTTAAAAGCTTAACTAGTGCACCTGGAATAATCTCCCTAGTATTAGAATCTCTTACTATACCCTGAATTACATAATCACATTTATTTAATTTAACTTTATAAACTTCATCAGACTTACTTCCCAAAAAACCGCTTCTGTTTGAAGAGATATATCCAAATTTTTTTGAATTATTATATACAAACCCGAAATCATCAAAAGGACTATTAATTGGTTCTGCTAAATTTTCTGCTTGACTTGGAAAACCTCTTCTGTTTAATTCAGTTTTGAATACATCAAACCCTCCTAAACCTATTCTGCCGTCACTTGAGAAATATAACAAGTCATTATCATCAATAAATGGAAAAGACTCTCTAAATTCAGTATTGACCTTAGGACCAAGATTAATTGGATTGCCATATAAAATCTCATCGTCTTGCTCAAAAATATCAACATACCAAATATCAGAATAACCATAAGATCCTGTCATATCAGAAGCGAAATACAATCTTTTGCCATCTTTGCTTAATGTTGGATGAGCCACAGAATATTGATCGCTATTAAAAGGCAACTCTTTTATATTACTCCAACTTTCTCCATCATCACTTGTAGCTGAGTATAGCTTTAACCTGACTTTTCGATTTCTATCAGATGCCAATCTTCCATCTGTATAATTATTTCTTGTAAAATACATGGTTTTTAAATCATTAGAAAAAGCCGCACTTGATTCATGATACATTGTATTAACTTGCCCATTTAATATTTTTGGATTAGAAATCTCCCCTAACGAGTCAATTTCAGCTTCAAATAAATCTAAAAACTTTTCACCTGACCATTCATATTCATCATCACCTGTACTGCTTGTAGTTGAGGAAAAAACAACCTTTTCGTTTCCATAAAAACTGGGTCCAAATTCAGAATTCTCTGTATTTATATTAGTTTTAATTAGTCTATGTCTTCGGGAATTTGAATAAATTGTATCTAAATAATTTGGATTATTTTCGAACTCATTTTTAATAATTAAATTATTTGATTTTTTTAGATATTTTCTCATTAAATCGTCTGAAACATCATATGCCCCTACACTTTTAAAACTTAATGAAGCCCTAAATAAATTTTCCTCAGAAACTTCCTCTGGATATTTAACTAAAAGCTTATTATACCATGTTACAGCTTTATCATATTGACTATTATTAAAATATGTATTCGCTAGATATTCTAGTGATTCTTGAGTTTCTTTTCCAGTTCTTAGTAGTTTAAGATATTTATTCTGGGCATCCATATAAGAAGTCCTTTCATATCTTTTCTTTGCATCGAAAATATTTACTCTTAACTTATTACTTTTTTCATTTTTTTCTGATAATATTGGTTCGGGAACAACATCAATTTTAGAATCATTTTCATATTCATTTATGCTATTTTCAGAATTATTTGAAACAGGTATGACTTGATCTGGAGTAAGGGACTCCTGTGCGAAGGAATTGATGTCATCAGGTGGAGCATAATTATCTACTTCTCCAAGTAATGCATATTCATCCTCTGATTGAGGATCTTCTATTCCCGCATACTCATCCACTTCCTCAGTTAAAGTATATTCATCCTCTAATTGAGGATCTTCTATTCCCGCATACTCATCCANTTCCTCAGTTAAAGCATATTCATCCTCTAATTGAGGATCTTCTATTCCCGCATACTCATCCACTTCNTCAGCTAAAGTATTTTCATCCTCTAATTGAGAGTCATNGGGTAATGAGTTTTCATCCAAAGAAACATCTTCTGAAAAATNCTGTTTTTTATCAATATCATCTTCAAGAATACTAGTTCCATTAGGATTTTCNAATGCAATTGACTTTTCTTCATTAATAATTTCTTGTTTTCTATTTTTATTAATTTCATCAGCACTAACAAATCTTATGATAGAATCTATTCTTAGGTTAGGAAAATCATTATTTAAAGAAATAGAGTTATTAGCATCGTTTATAGAGTTAAAATTATCAATTGATATTGGATATAGATTATTTTTATTTAAAGGTAAAACAACAGCATTATCATAACCACGGTTTTTGAGTTCTTTGACATTATCATATGCATAATAATATGATTTAGTAGATGAAGAAATCACATGAAATGTTTTTATTTTAATTGTATCTAAAATGGATATGTTATCCACAACACCAATTTCTTTAGGATTTTCTATATCTTCTGATTCGTAAACAATAGTATCATTTATGTTTTCGTCAATATCGTCAGGTATAATAATTTCCTCTAAATCGTTTGAAGATAACTCAGTTTCAAAATCATTTATTTTCAAGTTAGAATTATTTATTTCAGTTGGAATTTCGATTTTAGATTGACTGGTAAAGACTTCTTCAATAATTATTTTTTCAAATCCCTTAATTTTTTTTATATACTCTTGAGCAGCAATATTAGTGGAAAAACTTTTTATTGAAACCCTGTAAAGATTTCTATCATTAATTGGAAGTATAACTACATCATTATAGCCATTATTTTGGATTGATTTTTTATAATCGTAAGCATAATAATAAGACTTAAATGATCCAACAATAACATGATAAACCTTAAATTCTTGAATATTGGAGAAAATAATGGAATCAAATTTCTCTCCTCTAATAGAAAAAGATGATAAAGGAATAAGTAATANGAATAATATTGCTAATATTCTCATTTTATATTAAATTGATTTTTCTAATTATTATACATTCCATTTTAAAAAAATCTTGGTGTTATTATTGTTCTATTATTAAATAAACCTATTTTAAAAATTATTTCGTACGTGCCATCATTAAAATCTTTTAAAATAGTTGTTGAATAGTCATATCCTAAACCAACAAATAATTTTTCTGACATTTGAAATCCAGCTAAAAAACTTAAAGCTGAATCAAGNCTATATGCTGTGCCTAAAGTAACAGTATTACTAATCAAAAAATTAAGGGATGCATCCCATTGAATTGGAGAACCATCAACAATTTTAAACATTGTTGTGGGCTTAACTTTTAGGTTTGATCCTAATTGAAACACATACCCCCCAATTAAATAGTAGTGTATTTTATCGGAAATCCTTGATGAAAATCCATTTTGAAAATTAATGTCGTCAAAATAATTTGTCTCCAAAAGATTGGGGACTGAAAAGCCCAAATAATAATTTTGAGTATTGAAATAAATTCCAAGACCAAAATTTGGTTTTATTTTTTGATCAATGTCATTTTGAGAAACTGGATCCATGGGATCAAAAATATTTAAATCAGAAAAGTCAATGTTTAGTTGATTGACTCCCGCTTTAAGACCAAATGTTAATTTAGCAAACATAAAATTAATTGAATATGCATAATCTATATTAAATCTATTATTTACAGATGGACCTAATTCATCTCTTACAATTGATAGCCCCAGACCCATTCTTTCTGATTGACCGACTGGAGTATCTATAGAAAAACTTGTTGTTTTTGGGGATCCTTCTAGATTAAGCCATTGAGTTCTACTTAATAAGTCTAAACTCAAATAACCTCTGGAACCTGCATATGCAGGATTAATGATTTGAGTATTATACATGTGCTGAGAATATTGAGGATCTTGTTGAGAATATGAATATGAAAACATCAACATCTTTGTTAAGATTATTAGAAAAATATAATTATGTTTTAAAATTCTCATCTAAGTTTTAATAATTAGTTAAAAATAAATAGCCACTATATTTCTTCGTTTTTGTTTTTTCATTAGAAACATAAATTATGTAATAGTATGTCCCCGTTGGTAATCTTTTGTTTTTCTGAATTGTAATTCTTCCCTTTGAAAAGCCTTTAAATACGTTATCAGAACTACTTGTGTTACCATAATCATCTGATTCAAATACTAAAACTCCCCATCTATTGAAAATTTTAATAGAGTTTTCAGGGAAACTTTCAATTCCTTTAATCTTAAAGAAGTCATTCATATTATCTCCATTAGGAGTAACAAGATTAAATATTTCTATACCTTGTTTGACATATGTGATTTTTGTTACAGTTGGATCATCAAAAATATTTCCATCCTCATCGTCACCATCATCACTTACATCAGAAACATCCTCTGTATTTCCTGGGCTACTAGCAGTAGCTATTACAACATTTTCTACTTTTCCAGTATCTGAGGTAGCCTCTTCAATAGTATATGATGCTTCATATGTTGCAATCTCTCCAGCTTTCAGACTACCCTCTGATGAGGACATCGAAGAAGAGANAAAATTAGGTCCACTGTTTAAACTCAATAGATTTCCGGTTCCGTCCTTTAAAATATCCTCAATAATTATGCTTTGAAGTAAACTATTACCGGTATTCTCGACTAATATTTTATAATTAAGAATATCNCCTGGTCCGGTTTCATCATCACCATTATCAATCACAGAAACTAATTTTGTTACCTCTATTGATGGTATAACATAAATAAATATCTCGGTTGGATCATCAACTGTATTACCGTCTGTATCATCCCCATCATCACTAATATCAAATACATCTGAATTATTTCCTGGACTAGTAGCAGTTACCTTAACAGAATTTGAAATTTTACCTGAATCAGCGTCAGACTGAGAAACAATGTAAAATGCTGTATATGTTGCAGTNTCTCCAACTTTTAAAAAGGCTTGACCTGAACCTAAATCAGAACCGGAGTAAAACGGACCGTTACTTAGGTTTAAATTATTACCATTGCCGTCTTTTAAANTATCTTCTAAAATAAGATTGTTTAAAATTATATTACCAGTGTTTTTGATAGATATTGTATAAGTAATTATATCACCTGAACCAACTACATTATCACCATTATCTGTAACTGAAGCAGTTTTAGTTACTTCAATTTCTGGTCTTGGAGCAATATATACAATTGTTGGATCATCTGAAGTGTTACCATCAGTATCATTGCCGTTATCACTTACGTCAGTAATTTTAGATGTAGAACCTGGACCAAAGGCTGAGGCAGTTACAGAATTAATTATTTTACCTGAACTTGCTGATTCTGAATCAATTATATAGAAGGCTATATATGTTGCTGTTTCCCCTGACACTAATAATCCTTTGTTTGATCCTTTATCTGAGCCGGAGAAGAAAGGTCCATTACTTAAAGTTAAAGAATTACCATTACCATCAGTTAACTGATCATCAATTGATAAATCTCTAAGAGTGGAATTACCTTTGTTTTCTACAGTAATAGTATAAGTTATTATGTCACCTACTCCAATTTCACCATCTCCGTTATCTGTAACTTCAGCTGTTTTAGTAGCTTCAAGTGAAAGGTTTGAAATAGTGGTTACAATTGTTTGATCATCGGCCAAGTTTCCATCAGTATCGTCGCCATTATCACTAATATCAAATACATCTCCAGCTTTTCCAGGACTATTCCCTCTAAATAAAATACTATTAATTATACTACCACTATCAGCTGCTGATTGTCCAATTACGTAATTAGCAGTATAGGTCGCAATTTCTCCAGACTTTAAAACTCCAATTGTTGAACTTTGTGTTGAGGATATAAATGTCGGATTCGTTGTAAGTTTAATTCCATTACCGCTTCCATCGGTGAATGTTTCAACATAACTTAAACCGGAGACAGTTATATTTCCTATGTTTTCAACCGTTATCACATAATTGATTGTATCTCCAAAATCATTAATACCATTTGAATTATTGTCAGTGACTGAAGCAGTTTTAGTAACCTCTATTTTTGGTAGAGAGACAATATTGGTTACAGTAGGGTCATTTACTATATTACCATCAGTATCGTCACCATCATCACTGGTGTCAGAAACATTATTAGTTTGACCAGATGTACTTGCAAAGGCAACAACTGAATTATTAATACTTCCCGTAGTTGATACTTCAGGAGTTATATAAAACGTTGCAGAATATGTAGCTGTTTCCCCAACAGTTAAGGTACCCTGTGCTGAACTGGCGCTAGATGAAATAAAGGTTGGACCACTTGATAGAGATAATCCTCCTCCATTCCCATCTGTCAACGTATCAGATATAGTAAGAGAATTTAAGTCTAAATTACCAGTATTTTTAATAGTTATACTATAAATAATAGTATCACCAAATCCGTTAGATCCATCTCCATCATCATTAACTGAGGCTATTTTAGTCACTTCAATTGAACCAACAAGTGATTGACTTACAAGATTTACTATTGTTGGATCATTTGTCGTATTACCATCTGAATCATCACCATCGTCACTAACATCAATTACATCATTAGTGTTTCCTGGGCTACTGGCTGTAGCAGTAACAACATTTGAAACACTTCCCGAGTCTAATGCAGCTTGTGTTACAATATATCCTGCTGAATAAACGGCTGTTTCCCCAACAGCAAGTGTCCCTTGAGATGAGCTTGCAGATGAAGATATGAATGTTGGACCAGTTGAAAGACTTAATACATTACCATTTCCATCTGTTAAAACATCTGATATTACAAGTCCGGTTAGGGAAACATTACTTTTATTTTCAACTGTGATGGTGTAAAAAATTGTATCTCCTAAATCATTAACCGAATTTGAGTTGTTATCAGTTACTGATGATGTTTTAGTTACCTCAATTTCTGTAGAAGAATTGAACAAAGTAATTGTTGGGTCATTTAATGAATTTCCATCTGAATCATTTCCATCATCACTCACATCATTAACATCATTAGTATTTCCTGGACTACTTGCTGTAACTGTTACAAAATTAATCACACTTCCAGAATCAACCGCAGATTGAACAACAGTATATGAGGCTGTATAAGTTGCAGTTTCCCCAATAATTAAGTTTCCTTGAGTTGAGGTTCCTGTTGATGAAACATAAGTTGGACCGGCGTCTAGACTTAAGGTGTTAGTAGATCCATCAGTAAATGTATCAGTTAAGCTTATACTGGATAAATTAACATTTCCTGTGTTTTTAATCGAAATATTGTAGACTATTACATCTCCTACTCCAGTTGTACCATTTCCATTATCAACAACAGAGTAAGTTTTAGTTGCTTCTATCGAAGGATTGGCAGAGGTATAAACAATAGTATTGTCATCCGAAGTATTTCCGTCAGCATCATTCCCATCATCACTAACATCTGTAACGTCATTAGTATTACCTGGGCTGCTAGCCGTTGCTGTAACAAAATTAATTATACTACCTGAATCTGCTGCAGCTTGAGAAATTGTGTAACTGGCAGTATAAGTTGCAGTTTCTCCAATTGTTAATGTACCCTGAGCACTTCCTGCAGAGGATGAAACAAAAACAGGTGGGTTAGCTAGAGAAAGAGAATTACCATTACTGTCTCTNAGTGTATCAACTAATGAAAGTCCCGTAAGATCATATCCACCAGTGTTTTTAATTGTTATTGTATAAACAATTATATCTGAAACCCCATTGGTGCCATTTCCATTATCAGTTACTGATGCAGTTTTTACAACTTTCATAGAAGCTTGTGAAGAGGTTGTTATTACCGTCTGATCATTGGTAGTATTCCCATCTGAATCATTTCCATTATCACTAACATCAGTTACATCATTTGAATTTCCGGGACTACTGGCTGTTGCGTTGACACTATTTTTAACTGCACCTGAATTTGCCGCTGAAAGACTGATAGTGTATGAGGCAGTGTAAGTAGCAATCTCTCCAACTTTAAGGTTACCCAATGTTGAAGTTTGAGTTGATGAAATAAAATTAGGACCACTTGAAAGACTCAAGGCATTTCCATCATTGTCTGTTAAAGTATCAACTAAAGTTACATTTGATAAAGTTACATTTCCTTTGTTTTCAACAGTTATAGTATAGGTGATAATATCTCCTTGATCATTGGATGAGTTACTATTTACGTCATTAACTACAGCCGTTTTAGTTACTTCTATTGATGAGTTTGTTGGAATATTTACTATTGTATTATCGTTGGAAGTATTCCCATCTGAGTCATTTCCATCATCGCTTATATCACTTACATCATTGGTATTCCCTGGGCTACTTGCAGTTGCATTAACACTATTTATAATACTTCCACTGTCAACCGCAGCTTGAGTTATTGTAAATGTAGCTGTATAACTTTCAACCTCACCAACTTTTAATGTACCTATACTAGAAGTTGCAGTAGAACTGACATAAGAAGGTGTACTGGTTAAACTCAGTGCGTTTCCGTTACCATCAGTTAAAGTATCAACTAGATTTAATCCTGTTAAAGTAACATTTCCTTTATTCTCAACAGTAATTGTAAAGACTATATTGTCTCCTAAATCTATCCCACCACTTGAGTTAGTGTCTAACACATTAGCTGTTTTTGTTGTCTCAAGCAATGGGTTTAATGTCATCATAACAATAGTAGGATCATCAACTGTATTTCCATCAACATCATTTCCGTTGTCACTAGTATCTGAAACATTATTACTTTGACCAGGACTACTTGCAGTTACATTTGCTGAATTTATTATTTTACCTGTATCAATTTCTGATTGGGTAACAATATAAAAAGCAGTATAGGTAGCAATCTCATCAACCTTTAGCGTTCCTTCACCTGAAAACTGAGTTGATCCAGAAAAAGTTGGACCGTTACTAAGGGTTAATACATTACCATCGCCATCAGTTAAGGTATCANTCACTGTTATACTAGAAAGAGTAACATTTCCTTTATTTTGAGCTNAAATTGTATAAACAATAACATCCCCTAATCCATTTATTCCATCACCGTTATCTGTAATTGAGGCTGTTTTAGTAAGTTCAATTGCAGGTGACCTGGTTATAGTGTTAATTGTTTGATCATCAGATNTATTTCCATCAGTATCATCACCATCATCGCTTACATCAGAAACATCATTTGTATTTCCAGGACTACTAGCCGTTGCTGAAACTGTATTAGTAATTCCTCCTGCATCAACTGCTGCTTGATCAATTATATAGAAGGCTATGTAAGTTGCTGTTTCAGAAACTTTTAATGATCCCGCTGCAGAACCTAGGCTTGAGCCAGAGAAGAAAGGACCATTTGATATGGTTAAATTTCCACCACTTAAATCTTTAAGACTGTCGGTAATAGTAAGTCCTGTTAAATTTCGGTTTCCTTTGTTTTCAACCGTTATCGTATAATTGACAATATCTCCTTTACCTGTAATACCATCACCATTATCAGTTATTGTAGAGGTTTTAGTTACTTCAATTGAAGGAGAGGAAGATAAGGAGACCTCCGTATAATCATTTGTTGTATTACCATCCGTATCATCACCATCATCAGAAAAATCAGTAACAGTAACATTTCCACTAGGACTTTGAGAGGAGACAAAAGCTTGATTAAAAATTTTCTCTGCAGAGTTGAATGCCAATTCAGAAATTATATAAGTTGCTGTGTATGTTGCGGATTCTCCAATTGTAAGTGTCCCTTGAGATGATCCAGCAGATGAGGAAACAAAAGTTGGAGTATTTGTCAATGTTTCATTAAATGAGCTATTTGAATTTGAATCATTTCTAACATTAAAATCTGCTAAATTTAAACTTGTAAGTATAGTGTTTCCATTATTTTGAACAACTAAAGTATATACGATTGTATCACCAATGTCTACTTTCCCATTTGAATTATTGTCAGTAACAGTTGCCGTTTTTGTAAGTTCAATTGATGGGCTTTCAGTAATTAAGGTTTCTGTTGGATCATTAACTGTATTTCCATCGCTATCAATACCGTCATCAGAGGTGTCAGACACATTATTGCTGTTTCCTGGACTACTAGCTGTAGCAACAGCCGTATTAATTACTTTAGGAGTGTTTGCTACGTTTGAACTTATAATATAAAGAGCCGTATAACTTGCTGTTTCATTAGGTTTTAATACTCCTTCAGCTGATCCTAAAGTTGATCCTGAGAATGTTGGACTATTATTAAATGATAGAGTGTTTCCATTTCCATCTTTGAGAGTATCTGCTAATGTTAATCCTGTCAAGGTTACATTTCCTTTATTCTCTACTTTAATTAGATATACCACAGAATCTCCAGCACCTGTTTTTCCATCACCATTATCAGATAAGGTAAATGTCTTGGTTACCTCAATTGTGGGCGAGGCTGTAATATTTATATCTGTCGAATCATCAGTAGTATTACCGTCAGTGTCATCACCATCATCACTCTGNTCACTAACATCATTTGTGTTACCTGGGCTTGAAGCAGTAACAGAACCNGTATTAGAAACACCTCCAGAATCTACAACTGCCTGATTAATTACAAAATAAGCAATATATGTTGCAATCTCACCTGGAATAATAGTTCCTTGGGCAGACCCTTGGTTNGCTCCTGAGAAAAACGGTCCGNTACTNAATGTTAAACTGCCTCCGTTACCATCGGTAAGAACATCTGTTAAAGAAACATTTGATAACGTTACATTTCCAATATTTTGAACTTTAATAATATANTTTATAAGATCACCATTACCTACTACTCCNTCNCCATTATCNGTAATTGTTGATGTCTTGGTTACCTCTATAAGTGGTGATGCTGTTATCGATACNACCGTNGCGTCATTAGTCGTATTACCATCANTGTCATCCCCATCGTCTGATGTGTCGGTNACATTGTTACTCTGACCAGGACTACTGGCTGTAGCCAACACCGAGTTC
>NHJR02000002.1 GCA_002169155.2 Flavobacteriaceae bacterium TMED220
GATTCTATTTTAAGAGATCTTTAATTAAAGATAAAACTTCTTTTTTTTGATTTGATCTAAAACCTCAGGAGATAATAATCCGTCAATATCTTCATTTTTTTTAATAAATTCTCTAATATCTGTTGAACTTATATTAATCGTAGGAGCATTGATTTTATATAAAGTATTGAAATTTAAATTAGGCTTTGATTTTGAAAAATTTCTAGGATAAACATAAATTTTAAAGTTTTCAATTATTAAATTAGAATCTTTCCAATTTTTAAAATTTTCGAGGTTGTCTTCACCAATTATTAAAGAGAACGAGTCTTCTGGGTATTTCTTTTTGATTTCATATAAAGTATCTATGGTATAATTTGGAGTTTTCATCTTAAACTCTATATCAGAAGCAAAAAATTTTTTAAAAGGTTTAATAGCTACTTTAACCATGTCCAAACGGTCATTTTTATCCAAAAGGATTTTACTTTTTTTAAATGGACTTAAAGGTGAGACTACAAACCAAATTTCATCTAGAGGTTTATGTTTTAATATGAAGGTTGCCAAAGATATATGACCATTATGAATTGGATTAAATGATCCAAAAAGTAAGCCTATATTTTTCATTATGTACACAAACTAACATTATTAATTTATAATTCAAAAGAGAACTATATAAAATTTAGAACGGATTTCAATAATTGCTTTTTAGCCTCTTCCAGATTATCATTAGTAATTACAATATCAAATTTTTCAGAAAATAAGATTTCTTTTTTAGCTTTATTAATTCTTGATTGAATAATAGTTTTTGATTCACTATTCCTTAATTCTAACCTTTGTTCAAGAATTTGCAGTGAAGGAGGTTTTATAAAAATTGATAAAGTATTTTCAGGAAACTTTTTTTTTAAATTAATACCACCTTTTACATCTAAATCAAATAAAATATTTTTATTCAAACTCCACAGCCTTTTTAACTCAGAATTAAGAGTACCGTAAAAAAGGTTTTCATATACTTGTTCATATTCAATAAATTCATTTTTTTTAATTTTATTTTTAAACTCCAATGAAGATAAAAAGTAATAATGTTTCCCATTTATTTCATTAGCCCTTGGGTTGCGAGAAGTTGCAGAGATTGAAAAATTTAAATGATCAATTTTTTTAAGTAAAAAGTCACAAAGTGTAGTTTTTCCACTTCCAGATGGAGCTGATATTACAATAAGTTTTCCAGCTTTCATTTAGAGAACATTTAATATTTGTTCTTTAATCTTTTCTAATTCATCTTTCATTTCAACTACGATCTTTTGAATAAATAGGTCGTTTGATTTAGATCCTATTGTNTTTATTTCTCTTCCAATTTCCTGAGAAATAAAGCCCAACTTTTTACCATTATATTTTTCATTTTTTAATGTTTCNGNAAAGAATTTTAAGTGACTCTCAAGTCTTATCTTTTCTTCATTNATNTCAAATTTTTCAATATAATATATTAGTTCTTGTTCAAATCTATTTTTATCTATTTCAATATTTAAAGTATTTATAATTTTTTTGAGCTTTGAAGAAATTTTTTCTTTTCTATTTAAATCATAATTATTTATTTTATTCAAAAATTTATTTAAATTTTTAATTCTTAAATTAAAATCTTTTTTCAATGATCCCCCCTCTTTTATTCTAAATTTAATTACTTGATCAATTACTTTATTTGATAATGAAATTATTTTAGTTACAAAATTATTTTCTAATTTTTGTTTTTTAATTTTAATAGAATCCGGAAGCTTAATTGCAATTTTAAGCAGTTCACTTTTTTCAGATTTATTAATCTGTTGGAGTTGATTAATGTAATCCTCAATAATAGTTTTATTAATTTGATTTAGGTTAGTTTCATTAAGATTTTCAATAGTTAAATTAAAATCTATTTTTCCCCTTTTAAGTTTTTTAGAAATTTTTTCTCTTAATAATGGTTCAAATTCTTTTAATGTGTTAGGTAGCCTTAAATTCAAATCAAGGTTTTTAGAATTTAGGCTTCTGATTTCAATCGAAATATTTTTTGAAAATAATAGGCTTTCAGATTTACCAAAGCCTGTCATAGACTGAATCATAAATAAAATTAAAAATTTATTTTAAAGTTTTCTGATTTTTATATTCCTAAATGAAACTTTATCACCATGGTCTTGTAATCCAATTTTACCAGTTTTATATGCACCAAAATATTCCCAATTTTTAAATTTTGAATTTTCAACTAGTTTTGCCCATTTAGGACCAGCTAATGGAAATTCAACAATTTTAGTACCATTGAGTTTTACAGATCCTAAGTTTTCAGCATGATTTATTTTTAAAATCATTATGTTCCACTGCCCTGCAGGATTACACACATCAGATTCAGGTTGAACCATGTCATATAATGCTCCAGATTGATGAAATTTTGGGTTATCTTTTGCATCAGGATGCCTTTCATTATCCAAAATTTGAATTTCCGCACCGGTCAAGTAAGGCTGACTTAACCCTTCAATCTCCTTAACTCCCCAAAATAATCCACTATTTCCAACTTCAGAAACATTCCATTCTAAATAGAGTTCAAAATTTGTAAATTCTTGATCAGTTACAATATTTCCTGAACTAGTAAGGTTTTTCACATTAGGGTTTTTAGGGTCAAAAACCATAACCCCATTTTCAATACTCCACTTTTCAGATATTTCATCTCCATTATAACTATGCCAACCATCAAATGTTTTTCCATCAAAAAGAGAAATCCATTCACTAGATTCTGAAATTTCATTTTTTGGTTGATTATTAAATGAAGCAAAAGTTAAAAATAAAAAGAGGGTAAAAGATATTTTAAATATATTTCTCATTTTCCTTGGTTTAAAATTTTTCTTAAATAATTTTCATCAGTATCTCCAATTCCAGCGAAGTCATCAAAAGTTTTTTCAGTAGCTTCTATAATGTGACTTTTAATAAACGGCGCACCTTCTCTGGCACCTTGTTCAGGACTTTTAATACAGCATTCCCATTCAATAACAGCCCAAACATCACATCCATATGAGGTGAGTTTAGTAAAAATAGATTTGAAATCAATTTGACCATCACCAGGAGATCTATACCTACCAGCTCTATCAAACCAATCACCATATCCTCCAAAAACACCTTTCTTACCGTCTGGTTTAAATTCAGAATCTTTAACATGGAACATTTTAATATACTCATGATAGTGATCAATATAAGTGACATAATCAAGTTGCTGTAATACAAAATGGCTTGGGTCATATAAAATATTAACCCTTTTATGATTATTTGTGGCTTTTAAAAATCGTTCAAATGTAATTCCATCGTGTAAATCTTCACCAGGATGAATTTCATAACANACATCAACACCGTTTTCATCAAAAGTATCAAGAATAGGNATCCATCTTTTAGCTAATTCTTTGAATCCAAGATCAACTAATCCAGCAGGATTTTGAGGCCAAGGATGCCATGTATGCCAAAGTAATGATCCGGAAAAAGTTCCATGATAATCAAGACCTAAATTCCTGCTAGCTTTAGCAATTTTCTTCATAGTATCAATTGCCCATTCAGTTCTAGCTTTTGGGTTATTTCTAACTTTTTCTGGTGCAAAACCATCAAATAATAAATCATAAGCTGGATGAACTGCTACAAGCTGACCTTGAAGATGACTTGCTAGTTCAGTAATTTCTAGTCCGTAAGAATTAACTTTTCCTTTTAATTCGTCACAATAAGTTTTACTTTCGGCGGCTTTATCTACATCGATTAAAAAATTTTCCCATGTTGGAATTTGAATTCCTTTGTAACCTAAATCAGCTGCCCATTTACACATTCCATCTAATGTGTTAAATGGTGCTTTACTGTCAACAAATTGAGCTAAAAATATAGCTGGTCCTTTTATTGTTTTCATAATTTTTGTTTTAGAGTGATAACCAAATATTTCCTTTGGCGTTAGATTCAACAACTTTTTCGATAAATTTCATTCCTCTTACACCTTCGTCTAATGTAGGATAAGCACCTTTAAAATTATCTTCTCCATTAATTTCTCTGGCAACGCCATTATAAATATTACCCATAGAATCAAAAATACCTTCAGGATGTCCTGCAGGTAATTTTGTGTCTTGTAAGGAAAATTCCGATAAATATGGATTGCCAGGTTTTAAAACTTGAAGGGGTTTATCATTTGTTAAGAAGTATAAATAATTTGGGTTTTCTTGCTCCCATCTAAANCCTCCTTTATCTCCATATATGGCAACAGTTAAATTATTTTCTTCTCCAGTTGCAATCTGACTTGCGCGGATAACACCTTTACTGTAGTCGGAAAATCTTATTAAAACTGTTCCGTCAATATCTAATTCATTATCACTGTACAAATGATTTAGATCGGAGAGAACTTTATCAACTTTCATATCAGTAAGATATTCCAGCATATGATAAGCATGCGTCCCTATATCTCCAATACAGCTACTAATTCCAGCCTTTTTAGGATCTAACCTCCAAACTGAGTTTCTTTGAGATTTATCATGAATTATTGGATTAATCCAACCTTGATAGTATTGCATATCAACTTTTTGGATATTTCCAATTACCCCATTTTTAATCATATCTTTCATCTGTCTGATAATAGGATATCCAGTATAAGTATAAGTTACTGCAAAGGATGTTCCTTTTTCTTTTTGAATTTTCTGAAGTTCTAAAGCCTCTTCATGTGATGTTGTTAGAGGTTTTTCACAGATTACATGAAACCCATTTTCAAGTAATTTTTTTGCCATAGGGTAATGAAGGAAATTTGGGGTTAGAACAGAAACAGCTTGAATTCTTTCATTTTCTGGTAGATTCATTTCTTCAGAAATCATAATATCAAACGTATCATATACTCGACTNGTATTTATCCCGATTTGATCTGCAAAATCTTTATTTTGTTTGGGATCAGGGTTGAAACAGCCTCCAATAATTTGATATTTATCAAACATATTNGCCGCAACTCTATGAAGAACTCCTATCAATGAGTCGCCTCCACCTCCAAGGATTCCCAATCTAATTTTGTTACTCATAATATTAATTTTTTAGTTTTTTGTTTTAATTTTTTCATTTCTAAATATAATTATAAATAAAAACATAACAAATAAAGAAATTAAGCTTGGAAAAATCCAAATAATTTTCCAATTAAATGTTAATCCAATTTTATAAAAATCAGAAATAAATCCTGCAAACCAGAATCCAATATACATACCAACCCCGTATGTTGCAAGAGTTATAAGGCCTTGCGCAGAACTTTTAAAGTTTTGTCCCGCTTTAAAGTCGGTGTATATCTGACCAGAAACAAAAAAGAAATCATAACATACTCCATGTAAAAAAATACCTAAAATTAATAAGTAATAGCCATCATTAACGTCTCCATAAGCAAAAAGTAGGTACCTAAGAAACCATGAAAGCATTCCAATAATTAAGGTTATTTTAAATCCAAATTTTTTTAAAAATAAGGGTAGGAGTAAAATAAAAAGGGCCTCACTAATTTGTCCCAGAGCCATAGTCCCAGTCGGATTTTCCATACCTATATTTACTAAAAACGGATTTGTTTGTTGATAATAAAAAGCTAAAGGAATACATATTAATATGGAAGTTATAAAAAACATTAAAAAATTTTTGTCTCTGAGAAGTTCTAATGCATCTAAACCTAANATATNTTTTAGTTTTCTTGATTTTTTATTCGNGAAATTAGGAGGTGTCTTGGGAAGAAAAAAACTTAAAATTCCTAAAGCGAAAGAAGCAATGGCTGCCATTTTAAATGTATTTTTTAATAAACCATCATTTATGGATATTTGCGAATCCCATCCAAAAAAGTAGCTAATNATAATCCCAGAAAAAATCCATCCTAATGTTCCAAAAACTCTAATAGATGAAAACTCTTTAGAAGGATTTTTCATTTGATTAAATGAAATCGAGTTGACTAGGGCTAGTGTTGGCATATATAGAAGCATGTAAAAGAAAACTAAAGGATAAAATAAATCAAATGATGTGGATTGATATAATTGAATCATTAAATACCCACCAATCAAATGAAGAATCCCAAGAATTTTTTCGGCATTAAAATATTTATCAGCAATAAGGCCAATAAAAACCGGTGCTATTATTGCACCCCATGATTGAGTAGAAAAAGCTATAGAGCTTTGAATTCCTGTTGCATCGAGATTTTTACTTAAAAAAGTTCCAAGTGTAACAAACCACGACCCCCAAATAAAGAATTGGAGAAACATCATTAAAGAAAGCTGAAACTTTATAAAATAACTCATTAAAAACTGTCTAACTCAAATTTTTAATAGTATCAATCAATAATTTTCTTGTTGCNAGGGTTCCNTCTTGTTCAGATAGGATATCACCTTCATACTCAACTCCAATGTATCCTTTATATCCAGAATCTTTAACCATTTGCATCATTTTTGAAAAATCAATGGTCGTTTCTTGTCCGTTNGANTCAAAATTATACGATTTAGCACTCACTGCCATAGCCATNGGTAATAACTCATTAACACCTTTATATTTGTCATATTCCTNAAGACATTCAGTGTCCCATCTATCGCCTCCAACCCTTCCTAGGCAAAAGTTGCCAAAATCTGGGAGTGTCCCACAGTTAGGAAGATTTACATCGTTTAAAACCTCCATTAACAAGGCTGAATTTGAAGAAAGGTATCCATGGTTTTCTACAAGGATATTGATATTTAATTTTGATGAATATTCTGACAAAGCAATTAAACTTTCTTTAGAGTATTCTGCCCAAGCAATTGGATCATTGACACCAAATAAATTAATTCTAACTGAATGACATCCCATTTGGGCAGCTGCATCTATCCACTTGTGGTGATTGACGATTGCTTCATCTCTTTCATTTTTGGACTCAACTGATAGATCACCCTCTTCATCAATCATAATCAATAAATTTTCTAAATTATATTGGTCTGACTGTTCAATAGATTTGGATACAAATTTTTTTATTGCACTTAATTTATTTGAGGCTTCATTTATTTTATATAAATCACTCACATATTCTAGGCCGCTAAACCCCCAGTTTCTTGCAAATTTTGCAAATTCATAAGGAGATATAATTTCATCTTCAATAAGTCTATGTATGGACCATTGAGCAAGAGAAAGTTTAAATAAATCATGACTGAAATTTGAATTTATTTTTTTAAAAGGTAATAAAGATTTAGAATTATTTTTACAACTTATTAGCCCTATTGTAGATAAGGCAATAGAAGATTTTATTGTTTTTGATAAAAAATTTCTTCTTTTCATTTTAATATGTTTATTTTTAATATAAAATTTTGTCTATTAATGAATTTATTAAATTTAAAATTAAATTAGTGTTTTAAAATTATGTTTTTATGTTTATTTGGTTTTATTTAAAAATCAATATTAATTTTAATTAATAATAATTTTAAATATATTTGAAAAAAGCTTTTTTTAAAAATAACAATTGATTATGAATAANGATAATATTACTGAGTTTGATGCTATAGTAGTTGGGACAGGAATNAGTGGAGGATGGGCNGCAAAAGAATTATCTGAAAAAGGATTGAAAACTCTTGTTTTAGAAAGAGGAAGAAAAATTAATCATAGAGAGGATTACCCAACTATGAATATGGATCCTTGGGATTTTAAAAATGGTGATGTTATTACNCAAGACACATTAACAAAACAACCAAAACAAAGTAGAACTNANTACACAACAAGAGAATCTGGNAAACATTTTTTTGTAAATGATATTGANCACCCTTATAATGANACAAAAAGATTTGATTGGTGTAGAGGTTATCATGTTGGTGGTAGATCTTTAACTTGGGGAAGACAAAGTTACAGGTTAAGTGATTTTGATTTTAAAGCTAATCTAATGGATGGTATTGCCGTAGATTGGCCTATTAGATATAAGGATTTAGCTCCTTGGTACTCATACGTTGAAAAACATGTTGGGATTAGTGGAGAAGCTCTAGGTCTTCCACAATTACCTGATAGTGAGTTTTTAAAGCCTATGGAACTAACTTGTGTTGAAGAACATTTAAAAAAATCTTTAGCCGAAAACTATAATGATAGACTTTTAACAATTGGAAGAACTGCTCATGTTACCGAAGGGACAAAGCCAGGTGATGGGAGAGTTAATTGTCAATTTAGAAATAGGTGTGCACGAGGATGTCCTTTTGGAGCATATTTTAGCAGTCTTTCTTCAACTCTTCCTATGGCAGAAGCAACCGGTAATATGACACTTAGACCAAATTCAATTGTAAGTGAAGTTTTATATGATAAAGATTCTAAAAAAGCAACTGGAGTTAGGGTAGTGGATCATGAAACTAAGGATGTAATTGATTTTAAAGCTAAAGTTATTTTTCTTTGTGCTTCAACAGTCGGATCTACTTCAATTTTAATGCAATCAAAGTCAGAAGTTTTCCCTGATGGATTGGGAAATGANTCAGGTGAATTAGGTCACAATATTATGGATCACCATNTAGGAGTTGGGGCCTCTGCNTCANTTGANGGATTTGAAGATAAGTATTACATTGGACGAAGACCTAATGGAATTTATATTCCTCGATTTAGAAATATTGGAGGCAAAACTAATCAGAAAGATTTCTTAAGAGGATATGGTTACCAGGGAGGAGGTTCNAGAGGATCTAATTGGTATGATTCTGTNAAAGAATTAGCCTCTTACGGTCCAGAATTTAAAGAATCAGTTTTAAATCCTGGAAGCTGGACANTTGGGATTGGTGGTTTTGGTGAAATTCTACCTTATCATGATAATAAGATGAGTCTTGATTACAATAAATTAGATTCTTGGGGACTACCTACAGTAACATTTGATGCCTCAATTAGAGAAAATGAATTGAATATGCGAAAAGACATGAAACAGCAAGCTGTTGAAATGCTAGAAAAAGCTGGTTTTAAGAATATTAACTCATTTGATAATACATACGGATTTGGTTTNGGTATTCACGAAATGGGTACAGCTAGAATGGGTCGTGATCCAAAAACCTCAGTTTTAAACAAAAATAATCAGCTACACAATGTTTCTAATGTTTTTGTTACTGATGGGTCTGCAATGACCTCTGGAGGTAATCAAAATCCATCTCTTACCTACATGGCTTTAACTGCCAGGGCAGCAAATTTTGCTGTTAAAGAACTTAAAAAAATGAATTTATAAATTATTTTAATTATGGAAAGAAGACAGGCATTAAAAAATATGGGATTATCTATTGGAGCATTTGCATTGACTCCATCTGTAGCTGGTCTACTACAAAGTTGCTCAGGAAATTCTAAACTATCTTGGATACCAGAATTTTATTCTAATGAGGAGGCTGATATTATAACTAAAACTTTAGAGGTAATTCTTCCTCCCACACCTGAAATTCCAGGAGCAACAGATCTAAATTTAGCTCAATTTCTTGATGGATATGCAAAAAATGTCTCTGGAGAAAATGAACGGTTACATCTGAAAAAATTAATAAAAGAATATATTTCAACAACTTTAAATTCATCTGGAAAAACTAGTGTCTCATCACTTAGTTCTGACGATATTGAGTCAAGATTAGCTTTTTATTTGAAAGCAGATAAGGCTAAAGTTGAAAATTGGCAGACTGGATCTTCTTCAGACAGTTTAAATTATCAATTTTTAACTACACTAAGATCAGGTGGTGTTAGGGCATTTAAAATGTCAGAATTTATTGGCGAAAATGTTATGGCATATTCTCCAATTCCAGGAAGGCAGGTAGGGTGTGTTGATCTTCTTGAAGCAACAGGAGGAAGAGCTTGGTCCTTATAAAATAAACACTTATTAACAGGGATTATAAAATCTAAAAAAATTAAAGAGTTCTCATGAATTCNGCGATTGCAAGNGCTTCATCTTCAGACAAGTTCTGATTCAACATCATAATATTATTATACTCTTTAAGCAAAGCCATGGCAATTGGATCTTTTTTAAGCATTTCAGTTGGATTTAGAAGAAGATTTACAACCCANTCTGGACTTCTTCTTTTGTAAATTCCTTTAAGGGCAGGACCAATGAGTTTTTTGTCAATAGCATGACATGCAGTACATTTAGATCTGTAAGCTGCAGCGCCTTTTTGAACAAGTTCCTCGTCAATGGCATCGAACTTAAGTTCTTTTATNGGACCAATTCCTTTATTGCTAAAATCTACACCTGTTTCTTTGTTTAAAGAANTGTCTTTTTTTTCTCCTTTATTTTCTCCACAAGAAAANAANANAANNGANATAAAAANNATGCTTAANTATTTCATAAAAATTATTTTANACTTTATTTAGATAGAAAAATTTTAAACGAACCGAAAAATAAGATTTTTTATTTTATTTTTCAAACAATTGATCAGTATTTTAATAAACATTTTTAAATCCTTAATAAGTTATTTATGTTTTTTTTGATTTAACTCTTTTTTTTTCTTTTTTGTTACAAGGTATATTCCACTGAAAATCAAAATACACGCTAAAATTTTAATTGAATCTAATTTATCATTACCTGTTATTGATGAATATAAAATAGCAATAATAGGTTGTAAATATACAAATGCTCCAATAGTAGTTGGCTTAATATTTTTTAAAGCAAAACTATTTAATAAGTATGTTAAAAAGGTAGTACCTAAAACCACAAAAATCATTCTCCAAATAGCTTCAAATGGTAATAATTTCCAATTAACAGATGAAAATTCTGAAAACGTAAATGGCATACTAATAACAAGGCCAATTAAAAACATCCATTTCATTAAAGTTATAATACTGTATTTATTAATTAAGGGTTTTATAATTACTAAGTATGTGCCGTAGCTAAGGGAATTCAATAAAAGCAGGGAGTTACCTAACGATATATTTGGAGCATTTTTTATAAACTCTCCACCATTTAAAATTAAAATAATTGCTCCCAAAAATCCAAAAGTAATCCCAGTAAATTTTAGAATTGTTATTTTTTCATTTAGCAAAATTGCCGATAAAATTAAAATTATTACAGGAGTTAAGGTTACAAGAATCCCACTATTAATTGGAGTAGAAAGGCTTAACCCTTTGATAAACATAAGCATATTAAAACTCATTCCAAAAAAAGAAGCCAGAATAATTTTTTTAATATCATTCTTTTGAATTTTTTCATTAGGAATGAATAAACTAAAAATCCAAAAGGCTAAACCAGCTCCCAAAAGTCTTAGTTGTACAAGTCCAAAGGCTTCAATATATTTAGGCATGATTTCTTTGGCAATTGTATGATTAAGACCGTAAATTGTAGTTGCAGTAAAAGCACAAAAAAGTGCAATTTTTTTTTTATTCATTCAAAGCTTTTTTTAGCTTAGCTATGGTCTCTTTATTGTTTCCAATAAATAAATTGTTGTTAAAAAGTATCANTGGNCTTTTTAAAAAAGTGTAATGACTTAATATTAATTNTTTAAAATCATTTTCATTTAAACTTTTAAGATTTAAATTCATTTTTTTGATTAGTTGACATCTTTTATTAAATAATTTTTCAAAACTTTTAGAATATTTAAATAAGATATTTAATTCAATTTCATTAATAGGACTTATTTTTAAATCAATTTTTTTAAATGACCTTATTTGTTTTAAATCATTAATAATTCTTTTACAAGTATTGCAGCTGCTAAGATAAAAAATTGTGTTCTCCATATTTCTTTTACAAATTACCATCATTTTATTGAAAATAAATAATAAGGCTGAAAAATCAACCTAATATTTTACCTTTGTAGGTGATTAAAAAAAAATATGAATAAAAAACTTCGATTTAATAGTGCAACTATTCATGGTGGACAAAAAACAGATCCTGCTTATGGTGCAGTTATGCCTCCAATATATCAGACATCGACTTATTCTCAAACTTCTCCTGGAATTCATAAGGGATTTGAATATAGTAGAACCCATAATCCCACTAGNCAGGCATTGGAAAATTCTATAGCAAGTATTGAAAATGCAAAATATGGTCTTGCCTTTGGTTCTGGATTGGCAGCAATTGATGCAATAATTAAATTACTTAAACCTGGTGATGAAGTAATTTCAACAAATGATCTTTACGGNGGTTCTTATAGATTGTTTACAAAAATTTTTGAGGATTTTGGTATAAAGTTTCATTTTGTTGGTATGGAAAACTTCGATTTNATGTCAAAACATATTAATAATAACACTAAACTTTTTTGGGTTGAAACTCCTACTAACCCAATGATGAACGTAATAGACATAAAAAAAATATCAAAATTAGCTAAAGAGTATAAAATACTTTTAGCAGTAGATAACACTTTTGCATCCCCTTACTTACAACAACCACTGAATTTAGGAGCAGATATAGTGATGCATTCNGCAACTAAATATCTTGCTGGTCACAGTGATGTTATTTTAGGCACAATAGCTTTGAATGATGAAATATTGGCTGAAAAATTATATTTCATTCAAAATGCAAGTGGAGCAGTATGTGGGCCTATGGATAGTTTTTTAACTCTACGCGGAATAAAAACTTTACATGTGAGAATGCAAAGACATTCAGAAAATGCAAAAAAAGTAGCTGAATTTTTAGAAAGTAATTCTAAAATTAAAAAAGTTTTTTGGCCAGGTCTTGAAAACCATCCTAGTCATAAAATTGCCAAAAAGCAAATGAATGATTTTGGAGGAATGATATCATTTATACCAAAAGGTTCTGATTTTTCATCATCTGTTAAAATAATGAAAAAATTAAAGATTTTCACTATTGCAGAATCATTAGGAGGGGTTGAAAGTCTTGTAGGGCATCCAGCTAGTATGACTCATGCATCAATACCAAAAATGGAAAGAGAAAAAAGTGGTGTTGTAGACTCTCTAATTAGATTAAGTGTTGGATTAGAGGACCATAGAGATCTCGTTGATGACTTATCTCAAGCAATAGAATAATNGCTTATATGTTTATTTAATCGTTNTATTTTGATGGAATTAAAAAAAGGTAAAAAGATATATTTTGCCTCCGACAATCATCTTGGAGCTCCAAGCAGAGAAAAAAGTCTGGAAAGAGAAAAAATTTTCGTTAAATGGCTTGATGAAATTAAAAAAGATGCATGTGAAATATTTTTATTGGGGGATTTATTTGATTTTTGGATTGAGTATAATGAGGTAGTACCAAAGGGATTTGTGAGGGTTCTTGGAAAATTGGCNGAAATATCTGATAGTGGNATTCAAATTAATTTTTTTGTGGGTAATCATGACTTATGGACTAAGGATTATTTTCAAAAAGAATTAGGAATTAGAGTTTATAAAAAATCAACACAATTNAATTTTAATAATTNTCTTTTTTTTGTTGGTCACGGAGANGGTTTAGGNCCAAGTGATAANGGNTATAAAATTTTAAAAAAATTTTTTACTAATTCAGTGATGCAATCACTTTTTAGAATTATTCATCCTGATATTGCAGTTAAACTAGGAAGATATTTTTCTCAAAAGAATAAGTTGCTTTCAGGTGGTGCTTCAGACTATTTAGGTGAAGAAAATGAATGGCTAATTCAATATTGTAAAAAAAAATTAAAGCAAAAAAATATTAATTTTTTTATTTTTGGTCATAGGCATTTGCCATTAAATATCAAGTTGTCATCTGATTCAAAATATATTAATCTAGGAGACTGGATTGAACATTATAGTTATGCNGTTTTTGATGGTAAAAAAATAGAGCTCAAAAAGTTTAATTATTAAAATTAATGATTGATANTAAGNNAACTACTTTTGAGAANACANTCNTAGTTGGAATAATTAATTCAACCCAANAAGAAGANAAATTAAATGAATATNTAGCTGAATTAACTTTTCTCACATTCACTGCTGGTGGAAAAGTAATTAAAGTTTTTAAACAAAAAATTGATATACCTAATACAAAAACATTTATTGGAAGCGGGAAATTGATCGAAATAAAAAAATACGTATTTGAAAATGATATTAGTTGTGTGATTTTTGATGATGAATTGACCCCTACTCAGCAAAGAAATATTGAAGAAATATTGAAATGTAAAATAATGGATAGAACCGCTTTGATATTGGATATATTTTCACAAAGAGCCAGAAGCAGTTACTCTAGAACTCAGGTTGAATTAGCTCAATATGAGTATTTGCTGCCAAGATTAAAAGGATTATGGACACATTTAGAAAGACAAAAAGGTGGAATTGGAATGAGGGGTCCAGGAGAAACAGAGATTGAAACTGATAGGAGGATTGTTAGAAATAAAATTTCATTATTAAAAAACAAAATAAAATTAATTGATAGACAAATGAAAACTCAAAGGGGAAATAGAGGTAAATTAATAAGAGTTTCATTGGTTGGATATACTAATGTTGGTAAATCAACACTCATGAATTTAATTGCTAAGAGTAAGGTTTTTGCAGAAAATAAATTATTTGCAACTCTTGATACAACTGTAAGAAAAGTTGTGATTGGTAACTTACCTTTTTTATTGAGCGATACTGTTGGCTTTATTAGAAAACTTCCTACTCAACTAATTGATTCATTTAAGGGCACCTTAGATGAAGTTAAAGAGGCAGATTTATTAATTCATGTTGTTGATATCTCTCATAAAAATTTCCAAGATCATATAGATTCTGTTAATAATGTTTTATTAGAAATTGATTCCTTAAATAAGCCTACAATAATGATATTTAATAAAATTGACAGCTATCAACCTCAAGATTTTGATGAAACCGATTTGATAATTAAAAGAAGTTCAATTCATTTTTCAATAAAAGAATGGGAAAAAACATGGATTTCAAAAATGAATGGTGAAACCGTATTTATCTCTGCAAAAACTAAAGAAAATATTTCTTTTTTTAAGCAAAAAGTATATGAAAATATAAGGAAATTATATCTGAATAGATTTCCTTATAATCATTACTTATATCCTGAATTACTACAAGAATAGAATTATATTAATTTTCTATTGACAGTAGTGCTATTTGCTTGTGCTGTAGGAAGAATTGTAATATCAGATATTGTAACATGCATTGGGGCAGTAATCATAAATAATATAGTTTCAGCTATATCAATTGCTTCTAGGGGTTTGATACCTCTATAAACTTCTTTAGCTTTTTTTAAATCGCCTTTAAATCTAATTTTAGAAAATTCNGTATTGACCATTCCTGGGTTAATAGTTCCAACTCTAATACCTAAGGAATTCAAATCAATTCTCAAACCTTTAGAAAAGGCATCAACTCCGTGTTTGCTTGCACAATATACACTTCCTTTGGGGTATACTTCTAGACCTGCAATAGAACCTAAGTTTATAATTGTCCCTTTTTTTTGTTTGATGAAGTTTGGTATTAGAAATTTAGTCACATAAATTAAGCCTTTAAGATTTGTGTCTATCATTTTATCCCAATCATTTAATTCAGCATCAATTACATTGTCAAGCCCATGCGCATTTCCAGCATTATTAATTAGAAAATTAATAGGTTTAAATGAGTCTGGAATTGAATTTAATTTTTTTTCAACTTGATCTTTATTTGAAACGTCAAAACAAAGAGTATGGACTTCACTTTTTAATTTTTTTTTCATTTCGTCTAAAACTTTTTTTCTTCTTCCACACAAAATTAACTTAGAACCATTTTTTGAAAAAAGTTTTGCTGTAGCAGCTCCAATCCCACTTGTTGCTCCAGTAATAAGTGTTGTTGTATTATAAAGTTTTTTCATNTTTAAGGTATTTTAAATCCATTTCGAGCTTCTAAAAGTGAGAACCAATCTTCGGTAGANATTTCTATTTTTAGTGAATTGACAGACCTTTTTAATCTTTCAATTGAAGTAGAACCAACAACTGGAATTATTTTNGCAGGGTGCTTACTTATCCATGCAAGAAGAATTTGACTTTCAGACGCTTGATATTTTTCAATTAAAGGTTGTATAGTTTTTTTTATTCTAAAATTAGTTTTGCTTTNAATTTTAAAATAGGATCCCAATGGAGACCATGCCATTATTTTAATTTTATTTTTAATTAAATAATCTAATAATCCATCAAACATGAATTTGGGTTCAGTTAAGGAACATTCAATTTGATTCCATTCAATTAAACTTTCGGTTAAAAGAAGGTCAATTTGACTTGAGTTGAAGTTAGAAACTCCAAAGGATAAAACTTTACCTTCTTTTTTTAATTTATCAATAACTTCAGCAATTTCCTCAGGTTTTAAAAGCGGACTAGGTCTATGAAGTAACATTAGATCAATATAATCTGTTTTTAAATTTTTTAATGATTTTTCAATTGAATCAATTATGTGTNTTTTTGAGTATTCATAGTGTTTAACTTTATAATTAGATTTTTCACAAATATATTGTATGCCACATTTGGTTATAAACTTNACGTTTTCTCTTGAAATTTGACTTTCATTGAAACTTTTACCAAATGAAAATTCAGTAGTATACCCTCCATAAATATCTGCATGATCAAAACAATTCACTCCAATTTCAAAGCAATTTTCAATTAGCTTTGTCATCTCCTTGGTATTAAGGTTTTTACCCCAAACCCCCCAATTCATTGTTCCAGAAACTATTTTTGAATAGTTCTTCATTTTTAAAAATCGAAATCTAAATTTATGATTTAAAATAATATCAGACAATTTTTAACCAATTATTAACAACTTTTAACAAAATATTTATTCATTTTTGTGTTCCAAAAAAATATTTATGAAAAATAGTGGAGATGTTGATATAAAATTAATAAATGAAAAGATAGAAAAAGAAAGCGCTTTTTTAGAGCCTTTATCTAACGAAATCAATAAAATAATTGTTGGGCAAAAAGAAATGGTTGAGAGACTTCTTATAGGTCTTTTAGGCAAAGGGCACATTCTTTTAGAGGGAGTACCTGGCNTGGCAAAGACATTAGCAATTAACACCCTAAGTAAGTCTATTAAAGCAACCTTTAGTAGGATACAATTTACACCTGATCTACTTCCTGCTGATGTAATCGGAACAATGATTTATAATATAAAAGAAAATGATTTTTCCATAAAAAAGGGACCCGTCTTCGCAAATTTTATTCTTGCTGATGAAATTAATAGAGCCCCTGCTAAAGTTCAATCTGCATTACTAGAAGCAATGCAAGAGAAACAAGTTACAATTGGGGATACTTCATTTAAATTAAAACATCCTTTTTTGGTTATGGCAACTCAAAATCCTGTTGAGCAAGAAGGAACTTATCCCCTGCCAGAAGCTCAAATTGATAGATTTATGTTAAAAACTATAATAGATTATCCTTCAATAGAAGATGAACAAAAAATTGTTCAATTAAATTTAAATTCTAATAAAACCGATATTAAAAATGTTGTAAATACTAAACAAATTTTGTCTGCTCAAGAAGCCGTAATGTCGGTTTATATGGATGAAAAAATAGAAAAATATATATTGGATTTAATATTTGCAACGAGATACCCTGAAAGATATAAATTGTCTGAAATTAGCCCACATATAAGTTTTGGATCTTCCCCAAGAGGTACTATTAATTTAGCTACTGCAGCAAAATGCTACGCTTTTTTGAAGCACAGAGGATTTGTAATACCTGAAGATGTCAGATCCGTAATTTATGATGTTTTAAGACATAGAATTGGATTAACATATGAAGCTGAAGCAGAAAATATTAAAAGCGAAGATTTGATTAGTCAAATTATAAATCAAATTGAGGTACCATAGAATTTATTTTTTAATTTCTATTTATTATTAAGGTATGGAAACTAAAGACCTTTTAAAAAAAGTGCGTAAAATTGAAATCAAAACCAGACGTTTAAGNGATAACGTTTTTGGTGGAGAGTATCATTCAACTTTTAAAGGTAGGGGAATGACTTTCAGTGAAGTACGTCAGTACCAATATGGTGATGATGTTAGGGCAATTGATTGGAATGTAACCGCCAGATATAATGAACCTTTTGTCAAAGTTTTTGAAGAAGAAAGGGAACTTACTTTAATGTTATTAGTTGATATAAGTGGTTCTGAATTTTTTGGAACAAATAAAAAACTTAAAAGAGATGTAATTACTGAAATTGCAGCAACTTTATCTTTTTCCGCTATGCAAAATAATGATAAAGTAGGCGTTATTTTATTTACTGATCAACTTGAGCTTTATATACCTCCAAAAAAAGGTAAATTTCACATTCTAAGAATTATTCGGGAGTTATTAGAATTCAAAGCAACTAGTTCCAAAACTTCAATTAATGTAGCTCTAGAATTTTTATTAGGTGTATTGAAAAAAAAAGCTATTGTATTTTTATTATCAGATTTTATTGATAATAATTATGAAAAAACACTTCAAATCGCAATCAAAAAACACGATTTCACCGGCATAAGGATTTACGATAAGATTGAAGCATCATTTCCAAATATTGGTATGGTTCCTATAATTGACAACGAATCAAAGAAAATTAATTGGATAAATACAAGTTTAAATAGTGTTAGGAATAATTATAAAAAAAACTATGAAAAGCTTGTTTCTAATTTTAAAGAAATCTTCAAAAAAAATGGTGGTGGTGTAATTGATTGTTGTGTTGATGAAAGTTATGTTAAAAAACTGCTAGGATATTTTAAAGCCAGAATTTAATGAAATATTTTTTATTAATTTTTTTNTTTTATTCAACTTTATCTTGGACTCAAAAAATTGAGGTAAGTGTAGATTCGACTNAAACTATAATTGGAAAGCAACTAGAATTTGAAATTCTAATAGAGACAGATAGCATTATTGAAATTCAAACTGAAAAGAATCCAATTTTTTATCCATTTGAAGTTATAGATGAATCATTGATTGATACTATTAGAAAAAAAAATAATTATTTATATCAAAAAAAATATTCCTTAATAAGTTTTGATTCCGGTAAATTTTGGATTCCTCCGCAAAAATTGTACTTGGACAAAAAAGTTAAAACTACAGATTCAATTTTAATTGAGATTTCAAATGTAAAAGTTGATACCTTAAAGCAGTCTTTATTTGATATTAAACCCATAATCGAAGTTGATAAAAATTATGACAATTTTTTTTATATTTCTATAATTTTATTAGGATTAATTCTCATGATTTTTTTGATATGGTTAATATTAATAAAAAAAAGAGGGTTTAAAACTGATAAAAATGAACTAATTCATCCATTTGATAAGGCAATAAAAGAACTTGATCAGTTAGAAAAAATTGAGTTATCAGATCAAAACCAATATAAACTTTATTATTCAAGATTGACTGATGTTGTAAGGCGATATCTTGAGGAAGAAGCAAATGTATCTGCTCTTGAAAGTACATCTGAAGAGTTATTAAAAAAGCTTGAAAAATTAAAAAGAGAGGGTAAAATGCAATTAATGTCAGATACAATTAAAGATTTAAAAAAAGTTTTAATTAATGCTGATTTAGTGAAATTTGCTAAATCTTCACCAGAATTTTTTGTAGCTAATGAGGATAGAGCTTTAGTCAAAAAAGTGGTAATTAAAACCAAAGAGTCTCTCCCTGAACCAACAAAAGAAGAACTTGAATTAAAAGAATCTTACAGAAGGAATCAGATGATTAAAAAAAGGAAAAATCAATTAAAATTTGGAATTTTAACAATATTTTCTTCAATTATATTAATCACAGGAGCATCAATGATCTTCTATGGTTATTATCCTGTAAGAGATGAATTATTACAATATCCTACAAAAAAACTATTAAGTAGAAATTGGATACTTAGCCAATACGGTACACCTCCTGTTGAAATAGAAACACCAAGTGTTCTTGTAAGGGAAAATAGTAATAATGATTCAATAAAAGTATTCAGATTTAAGGGCAAATGGGATAGGCCATTTTCTATTGAATTAAAGTTTAGTCCACCAATTATAGACGAAATTAAGGAAGAATACTCATCTGAAGAAAAAGGCCTTATTGGTCAAAATATTCTTGAAAAGATCACGAGTGATTTTGAAAATGAAGGTGCAGTAAATATTTTACCTAAAAACGAGGAATTTAATACTAAATCTGGAATTGAAGGAATTAAATTTTATGGATCTTTTGATTTAAAAAATGTAAGATGTAGTTTTTTCTCTATTGCATTTGTATTTAATGAGGTTTTTATTGAGCTTAAAATGATTTATGATAAAGAAGATAGATATGGCAAGAAAATTGAAGATAGGATATTAGATTCACTTGAAATTATTGAAGAATTATGACATTTAAAGGAGAAGATGTTTTTTTTGCTGATCCAAAATTTTTCTGGTTACTTACATTAATAATACCATGTCTTATTTGGTACTATCTTACAAATAATAAATCTAATCCAACTTTAATTGTTTCATCAATTGATACTTTTAATGGGAGTTCTCAAGTTTGGGGTAAATTAAGGCATTCTCTAATTTTCTTAAGATTTATTGCTATAATCTTTTTAATAATTGCTATTGCAAGACCTCAAACAGTTGATGTGAGCTCTCAGAAAAAAATGAATAAGGGGATAGATATAATTATGGCTATTGATGTTTCCTCAAGNATGTTNGCTCAAGATTTAAAACCGAACAGATTGATTGCCTTAAAAAAAGTTGCTTCAAACTTTATAAGAAATAGAATAAATGATAGAATAGGAATAGTAGTTTATGCGGGGGAAAGTTACACTAAAACCCCTATAACGAGTGATAAATCAATTATTCAAAATTCATTATCAAAAATCNCNTATGATGGAGTAATTGANGATGGNACNGCAATAGGAATGGGTTTAGCTACATCTGTTAATAGATTGAAAGATAGTAAAGCAAAAAGTAAAGTAATTATTTTACTAACTGATGGAGTAAATAATTCTGGTTTTATTGATCCTAAAATTGCAACAGAGTTAGCTGTTGAGTATAATATTAAAACCTATACAATTGGATTAGGAAGTAATGGAAATGCAAGAGCTCCTATTGGTGTTTTACCTAANGGGAAATTCCAATANGGAATAACCAAAGTTGAAATTGACGAGGAGTTGCTAAAAAGAATTGCAAATCTTACTGGGGGTTTATACTTTAGGGCTACGGATATCAAAAAATTAGAAGAAATTTATGATGAAATTAATAAGCTTGAAAAAACAGAAGTAGAGGAGATAAAATTCTTTAATTACAGTGAAAAATATAGAATTTTAGTTTTATTATCTCTTTTCTTTTTATTTTCAGAATGGATATTAAAAAATTCAATTTTTAAAAGTTTTATATAGAATGTATCAAATTGACTCACCGGAATATTTTTATTTGATGNTTACAATACCAATTTTTATTTTGGTATTTATAATTGTTTTAAGGTGGAAATTTTCTACTCAAAAAAAATTTGCATCAGAACAAATGTTAGAATTTTTAAGTCCAAGTAAATCGAGTTTTAAGCCTTTTTTAAAATTGATTGTTTTTTGTTTTTCAATTGTTTTTTTAACTATTGGTTTGGTAAATCCAAAAATTGGGACTGAGTTAGAATCTGTCAAAAGAGAGGGTATTGATATTGTTTTTGCTGTTGATGTTTCAAAAAGTATGCTTGCTGAGGATGTCGCTCCAAATAGATTGGAAAAATCTAAAAGATTAGTTAATACAATTATTGACCANTTAATTAGCGATCGNNTCGGAATAGTTGCATATGCTGGAAATGCNATNCCTCAGCTACCTATAACCACAGATTANTCAGCAGCTAAAATGTTTTTACAATCAATGAATACAAATATGTTGAGTTCTCATGGTACTGTAATTGATCTTGCTATTGATATGTCACTATCTTTTTTTGACATGGATGATAAAACAAATAAAGTATTAATAATTATTTCAGATGGTGAGGATCATAATCAACTTGCATTTGAATCTGNAAAAAAAGCTAAAGATTTGGGAGTAAAAATTTTTACTTTAGGAGTTGGGTCTGATAAAGGTTCTCCCATTCCAATAAGGACTAACGGAGTTATTGAAAGTTATAAGAAAAANAGNAANAATGAAGTTGTTATTACCAAAAGGAATGCTGATGTTTTAAATGAAATAGCTTCTTTAACAGATGGGAAATATACAAATGCAAATGATACACAAATTGTTTTAGATTTCATTAAAACTGAATTAAAGGAAATTGATAAAATGGAATTTGAAGCAAAAAAATTTATAAGTTATAAAGATCAATTTCAGCTTTTTCTAATTTTAGGTTTGNTATTAATTATTTTAGATGTTTTTTTATTTGAAAAAAAAACCTCATGGATTCAAAATTTAAATTTATTCAATGAAAAAAAATAGATTAATATTTATTCTTTTGATAAACGTATTTTTATGTTCGATTTCTTTAAAAAGTCAAGAATATAACAATGAAAATAAGTTGTTTGATGGAAATAAATTCCATTCAAAAAAAGAATATATTAACTCCGAGTCAAAATTTAGAGAAGCTATATCAATAGATAATGAAAAATCAGTTGGTCATTTTAATTTAGGTAATACCCATTTTAAATCTAGTAATTTTGATCCTGCATTAAGACGTTATTTTCAAAGTCAAAAATCATCTACATCTAAATCAGAAAAACATAAAGCATTTCATAATATGGGCAATGTTTATATGAAAAAAAAGGAATATGGTAAAGCTGTTGAGTCATATAAGAACGCATTAAGAAATAATTCTATGGATGACGAGACTAGGTATAATTTTGCTTTAGCAAAAGAATTATTAGAAAAACAGAAACAGGAAAATAAAAATTCAGATTCTAAAAACAAGAATGATAAAAACGAAAATAAGGGTGATAAAGATTCTGAGTCAGAGGATAAAAAAAATAATGATAAAAACGAAAATTCCAATAAAGATCAAAATTCTGAAAAAAATGATGATTCAAATCCCGATGCAGAAAATAAAAAATCTGAGGAAGGAAAAGATAAACAAGACAAAAAACAAAAACCTAAAATAAAGGAAGGACAATTATCAAATGAACAAGTAAAAAGTATTTTGGAGGCTATGTCAAATCAAGAAAAAGATGTGCAAGAAAAAGTTAATAAATCCAAGATTAAAGGAGTAAAATTAAAAAATGAAAAGGACTGGTGATTATGTTTCAAAATAATATATTAATGAATAAATTATTTTTTATATTTTTTATATCATTCACTGGTATATATTCCCAAATATCTTTTGAAGCATCTGTAAGTAAAAAAAAGTTAGGTATAAATGAGCGACTAAAAATTATTTTTGAGATGAATGAAAATGGAGATAATTTTATCCCGCCTGATTTTTCAGGATTTAACATAATTGGTGGGCCAAATCAGTCAGTTAGTAATTCATGGATAAATGGGAAAAGAACTTTTTCAAAAAAAATNACATACTTTTTAGCTCCAAAGATAAAAGGTAAAATTAATATTTCTCAGGCGAAAGTTGAAATTAATGGAGAATTATATAAAACTATTCCTATCGAGATTGAAATAACAAATGCAGTTAATAGCGATTTAAGTGAAAATAATCCTGATTATATTGCTGATAATAATATTCATTTAGTTGCTGAAGTTTCAGATCAAAATCCTTATTTGAATGAATCATTTACTGTTGTATATAAATTATATTATTCTGATAAAATTGGCATATCAAACGTTAGTGAATTAGATNGGCCTAAATTCCCAGATTTTTGGAGTCAAACTTTAAAAATACCAAGACTTGAGGTTAAACAAGGGACATACAAAGGGAGTAATTATTTATATGTGACTTGGCATAAGGTTATTCTTTATCCACAAAAAATTGGAAAATTGGAATTAGCTCCACTCACACTAAATATTTCTGTGGANATNCCTACNAATAGNAGAGANTTTTTTGGTAANAGGATTTATCAACAAGTTCCAAAAGTCGTAACTGCTGGTAAAAGAATAATAAATGTAAAAAAATTACCNGAAGNAGNCATGCCANNTGATTTTAATGGAGCTGTNGGAGAATTTGATTTNGATGTTTCTCTAAGTAAGTTAGAATTAAAAGCGTCAGAATCTTTGCAGGCAAAAATNAAGATTTATGGAAAAGGTAATCTGAAACTATTTNAATTACCAAAACTCACCGCTCCAAATTCATTGGAGATTTATGATCCAGAACGNAAACAGTCTNTTACTACTGATATAAANGGGATGNTGGGTTCAATTGAAGACATTTATACAGTTGTTCCCCAAAATAGGGGGAAGTTTTTAATTCCTAATGTTAGATTTTCATTTTTTAATCCTAAAACAGAAAAATATATTACACTAAATTCAAAAGAAAATTTTATTGAAGTATTCGACTCTCCAAATGAAAATAATTTAAACAAACCCAATCTTAATATTCAGAACAATATAAAATATAATAAGGATAATTCATTTAGTTTTATTCGGCTAAATACCAAACTTGAATTAATTGACAAATTGAAATTTTGGAAAACTCAAACATATTTTTTGATTTTAATTATTCCTTTTCTAATATTAATTTTATATGTACTATTNTTAGTAATAAAAAATANAAGAAGAGATAATAACTCCANNAGTAAATCAATATTAGCAAAGACTCTTTCCAAGNAATATTTAAGTTCTGCTAAAAAAACTATTGGTAATAAAGATTTATTTTATGTTGCATTNGAAAGGGCNTTACATAANTATTTAAAAGCNAAGTTAAATATTGAAACTACTGANTTTAACAAAGAAAAAATTATTAAATTATTGTATNAAAAATCTATNGANAAAGAATCAGTAAAAGAATTTGTTCAATTAATAAAAGATTGTGAAGCAGCAAGGTATTCACCATTAACCTTGGTAAGGATGAATGAAGATTTCGAAAATGCTTTAAAAATAATTTCATCGATGGATAAACAATTTTAATTTCAATGAAAGATTTAATATTAATTTTTTGTCTATTTTTTANTNTATCAATTCAAGCCCAAAGTCCTATGCAATTATTTGATTTGGGAAACGAAGCTTATAATCAAGGTTTATATGAAAAAGCNAAAAATTTTTATGTAAAAGTNCTAGATGAAAATCTTCATAGCGCNGAATTATATTTTAATCTTGGAAATTCATATTATAAAACTGGAGAAATTGCTGAAAGTATNTTTTATCTTGAGTTAGCNAANANGCTATCTCCTGGACAAATTGACATAAAAAACAATATTAAATTCGCCAAAAATATGGGGTTAGATTCTATNGAAGAACTTCCAAAATCTCAGATTNATCAGGCTCAAAAAAAATTTTTAAANATAATNAGTATAGATTCTTGGTCCATAATTTCATTATTATTTTCCTGGTTATTTTGTATACTTTTTGGANTTTATATTTGGAGNCAAAATTCAAAAATTAAAAGAGTTTTTTTTATTCTTAGTTCCTTGATTATGATTTTTTTATTGACATCGATTTCAATGATTTATAATATNGATAATTTAAAAAAACAAAANAACTCTGCTATAATTTTTGAAAAGAAAATAAATGTAAATAGTGAACCAAATAATAGATCTACATTGCTATTCAATTTACATGAAGGGACTATGATAGAGGTTACAGAAAAATTAGACGATTGGTTGAAAATCAAAATTGCTAATGGNTCAGAAGGATGGATTGAAAATAAAAATATTAGATTTTTAAATTACAATAGGTCATAGCCTTCATTAGGTAAAATGTCTTTATTTTTTGAAAACCAANAGATTATTTGAATTCCAAAGCTTTTTAAGTGATCAAAAAGGAAAGAATCTTTAATNACATTTTTTTCCATAAAATCGAATAAAAAAACAAATTGGTCTAATATAATTACTATAAGACTTAATATTAATGAAATTTTAATAAGCCCAAATAAAGCACCTAGAAATTTATTTACAGTTCCAAGAAATACCATTTTAATTAATTTTGTTAANAATCTCGCTAATATTGAACTAATAACTAGAATTGAAATAAATATTATTAAAAAAATAATCCATTTGGGNGGAATACTCTCTAAACTTAAAAANAACTTTAAAAAATCAGCAATAANATCAACAAATAAAAGAGATCCAACTAGACCAAAAATTAATGCCATTAATGAAGTTGCTTCAATTATAAGGCCTTTAGAAAAGCCTCTAATTGCTCCATAAGTCATGAGCCCACCAAAAATTAAATCCAGATAATTCATTATTACAATATAAAATTTAAATGTGATTTAGTATTTTATATGTTAAATAAATTTTTAAAGTTTTTTAATTTTTAATAAATACTAGTATTTATTAAAAATGTAATAATTAATTTAATTAGGAAGTAATTTATTATTTTTACTAGATGCTAAAGATTGTAAAAAAACATTTGAAAGAAGTTAAATCTTTTTATTCTGAAAATGACTNAGAAGTTGAAGAATTTAGAATTAAATNCAATGGAAAAAAAGGAGTTTTAAATAAATTATTTAAATCTTTTAGGGATGTGCCTGAAAAAGAAAAAAAANAATTTGGAAAAGTTTTAAANGAACTNAAAGATGAGATAAATNATAAAATTATTAATCTTCAAAAAANAAATAAACCAATAAAAAAAGATTTATCTGTTAATGGTGATTTATCTAAGCCNGGATTTCCCTANAAGTTAGGGTCTTTACATCCATTGACAATAGTTGAAAATAAAATTTTAGATATTTTTTCAAAAATAGGTTTTATAATTTCNGAAGGTCCTGAAATTGAAGATGATTGGCATAATTTTACAGCTTTAAATATACCTGAATTTCACCCTGCACGNGATATGCAGGATACATTTTTTATTCAAACAAANCCAGATATTTTATTAAGAACACACACTTCCTCTGTTCAAGTTAGGTACATGCAGCAAAACAGTCCCCCTTTGAGAACCATTTCCCCTGGAAGGGTATANAGGAATGAAGCTATCTCTGCTAGAGCNCATTGTTTGTTTCATCAAGTTGAAGGGTTGTATATTGATGAAAAAGTTTCTTTTGCCGATCTAAAACAAACACTGATTTATTTTACCGAGTCTTTGTTTGGTAAATCTAAAATTCGTTTACGACCCTCATATTTTCCATTTACTGAACCTAGTGCTGAAGTTGATATTTATTGGGGACTCGATACTGAGATTGATCATAAAATAACCAAAGGTACGGGATGGTTAGAAATAATGGGTTGTGGTATGGTTGATCCAAATGTTTTAAAAAATTGTAATATTGATGCA
>NHJR02000003.1 GCA_002169155.2 Flavobacteriaceae bacterium TMED220
AATAACTCGTATAACATATTAATTTATTTAATTTCTGATATTATTTCCTTAACAATTTTATACTCATTAAAAGGCTTTTTGCGCCCTTTAACTTCTTGAAATTCTTCATGACCTTTACCTGCTATAAGAAGAACATCACCTGACTTTAACATACTAAAAGCCTTTCTGATAGCTTCTTCCCTATTAATAACATTAATAACTTTTTTTATACATTCTGAAGGAACTCCATTATTCATGGATTCAATGATTTTTTTAGGGTCTTCATTTCTAGGGTTATCTGAAGTAAAAATGACCTTATCACTTTTAATACTTGCTATTTTTCCAATTAATGGTCTCTTTTTTTTGTCCCTGTCACCACCACATCCCACTACAGTAATTAATTTTTTAAAATCTTTTCTTATTTCATTTATTGATGTTAAGACATTTTTTAAAGCATCTGGAGTATGTGCATAATCAATTATAATTTTAGCTTTTTTAGCATTAATAATATCAAAACGTCCTCTAACATTTTTTAGCTTACTTAAGTGAGATAAAACATTTATTGAGTCTAATTTAAGTAGCATAGCAACAGAATAAACAGCTAATAAATTTGATGCATTATATTTTCCAATCAAATGTGTCCAAAAATCAGTATTATTTATCTTAATTAACATTCCTGAAAAATCACTTTCAAGTATAACTGCATTGTAATCTGAATAAGAATTAATTGAAAATGATTTTTTGTCTGCTAAAGTGTTTTGAAGTATGTATTCACCATTTTTATCATCAAAATTACTCAATGCAAAAGCTTCCTTTGGTAATTGGTCAAAAAATGTTTTTTTTACATCTCTGTAATCTTTAAATGTTTTATGATAATCTAAATGGTCATGAGAAATATTTAGAAAAACTCCACCTTTAAAATTTAATCCAAATATCCTAGATTGATCAATTCCGTGAGACGAAACCTCCATAAAACAATATTCTATACCATGATCAACCATTCTTCTTAAATATTGGTTTAGCGTTATTGAATCAGGTGTAGTGTGTAATGTATTTTCTTCAATTCCATTATACTTAAAAGAAATGGTAGATATCATTCCTACTTTAAACCCTAGAGATTTTAACAATTCATATAGTAGAGTTACCGTTGTGGTTTTACCATTAGTGCCCGTAATTCCTATTAAACATATTTTTTTTGATGGATTATCATAAAAGTTATTTGAAATAATTGCTAAAGCTCTTTTTGAATCCTGTACAATTAAATAGGTTATTTTTTTATCTATCACCTCAGGTACTTCCTCACAAATAATTGAATTTGCCCCATTTAAAATAGCCTTATCAATATATTTAAAACCATTATCAATAGAACCCTTTAAAGCAACAAAAATATTATTTTTCTTAACCTCCCTTGAGTCAAATGAAATATCATTAACTCTAATATTAACTGAGCCAATTGTCATTTTTAAAGAAACTTTATAAATAACCTTTTTTAATTCCATCATGATAATTCTAAAATTATTTTTTGATTTTTTGATACTTTAACACCCTTTTTTATCGATTGATTTATAACCTTTCCAGTTCCTTTTAGAACAACTTTCAATCCCATATTTTCNAGCAAACTAAGNGCATCCATTGCTGGTAGACCTTTTAAATCAGGTATTNCATCAAGGCCTTCTATTTTAAGTGATTTTTGATAATTTTTATTTGATTTTTTTATATCAAAAACTCTTAATTTTGGTGTAGAATTATAAATTTTTTTTGCAATTTCTTTAAAAACCGGAGCCGCTACTTGAGAACCATAATACCCCTTTTTCTTATCTGGTTTATGAATAACTACTATACACGAATAAATAGGATCGTTGGAGGGAAAATACCCAACAAAACTTGAAATATATTGAACTTCATTTTTAGCATAATCAACTTGACAAGTACCTGTTTTTCCTGAAATGGAAAATAGACTATCTTTAATTAAATGTGCAGTTCCCCATTTTTTATCTACGACATTATATAACATTTTTTTTACTTTTGATAAAGTTGAACTTGAGCATATGGAAGGATTTATTACTTCTTTTTTAAAAACTTTTGTTGACCCTTTTTCATAACCACTAACTTTGTTAATAAACTTTGGCTTAACCATTTCACCGTTGTTAGCAATGGAATTATAAAAAGTAAGTATTTGAAGTGGAGTTAATAAAATCCCATAACCAAAAGCCATCCATGGTAAATTTAAACCACTCCAATTAGAGTCTGAGGGATAAGGAATTTTAGGCAACCCTTCGCCTTTAATTGGAAGTCCTAATGGTTTATTTAATCCCATATCATACAATCTATTAACAAACTGTTCTGGGTTATTTTTATAATTTTCATTTATAATTTTAACTATTGCAGTATTTGATGAAAGTTCAAAAGCTTTAGAAGTAGTGATTTTTCCATATCCACCTTCTTTTGAATCTTTAACTTTATATTTATTAAAAAAGGTAATTTCTCCATTACCAGTTTCAATAAAATCATTGCCTGAAATAACTTTATCCTCTAGTGCTGCAATAATTGACATTAATTTAAAAGTTGATCCTGGTTCATGTGCTTCTCCAATTGCATAATTTAATTTTTCATAATATTTACCACTTTTAGTTTTACCTAAATTTGATATAGCTTTTATATCTCCCGAATTAGTNTCCATAACTACTACTGTGCCATGATCAGCATTATATTTTTCTAATTGACTTAATAAAGCATGATGAGCAATATCCTGGATGTTTATGTTTAAAGTTGAATAAATATCAAAACCCTCAGTAGGTTCTTTTTCATTATTGTCATTAATAGGCTTCCATTGTCCGTTAGCAATTTTCTGTTTAAGTCTTCTTCCATTTTCTCCTTTCAAAATTTGTCCAAATGCGCCTTCTAAACCAACTTTAATATAATGACCAGCGGGATCTTTTTTCTCGTATCCAATTGTCCTTTCAGCAATTTTACCAATTGGATGAGCTCTTACAACTTTTGTTTCAACTATNAAACCACCTTTAATAGAAGGTAAATTAAAGAGTGGAAGATTTTTAATTTTATTNTATTGAGAAAAACTTAAATTATTTGCAATTAATAANTATCTGTTATTATTTTTTCTACCATTGTCCAAAAGTTTTTTATAATGCTCTTTACTTTTATTTAGAATTAATGATAATTTTTGTGAAAGATTATTAATATTTTTTTCATATTTCTCATCATTTGGTGCTTTAGAATCCCACCTTATCATGTATTTTGTNACTGAAGTAGCGAGAAGACTTTTATCATCAGAAAAAATATTTCCTCTACTTGCTTGTAATTCAAAGTTTTTAACNGTTCTTTTCTTTGCTAAATTTTTATAAAAAGAACCCTCATTATATTGGATAAAAATTAATTTAAAAAATATTACAATTGCTAAAATCAATAAACCAAAACAGATTATATAGAATCTATTCATTGTTTTATTGAAATTTCCTTTTTTCATAAAATCAATTATTTAAAATCAATTTAATTGGAGGTTTATCAGCTGGCCTTATGTCAGTATCTCTCAATTTATATATTACTTTTGACTCCATTTTAAGTTCCATTAAATATGCTCTACTTTCAACAAATTGACTTTTAAGCTGATTTATTTGCTCATTTAATAGAGCTATTTTAAATATTTTATTTTCAGCACTGTGAACACTAAAGATNANTAATAAAGCTAAAAAGGATACAAAAAGAATAAGTCGCCAATTTTTAAATGAATCCTCGCTGACGAGAAATTTTATATTTAAAAAAGCAAGTATTTTATTCATATTTTTTCAGCAATTCTTAGTTTAGCACTTCTTGATCTTTTATTATTACTTAATTCCTTCGTTGATGGTGTTTGAAATTTTCCTATTTTTTTAAAAAATAATTTTTTATTACCATAAAAATCTTTTTTAGCATAACCAGTAAAAACCCCTTCTGAAAAAAATTTTTTCACTATTCTATCTTCAAGAGAATGATATGTTAAACATACTATTCTACCCTTTGACCTAAGTATGTCTTTTGAATGAAGTAAAAGTTTTTTGATTGAATCTAATTCTTGATTCACCTCTATTCTAATTGCTTGAAAAATTTTAGAAGAATAACTATTTAAATATCTTTCTGGTATTACTTGATTAATAATTTCAAATAAGTCTTTAGTTGTATTTAAGGGCTTCTTAGCTCTATTTTTAATAATTATTTCAATTAATTTCGAGGGTTTACTAATTTCACCAAAAGAAGTGAATATTTTTTTTAGACTTAACTCAGAGTAGTTATTCAAAACTTCTCTTGCTGTAATAGCTAAATTTTGGTTCATTCTCATATCTAATGGACCATCTTTTCTATATGAAAACCCTCTCTCTTTTGTATCAAACTGATGTGAGGAAACCCCAAAATCAGCTAAAATTCCATCAACTGAAAAAATTCCATAAAATTTTAAATATTTTTTTATTTCTTTAAAATTTGAGTGAATTAAAACAAGTCTTGGATCTTTAAAGTCATTTTTTATTGCATCTAAATCTTGATCAAAAGAAAAAAGCTTAGCATTATCTGATAATTTATCAAGTATACCCTTAGAATGACCTCCACCTCCAAAAGTCACATCAACATAAACACCGCTCTTGTCGGTAATTAAACCATTGATTGACTCATTTAAAAGAACAGGTTTATGATAATTCATTTTTTTCATCTTTATCTCCCATTACATCCTCAGCTAATTTTGCAAAATTTATTTTGGCCTCACTTATGGATTCTTCATACAATTTCTTGTCCCATATTTCAAGAATATTAACAACAGAAGAAACAACTGTCTCTTTTTTTATGTTTGCATTTGTAAGTAAGTCTCTTGGTATTAGAATTCTTCCTGTAGAATCAATTTCAATAAATCTTACTCCTGCAGTAAAACGCCTTATAAAATCAATATTTTTTTGATTGAATCTATTTAATTTATTAATTCTTTTCATTAATAATTCCCATTCAGAAATGGGATATAATTCTAAGCATTTATTAAAAACCGCTCTTTTAATTACAAATCCTTGTTTTAATTTTTTGTATAGCTGTTTTTTTAAAGCAACAGGAAGCATAATTCTTCCCTTTGAATCTGCTTTACATTCATACGAACCAATTAGATGCTGCATTTAATGCTTTAAATAGTTATAATCAAATATAAAATTATTTTACCACTTTTATCCACAATTTACCACTTTGTTAATAAGTTTTAAAAAGTACCTATTATGTTGTTTAATATGTGATAATTAAATAAATAATAATAAAACTCTAATTAATCCATATATTTGAGTTTGATTAAGAACTATAATTAGTTAATGAATAAACTTATTAAAGAGGGTAAATTTAATTACATCGAAATTGGAAATGGTAAACCAATTATAATTCTCCATGGCCTAATGGGAGGCTTAAGTAATTTTGCTGGAGTATCGGATTATTTTCCTAAAATTGGGTATAAAGTTATAATACCTCAACTTCCAATTTATGAACTTGCACTTGATGAAACCAATGTAGAGACCTTTTCCGAGTATCTACATGAATTTATTCTTTTTAAAAAAATCAGTAAGGCTTTTTTATTAGGAAATTCTTTGGGAGGTCATATTGGATTATTTTATACTAAATCTTATCCTGAGTTTGTTAATGGACTTGTAATAACTGGTAGCTCTGGGCTTTATGAAAATTCTATGGGAGACACTTACCCTAAAAGAGGTGATTATGAATATATCAAGAAAAAAAGTGAAGAAGTTTTTTATGATCCAAAAATTGCCACAAAAGAATTAGTTGATGAGGTTTTTGAGTCTGTGAATGATAGAAATAAATTAATTAGAACTCTTGCAATTGCTAAAAGTGCAATTCGTCATAATATGTCTAAAGATTTACCCTCTATGAAAACACCTGTTGGAATAATATGGGGAGTAAATGACACTGTAACACCTGCTAATGTTGGAGAAGAATTTCATAAACTTTTGCCTAATTCAGATTTATATTGGATTGATAAATGTGGGCATGCGCCAATGATGGAGCATCCAAATAAATTCAATGATATACTTAAAAATTGGCTTGGNAAAAATAATATTTAACCTCTTAGTATGTCAATAAAATTATCTGAATTTCTTGTAAGTAATTCTGACATTGAAAAATGCCCCAAAGATAAGATTCCAGAATANCCCTTTATTGGAAGATCCAATGTAGGGAAATCTTCTTTGATAAATTTNATTTGCAACAAAAAAAAATTAGCAAAAACATCNAGAAAACCTGGAAAAACAGAATTAATTAATCATTTTAAGATAAANAATTCATGGCANCTTGTTGANTTACCTGGATATGGATACAGCGTCTCATCAAAAACTAAAAAAAAACAATTCCAAAAAATCATTACCAGTTACTTTAAAAANAGAAAACAAATTATACTAACATTTATTTTAATTGATATNAGACACAAGCCTCAAAAAATAGATCTAGANTTTATGAGATGGTTAAATAGTATTAAAATCCCATTCTGCTTGATTTTTACAAAATCAGATAAATTAACAAATAAAATTAGAATTAAAAACATAGACTTTTACAAAAAAACTCTCGAAAACTTATGGGAAGAAATACCATCATTGTTTATAACTTCATCATTAAAAAAAGAAGGGGGAGAGNGAAATNGTAGAATTAATCAAAAAACTCAATGAAGATTTTAAAAAAANNAAACTANTTTTTTAAATCCATTTTTTCNGCAAAATAGTCACAAAAATCTTTAAGTGTTAATGCCATNTTCTCNTCTTTAGTNGATTTATAGAAAGTTTCACTCATNGCAACTAATGATTGATGAAAAAAAATTTTCATATGNTCCANAGACATATCTTTAACCCANAGATCAATTTTTAAAGTTTCAATTTTTTTTGCATCCCAAATTGANAANAAAAAAGCTTTAGCCTCTTGATTTTTAACANCTCCATCAGTTGCATTCCANTTTATATTTTCAGGTATTNTATTTNTATCTAATTCAACATTGATATTAATAGATGTTNTTTTTTTTTTCATTNTTTAANNGGTTTATAATTTGAATTGATNTAGATATCGGATTCAGANATATTAATTAAATCTGAAATCGATATTTCTTTATTTTTNTCCATGAAAGATCTCACAATTTTCCATCCAATCCATTGACCAATTTTTCCNGGGCTTAGNTTATCTATTTCNAGATAAAACTTCGAAAAAGGAGANGGGTTTATAAACCTGTCTTCTANACTTGGATTTGTGCTAAATAAAAATTCATTTTGAACAAAAAATCTCCATATAAAAAGCTCATTTTCTTTAGCCCATTTTAACTGAGATGAAGTATATCCAATTTTAATTTCATCGTTTAAATTNGGAATTAATAAATCCTTTAANAATAATTTTTTTCCATGATTTATTATTTTTGANATAAATGACCTTTCATTAGATTTAGGNATTATCTTNATTAAAAACTCATCTAAAATATTTGAACTCAAATATTTTANATCCATTTGCTCTACTAAATAANTTGGTATTCCATTATATATTTTGTTTTTATTACCTAAATANGTNTCAATTGAAATTATAAGCAATGAATCATTTAAAATAACCTTATTTAAGTAATCTACATTATTTGACACCGTTATAACTTTTGGAATTTTATAATTTGGAAAATAATATTTGATGTGCTTGAAAACTTTTTCTATTGGAGTCTTTAATACTTTATCAGAGAAAAAAACTTTATTAATTTCAGAGTTAAGCAAGCTTAATAAAGGATCATTTTTTCTTTTTAGCCAAATAGAATCATCAAACTCTTTAGGAAAAAAAAAAGGATATTTATTTTTTAAATCAACTATTTCGTCATCCTTTGAATTAAAAAATTCTTTATCAAATCGATCGATTTGGATATCTAATGGAACAGAAGAAAAATCAGGTTTTAATTTTTCAGAGGATTCACATTTTATAAATAAAAAACTTATAAAAATAAATATTATAGGTACAATAAAAAGTTTCATAAATTGATTTAAAATCATTTTCATTTTTTGTCAATAAATACTTAATTTTATTTAAAGTTACATCCAAAAAAAATATTGTTTATGAAATATCCAAAAAAAGTAATTAATTACATAGAAGAATGGTTGAAAAACTATGCGAATAAAAATAAAATAAATGGTTTTGTTGTAGGGATATCTGGCGGAATAGATTCCGCACTAACCTCAACACTATGCGCTAAAACAAAACTTCCAGTACTATGCTTGGAAATGAATATTTATCAAGAAAAAAAACAAGTCTCCAGGGCATTAAATCACATTAATTGGCTAAAAAAAAATTTTAATAATATTTCAAGTAAATCATTAAATCTAAGTGATACTTTTGAAGCTTTTAAAAGTGACATTGATTCAAAAGGTGAAAAAAAATTAGAGTTTTTAAGCTTTGCAAACTCAAGGTCAAGATTAAGAATGATGACTTTGTATCACTATGCAACAATAAATAATTTTTTAGTTGCTGGTACTGGAAATAAAGTTGAGGACTTTGGAATTGGGTTTTACACTAAATATGGTGATGGAGGAGTAGATATAAGTCCAATTGCTGATTTACTTAAATCAGAAGTTTATGCTTTATCAAAAACAATTGGAGTAATTGATGAAATTCAAAAAGCAGAACCAACAGATGGATTGTGGTCAGATAATAGAAGTGATGAGGAGCAAATTGGAGCAAGTTACAACGAACTAGAGTGGGCAATGAAATATCAAAATTCAAATAAAATAAAAGATTTAACTAAAAGAGATAAAGAAGTTTTATCAATTTATGAAAAACTAAACTCAAAAAATTCTCATAAAATGTCACCAATACCAATTTGTCAAATTCCTAATTCTTTAAGATGATTTAATTTATAAAAATCAAATTATTAAAAAGTTATTTATATTTTTTTAATCTTTAAAAAAATAAATTGATTATTTTAACTATTATTTTTTGAATATTGTGTCAACGTAATAAATAAAATTTGATTAAGCTAATATACATAGACAATCATTCAATTTCTAGGAAAGGTTTTAAATCAATATTTAAAGAATCTAGAGAAATTGAAATAATTGGATCCTTTAAAGATTTTGACAAAGCCAAAGAAACTTTAAAAAAAAAGATTGCAGAAATAGTTGTTATNACTATTAATCAAAAATATCTTAACTCAGTTTATTTAATAAAAAAAATCATGAAAATAGATTCAAGTATAAATTTATTAGTTTTTGGCGATTATAATCATAATAATAAAATAAAATATATCAAGTCAGGAGCTAAAGGTTTTATATCAAAAGATGCTGGGATTCGAGAATTAAAAAATGCAATATATAACCTTGGTGTTGGAAAATTTTATAACTCAGAATACAAAAAATTTAATAATAATAAATCTAAAAATACTGTTTCAAAAAAACAGAAAAATTTATCAAAAAGAGAAAAAGAAGTTTTAAAATATTTATTTAAGGGTGAAAGAAATAAATTAATTGCTGATAGATTAAAAATAAATCCAAAAACAGTAAACACATATAAAACAAGAGCACTTTCTAAATTAAGAGTGAAAGAGTTAATAAATGCGTATGCCCTAATAAACAGTGAAAACTAAATAACTCTATTTAATTTTCTTGATACAACTTTTTTTAATTGATTATAACTAATAACATCGGACAAAACTTCCTTGTTATTTTCTGAAGAATTCTCGATGCTTAGTTGTAATTCATTAATTTTTTTATCAATTAAATATTTTCTTAGACTAAGAATGGTTTCAACTACTAATTGACTTACATTACTTTCTTTATCTTTAATAAAAATATTTTTCTTATCCCATCCATGAAGCTTATATAATTCTTCCTTCATCAATACATCGCTTACAATATAACTCAAATTAGGAGATAATTTTTTTATTAAATTATTTAAATCAATTGATTCTCCACTTTGATAATGCTTAATTAATATTTTAAAAAGATCCCTAAATGAATCTTGGGCTAACTCAATTTCATCTTGTTGAAGATCTAAAAAAATTTTTTCAAAAACTTTTACATTTAGTTGAACTTTTTCTTCAATTAATTCTTCATTTTCATTATTTTTTAAAATAGTTTCAACAAAAGATTCATCTTTGTTTCCATACAACAGAAGAATTTTAATTATTTGAAATTCTAATTCATATATTTGATCAATTTTATCAGGTACTTCTTTTTCACTCACAATTCTCATTTTCTCTCTAACAGAAGAAGTTTTTATCTTATTGTTTTTTGAATTTATTTGAGCTAGAGTATTAAAAAGAATATCTTCTGATATATCCATTATATTTGAACAATTTTGGATGTATACTTGTTGTTTTATTTGATCAGGGATAATTGAAATTATTTCAACTATTTCAAAAATTGTTTTAGATTTTTTAACTGGATCATTTTTAGAATCTTTTGATAAAATATCTGCTTTAAATTGAATAAAATCTTTAGACTTTTTATCAAAATAATCTAAAACCTCTTCTTTTGAATTATTTTTTGAAAAACTGTCAGGATCTTCTCCATTTGGTAATTGACAAACCTTAACATTCATTCCATTTTTTAATATTGTAACCAATCCCCTTAATGATGCATTTAATCCAGCATCGTCACCATCAAATAAAACAACAATATTTAATGTTAATCTTTGAATTAGTCTAATCTGATCATCTGAAAGAGATGTTCCNGAAGATGCAACTACATTTTTTATTCCTGCCTGATGCATTTGAACTACATCAGTATATCCCTCAACAATAATACANAAATCCTTTTTTACAATTTCCTTTTTAGATTCAAATAAACCNTATAAAACTTTACTTTTATNATAAATTTCACTTTCTGGTGAGTTAATATATTTTGCAGTTTTTANTTTATTATTTAAAATTCTTCCTCCAAAGCCAATCACTCTTCCAGAAAAATTTTTTATGGGAAAAATAAGCCTTGATCGAAATCTATCAATGTAGCTATTTTCTTTTATTATAGTAAGTCCAATTAATTCAAGATATTTTTTAGAATAACCTTCTTTTATTGCTTGATTAGAGTAATGACTTTTTTCATTTAAAGAATATCCTATTTCAAAAAAATTAATTACTTCATCATCAAAACCTCTTTCTTTTAAATATGTTAATGCTAATGCTTTACCTTCATTTTTTTCCCAAAGATTCTTTTTGAAATTTTCATTGGCATTTTGAACTACCAAATACAAGCTTTCCAAAAAACTTAATTTTTCTTTCTCCTTATCAGATTTAAATGTTTCTTCTACTTCTATATTATATTTTTTTGCAAGAAACTTTATCGCTTCAGGATATGAAAATTGTTCGTGCTCCATTAGGAAAGCCACTGAATTTCCGCCTTTACCACTACTAAAGTCTTTCCAAATTTGTTTAGCAGGAGAAACCATAAAACTGGGGGTTTTCTCTTTGGAAAATGGACTTAAGCCCTTAAAATTTGATCCAGACTTTTTTAACTGAACAAAATCAGATATTACCTCTTCTACTCTAGAAGCATCGTAAACCTTATCTATGGTCGATTTTGATATCAAATTATTTTTTTTTAAATGTAGCTATTGATTACGAGAAATAACATAATTTATTGTCATTTCTAATGAATCTCTATATTTATTTTTGGAAAAACTTTTTAAAATTTTAACTGCCTTTAACTTAAACTCTTCCATTTTTTCTTTTGCATATTCTATTCCACCATTTTTATTTACGAAAGAAATAATTTCTTTAACCCTTTTTTTATTTTTATTATGATTTTTAATAGAATTTATTAACCATTTTTTATCTTTTGAATTAGAATTATTCAGACAAAAAATAAAAGGTAAAGTCATCTTTTGATCTTTNATATCAATCCCAATTGGCTTACCAATTTTTTTTGATCCATAATCAAATAAATCGTCTTTAATTTGAAAAGCAATACCAATATATTCTCCAAGTATTTTAATTTTTTTTACATATTCAGAATTATTAGTAACTGANGAAACACCAATAGCGCAACAAGCTGNAATCAAACTGGCNGTTTTTTGACGAATAATTTCAAAATAAATCTCCTCTGTTATATTTAAATTTCTNGCCTTTTCAATTTGCAAAAGTTCACCTTCACTCATCTCTCTNACAGCAACAGAAATAATNTCTAAAATATCAAAATCCTTTTTTTCAATACATAATAGTAATCCTTTNGAAAGAAGATAATCTCCAACTAGAACNGCAATTTTATTTTTCCATAATGCATTAATTGAAAAAAAACCCCTTCTGTAAGAGCTATCATCAATAACATCATCATGAACTAAGGTAGCTGTATGGATCAATTCAATTACGGAAGCGCCTCGGTANGTTTTCTCGTTTACTTTTCCATTACTTACCAATTTTGCACATAAAAAAACAAACATAGGCCTCATTTGTTTTCCCTTTCTTCTNACGATAAAATGAGTAATTCTGTTCAGTAACGAAACTTTTGTTGACATTGATTCGTAGAACTTTTTCTCAAAAAGTTCCATTTCATTAAAAATTGGTTTTTTAATTTCTTCTACGACTTTCAATATTTTAATTTTTTAAATTAAGTGTATTATTAGCTAANTGACCACATGCTGCATCAATATCATCTCCTCTTGACTTCCTTATTGTGTTAATTATATTATTTTCTGATAATAATTTAGAGTATCTATTAATTGATTTAATTGATGCATTTCTAAAATTATCGTCATTAATTGAATTATATTGAATTAAATTAACTTTTGATGGAATTTTTTTACAAATTTTAATTAATTCAATTATGTCTTTTTCACTATCGTTAATTCCATCAAAAACTATATATTCAAAAGTTATAATACTTTTTTTAATATTTGTCCAATATCTTAAAGAATCTATTAAATCTTCAATTAAAATTTTATTTGAAAAAGGCATTAAAAATTCTCTGACTGATTGAATCGCTGAATGTAAAGAAATAGCTAAATTAAATTTTATTTTTTGATCAGCCATTTTTTTTATGAATTTTGGGAAACCTACCGAAGAAACTGTTATTCGCCTTGGAGAAAATCCAAGTCCGGACTTTGAAGTTATTTTTTCTATTGATTTGATGACATTTTCATAATTCATTAATGGCTCTCCCATTCCCATATAAACAATATTTGTTATGGGTCGGTTATAAAAAGATTTACTTTGATTATCGATAAATTTTACTTGATCAAAAATTTCGTCAACATTTAAATTTCTTAATCTTTTTAATTTAGAAGTTGCGCAAAATTTACAATTCAGACTACACCCAACTTGAGAGGATATACAGGCTGTTATTCTATTTTTTGTAGGAATTAAAACTGATTCAACTATTTTATTATCATAGAGTTTTACTGCATTTTTAATTGTACCATCAATACTTTTTTGAATTGATTCAACTTTTATATTATTAATTGTGAAATATTTTTGCAAAAACTTTCTAAAGTCTATTGAAAGGTTTGTCATTAGATTAAAATCACTCACACCTTTAACCCACAACCATTCGTATATTTGATTTGCCCGATATGTCTCTATGTTATTTGAATCAAAAAAGACTTTTAGATCCTNAACNGAAAGAGTTCTTATGTCTTTTTTGATATAATTAGTCATGATTACTTAANAATCTATATTATCAACATNGCATCTCCGTANGAATAAAAATNATATTTTTCCTTAATAGCTTCCTGGTATGCNCTTTTNATAAATTCTGGATCAGCAAAAGCTGAAGCCATCATTAAAAGTGTAGATTTAGGTGTGTGAAAATTGGTTATCATACAATTTGCAATTGAAAAATCGTATGGAGGAAATATAAATTTATGAGTCCAACCCTTATAAGGGTTTAATGTTCCCATTGAAGAAACTGAACTTTCCAAACCTCTCATAACTGTTGTCCCTACTGCACAAATCTTTTTTTTATTAAAAATTGCTTTATTAACAATTTTTGATGCTTCACTATCAATGATTAATTCTTCAGAATCCATTTTATGCTTAGATAAATCTTCTACTTCAACTGGGTTAAATGTTCCTAAACCTACATGAAGAGTAATTTCAGCGATATCAACTCCGTTGATTTCGAGTCTTTTAAGTAAGTGCTTAGAAAAATGTAAACCTGCTGTTGGGGCTGCTACAGCTCCTTCATTTTTTGCATATATTGTTTGGTACCTTTCAGTATCTTCAGGAAGAGGATCTCTTTTTATATATTTAGGCAGAGGTGTTTGCCCAAGTTGATTTAATTTATCACGAAATTCAGAATATACTCCATCAAATAAAAAACGTAAAGTTCTTCCTCGTGATGTAGTATTATCAATTACTTCAGCAACTAAACTATCATCATCTCCAAAATATAATTTATTACCTATTCGAATTTTTCTTGCCGGATCAACTAATACATCCCACAATCTTTGTTCTTTATTTAGTTCTCTCAATAAAAAAACTTCAATTCTGGCTCCAGTTTTTTCTTTATTACCAAANAACCTTGCAGGAAAAACTTTTGTATTATTTAGAACCATTACATCTCCTTCTTCAAAAAATTGAATTAAGTCTTTGAAAGTTAGATGATCAATTGTCTTTTTACTTCGATTTAATAGCATTAATCTTGACTCATCTCTGTTTTCAGCAGGATGTTCTGCTAAAAGTTCATTCGGAAGGTTAAATTGAAAATCAGATAATTTCATTTTTTTTTTCGACAAATATACTATCTCTTACATGCCATTGTCAAGTAAAATAGTATTTAAATTGTATTTAAACTTTATTTATTTGAAAACCCATTTGAATTATATTGTCCCAAAAATCAGGAAATGATTTTGAAACTACATTTGATGATTCAATAGTTATAGGTTTTAAAAGACCAAGAGGAGCAAAAGCCATAGCCATTCTATGATCATTATAAGTTCTAATTTTAATATTTGAAAAATCTATTTTACCTTTATTTATATGAATACTATTATCAGTTATAGAAACATTTGATCCTAATTTTTGTAACTCTAGTTTAAGAGCATTTAATCTGTCTGTTTCTTTAATTTTCAGTGTATGTAATCCATATAAATCACATTTTACACCAAGACCAAAACAAGTNACAGCAATAGTCTGAGCTATATCTGGCGAATCAATTAGATTACATTCTANAGAATTAGGTAAATTGAAATTTTTCTTTTTAATCAAAACTATATGTTTTGAGTCATAAATTGTCCTAACTCCAAGTTTTTCATATATTTTTGAAACTATTGAGTCCCCTTGTAAACTTTTATTTGAGAAACTTTTAATTTTTAATTCTGCATCAATCGATAATGCAACACAACTGTATAAATATGATGCTGAACTCCAATCTGATTCAACAATTATATTTTTAATTTTTTTATTTGTTTTTAATTCTTTAANATNTATNGTGTTTTTNTCGAATTTAACTTTTACTCCTATTTTTTTTAAAAGTGAAATTGTCATCTTTAAATANGGGANNGAAGTGATTTTATCAACCAATTTTAATTTTATTCCATTNTTTAAGAATGGAGCAATTAATAAAATAGCTGTTATAAATTGGCTACTAACATTAGCAGGAAGCNAAATATTATTACTNANTAAATTTTTACCANGAATTTTTAAAGGAGGNAAACCTNTTTTACCTATATAATTTATATCTGCTCCAATTTTTTTTAAAGCATCTACCAAAATACCAANTGGNCGNTCTTGCATTCTCTTAGATCCTGTTAAAATAATTTCTTTACCAACTTGAGTAGNATAATAAGCAGTCAAAAATCTCATTGCTGTCCCTGCATGGCCAATATTAATAATTGATTCATTAGATTTTAGAGCTTTATCCAACAAAACTGAGTCATCAGAATTTGAGATATTTTCAATTTTTAAGTCNTTAATAAAAGCTTTCAAAATAAGTAACCTATTATATTCACTNTTAGAACCAGAAATTTGAATTTCTCCCCTACAAACCCTATCANTGTTAAACAAAGAAATATCCATTNCAACTAAAGTTTAGGGTTCTTTAAATGTCTATGACTGTCTCTTTTAGATTTATACTTCAATTTTTCATCAAAAGCTTTTTGAATATCAACTCCTGTTTGNTTAGCGATACATAAAACAACAAAAATTACATCAGCAAGCTCTTCACCTAAATCTTTATCTTTATCACTTTCTTTTTCACTTTGCTCTCCATATCTTCTNGCAATAATTCTTGCAACTTCNCCAACCTCCTCNGATAATTGAGCCATATTAGTTAATTCGTCAAAATANCTAACACCGTAATTTTTTATCCAATTATCTACTTTTTTTTGTGATTTTTTTAAATCCATATNAGTTTATAAAAATACACCAACTATGCTTAATGTACAATTGTTTTAATTATTCAATNATCAATTAATTCTATTAATTGAGANAAACTTTCAACTACTAAACAATAATTATGATCATTTTCTGCATGNGAATTAAAATGTATTGCCTNCATTCCNGCGTTTAGTGAGCCNATAATATCTGAATCAAAACTATCTCCAATCATTAAAGAATTTGACGGTTTAGTNTTTGCNCTTGCCATAGCAAAATTAAAAATTTCAATATTAGGTTTTTTAAATCCAGCTTCTTCTGCAGTTGTAATTGAATTAAAAAAAAATGATAAAGATGAATTGTTAATTTTTTTGTTTTGAACTTTATCAAAACCATTTGTTATAATGTGCAAATTATATTTTCTTTTTAATTTTTTTAACAATTTTATTGAATCTTTCATTAAAAAATTAAATTTTATTAAATTTTTAAAATATATCTCTGATATTTTATCTATTTTTTTATTTGAAACTTTAAATTTCAAATCAGAAAAACTTTTTTTTAATCTTATTATTCTCAATTCTTCATATGAAATTTTGTCNTGCCTNTATAAACTCCAAAAATAATGGTTGTTTGAATTATAAATTGGTAAAAATAATTTTAATGANAAATTAATCTTTTCGTTATCAAAAATAAATCTAAATGTATACTCTGAATTCTTATCAAAATCCCATAGTGTATGATCTAAATCAAAAAAAACATCAGTTATATTTTTATCAAAAATTNAACCCAATAAAAAGTATTTTTAATTAAAAAAAGATTTTAAATTATTCCACTTNATNCCCCCAAAGTCNCCAGAACTCATCATTAAAAGAACTGATTCTTTCCAATTTTTAGAACAAAGGTATTTACTTAGTTTATTTGAATTTGTAAAAATTAAAATTGAATCATTATTAAATGCACGTTTGATTTGATTTGGAAGAATTNTATNTCTTTTTTTAAGTTTCAAATTATCCAAGTCATAAAAAATTATTGCTTCATCAGACAAATTNAGTGATCCCGANTACAATTCAATAAATTTATTGTCCAAACTACTATAAGTGTGAAGTTCAAGACAAAAGACTTTCTTTAAATTAAAATACTGATCACTTATTGCTGAACAAGACGCAAAAACTTTACTTGGTGAATGAGCAAAATCCTTAAATAAAAAACAATCTGTCCCTTTTTTTAACAATTCTAATCTTCTTGATGCCCCCTTAAAAATTGAAATAGCCTCGTAAAAATCATTAGAATTAATTCCAAAAAGTTGACTTATCCACTTAGCACCTGACAAATTTTCTAAATTATGCTTCCCAAAAATCATTAGAGGAACATCTCCAAACTCTGTATTCAAAAATGTAACTTTATTATTAATTTTAAATTCTGGTAAGGTGTAAGGTATTTTTTTAATTGAATTTTTTGATTCTTTTACAATTTTACTAAGAATTTTATCAGATTCATTATAAACTAACACACCTCCTGGAACAATCGAATCAATAAATTTTCTAAATTGATTAGTATATTCATTAAATGTAGGGAATACATTTATATGATCCCATGAAATCCCGGAAATTAGAGCGATATTTGGTTTATACCACAAAAACTTAGATTTCAAATCTAAAGGAGAAGACAAATATTCATCTCCTTCTATTAATATAAACTCATTCTCTTCTTTTAATTTAACCATAGTATCAAATCCCTCAAGCTGAGCCCCCAACATATAATCGACATTAATACTATTATATTTAAGAACATGAAGAATCATTGAAGAAATTGAAGTTTTCCCATGACTACCTGAAATAACAACACGAGTTTTTAATTTAGAAAATTCATATAAAAATTCTGGGTAAGAAAAAATCCTGATATTCTGTTTTAGTGATTCTATTAACTCAGGATTGTCTTTTTTTGCATGCATCCCAATTATCACAAAATCAATTTCCTTATTAATTCTATTCTTGTTCCAACCTAACTTATCTGGCAATAAATTATATTTCTTTAAATTAGATAATGATGGCTCAAAAATCTTATCATCACTACCTGAAACCTTATAACCTTTTTTAAAAAGTTCAATTGCTAAATTATGCATTGCACTCCCACCAATTGCAATAAAATGAATTTTCTTCATTTTAAATTTCTATTTAATAATTTTTTAGCTTCATTAAAATTAGGATTTAATGACAAAGACTCATTCAAATAATACTCTGATTTTAAAACATCATTTAATTTATAATGAATCTGAGCTAATCTAAGATATATCCATTCTTTTGGAATTACATTACTTAAATTATACTTTAAAGTATTTTCCAAAAAACATGAGGAATCATCAAAAAATATATCATGAAGTATTGCAATTTCTATCAAATCATAATAAAGATTTTTTCTTAATCTATTTTTGTATTCAATAAATTTTTCACAATTATATTTCCTATTAAAAAGTCTTATTGCTTTAGTATAATGTATTTTTGATATTTTTTTTCTCCCTTTGACCTCTTCAATTAGTCCTTTTGTTAAGTTACCTTCAATTGAATCATTTATCATAACTCTATTTGCATAGTATTCAGATTTTTTAAAACTTCCTCCCAAAAACATTGGCAATTGGGCATATAACTTAGATAGACTAATCATGCTCAAAACATGATTTTTATTTAATTCTAAAGCTTTTTCAAAATGTGAAATTGCTTTTTTAACATATTTTATGGCTGTCATTGAATTTAACTGCTTAGCAATTATTCCTGAGTAACCTCCAATTCTATAATGATTTTCATATGAGTTTTCTCCTAACTCTAGTCTTTTCTCTGTGAACTCTATTGCTCTCCTGTAATCTTTTTTTTGGTCAGATAAATCTGATAAATATTTATAATCTTCTAAATCCTTTATCTCTTTTTCAAATTTTTTTATA
>NHJR02000040.1 GCA_002169155.2 Flavobacteriaceae bacterium TMED220
TGGCTGTAGCCAATACCGAGTTCAACACACTTCCACTATCCACAGCTGTTTGATTTATAGTATAGGTCGCTGTGTAGGTAGCCGTCTCATTTACAGTTAGTGTCCCTTGAGCAGAACTCGCGCTCGATGAAGTGAAGGTTGGACCGCTAGTTAAACTAAGCGTACCGCCATTACCATCTGTTAAGGTATCNGTTAAGGTAANACCTGATANGGTGACGTTNCCTTTGTTCTGCGCTGTTATAGTATAGGTGATCGTATCGCCTAAGCCTGTAACACCATCACCATTGTCCGTAATTGATGAGGTTTTGGTGACTTCTATTGAAGGTGAAGAAGTTATAGATACAACCGTCGGATCATTGGAAGTATTTCCGTCACTATCATCACCATCATCAGAAGTTTCAGAAACATCGTTAGAATTTCCAGGAGAACTTGCCGTAGCNGTTACAGTATTTGANATNTNNCCACTATCAATAGCNGNTTGATTAATAACGATTGTNGCNCTGTAAGTAGCNGTCTCATTAACAGTNANNGTTCCCTGAGCAGANCTAGCACTTGATGAAACAAAAGTNGGCCCTGAAGATAAAGTTAATGGTTGACCATTACCATCAGTTGGANTGTCAGANATTGTTACACCAGATAAAATTACATTTCCTTTATTTTGNGCTGNAATAGAGTAAACAATTATATCACCTAACCCTGTTATACCGTCACCGTTGTCAGTAATAGTTGAGGTCTTGGTTATCTCTAATACTGGTAATAAAGAAACTGCAACAATAGTCTGATCATCTACAGTGTTACCATCGGTATCATCGGCATCATCACTAACATCAGAAACATCATTTGAATTACCTGGNGAACTTCCAGTTACGGTTACACTATTTTTAATACCCCCTGTTTCTGCGGCAGACTGTTGGATAACATAGGCTGCAGAATATGTTGCAATTTCATTAGGTTGAAGAGTTCCAGCAGAGGAGCCCTGACTTGCAGATACAAAATTAGGTCCATTTGAAAGGGTTAACGGATTTCCATTGTTATCAGTTAAAGTATCTGAAACAGTTACAGAAGTTAAAGATGTAGTTCCTGTATTTGTGATTTTAATTACGTAATTTATAGTATCCCCGGCACCTGTAATACTGTCACCATTATCAAACACAGAAGAAACCTTGGTAACATTTACAGAACCTCCTGCTGTGATTTGAACCTCAGTAACATCATCTGTGGTATTGCCATCAGAATCATCACCATCATCAGAAGTATCCGTTACATTATTTGATTGACCAGGGCTACTTGCCGTTGCNAAAACTGANTTTTTAACACTNCCNGCNGATAAAGCTTGACTATTAATAGTAAAAAAGGCATGNTAAACAGCTGATTCTTGAAGTTTTAAATTACCAATTGTTGAGCTTTGGGTGGAAGAAACAAAATAAGGTCCGTTTGTTAAACTTAAAGCAGAATCATTTTTGTCAACTAAAGTATCTACAAATGTTAAACTTGAAAGAGCGGTATTCCCTGTATTCTCAATATTTATAATGAATTTTATTGAATCTCCAACATCATTAGCCCCATTTCCATTATCATCATTATAAACAGCTGTTTTAGTCACTTCAATTGATGGGGTTGGCTCCATTACAGTTTCTGTTGGATCATCTGTTGTATTACCATCACTATCGTCACCATCGTCTGAAGTGTCAGAAACATTACCTGTTAGACCTCCAGCATTGGCGGTAACGGTTACTGTATTACTTATTTTTTCGGCTGCAAACGCAGTAGCATCAATAGTAAATAAAGCAACATAAGTAGCAAACTCACCAACTTTTAGTGACCCAACAGCTGAACCATTACTGGTACTAATTCGCGTAGGTGCNGCATTTAGAGAAAGTTGTGCCCCCAAGGATGTTGTTATAACGTCATTAAAGGATATACCAGAAATCGATGTATTACCTGTATTTGAAACCGTAATAGTGTATGTGACTATATCTCCAATATCTGTTTTGCTATTGGTGTTACTATCTGCCACAACGGCTGTTTTAGTAACTTCAATTGCGGGTGTTGAAACNATTGAAGTGNAAGTTGGATCATCAACAGTATTACCATCATTATCTATTCCATCGTCTGAGGTATCACTTACTGACGAAGAAGTAGCACTAATAGCAGAAACAATTAAAGTATTTGAAACACCTCCAGAATTNACTGCTTCTTGATTAATATTGAAATAGCCATCAAGTGTTATCGTCTCACCAGTATTGATAACNTGGACATGGTCNTGCAGTTGNGTAGCNTTCCTAAGAGGTGATGAGTTATATGTATGAATGTAAGGTGTTGCNTTATCTAACTTTTCTAATTGAGCACCCCAGAAAATATTATTTTGTCCCTGCACNGGNGGATGAAANCCTACTCTACCTGCTCCTCCAGAATCGGTTTTAAATGTATAGGTATATCTTTTCCACTCAGAAGTTAAAAAGTAATCTTCTGANTTATAAGAACCCGCTACTTGGGAAACATCAAATGAACCTGTACCATCCCAAACCACAAAATTCATTGGATCTGAAAAAGGACCCGTTACTGCTTTTGCGTATACTGAAATAGTATAACTTGTGTTGGCATCAAAAGTTATGTCTTGATAAATAAATGAATTATTTGAAGTAGACCAAAGGCGAGAACCGCGCATTCCATTTGATGCAGTTGCATCACCAGTTGGCGTTGTCGTACCAAAACCATTAATTGGAAGAACTTGAGCTAAATTTGAATCATAAGTTGAACCCGAAGGAGCGCCATAATAATAAGGCACACTTTTAGGTATACTCAAACACTCTGGTTCACCACAATTTCTATTTCCACTAGCCGGTGAACCACCATCATCCCAATAACTATCTTGATCATCAATAGCATTAGATCTTAAAAATAAATTGGTAGATTCTGGTACTGATAAAATAGTATTTGAAATATTAGATCCATTGAGGTCCAATAAGTTATCAACAAAAGTTAAAGTGTTTAATGAAGTATTACCTTTGTTGTTTATAGAGAAAGTATATTGAATTTGATCACCAAGATTATTCTGTCCATCTTGATCAAGATCATTTACAACTGCCGTTTTTGTAACTTCAAGATCTAATATTTCAGGTATCAAAACAACTGTTGGATCATCACTATTTCCACTAGCATCATAAAGGTCATCCGAGGTGTCAGTTACATTATTTGAAAACCCATAAGTACTACCTGTGACATAAAGGGAATTAGACACTAAACCACTATTGGAACTAATTTGATTTACAATATAAGTTGATGTATATGATGCAACTTCCGATATCTCAATTGTTCCACTTGCAGAACCAAGAGAGGCTGAAACAAAAGTTGGACCGCTTGCCAATGTTAAGGCATTACCATATCCATCCACCATTGTATCAGCAAGGGTAATATCAGTNACTTTTAAATTACCAGTATTACTAACAACCATAGTGTAGGTTATTGTATCNCCAGGGCCAAAAATTCCATCGCCATTATCTGCCGTTTGAGTACCTGTCTTTGTTACTTCAAAACTTGCGATTGGAGANAGATCAACTCTNGTCTCATCTCCTGTTGTATCTCCATCAGTATCGTCTCCATCATCAGAGGTATCTGACACGTTATTTGNTTGCCCAAAGGTACTAGCTGTAACTGAAACNGTATTGCTTATAAAAGCAGTACTTCCTGCATCAGAACTTATGGTATAGGTAGCTGTATAGGTNTCTNTTTCGTTTGGCCTTATTGTTCCTTGAACCAGGGAAAGTCCTGCTAATTTTAAAGCAGTACCTCCCATTAAAGAATGGTTGGAACAATAATAATATAATAATGGGGTCGAATCACTCACAGCTATTTCAGTGTATGCCCCAGAACTCCCGGGCGTTCCCGTTACNGTAACATTAGTCGAATAAGCAGATCCTCCATTATGAGTACCGTCATTTGTAGTACTAAAATTAAAAGGATGCCCAGAATTTGAAGAATTGCTTTGATCAAACCTGTACACATAACCACTTCTAAAAACAATATCTTTTGTTTCTNTACCACTGACAAAGAACTTATTGCCTCCACCAGATCCTGCTGCAACAGTTACTGGAATTTCAATAATAGTTGGGCTTAATGTTTTTGAATTATAGGTGGGACCTACAAGTGCGCTTGTTATATTTGTCCCTTCCCCATCAATTAGATATTCATTAAATGTTGGACTGCTTAATGTAACATTACCTTTATTTTCAAGCGTTATTGTGTATACTATAATATCTCCAGCATCATTCAAACCGTTTGAATTACTGTCTGTGACTGTAGCTGTTTTAGTTACTTCAAGAAGCGGATTCTGATTCAAATTAGTATTTGTTGGATCTTTATTGTCATCAGTATCAATCCAAAACCAACCTCCTGATGGTTCAGCATAATCACAAGAATTTACATCTTGATATAAACCAACCCATGATTTATCGTANGGTGAACTTAGGGTTAAATTATCTTTAATTGATATCAAGTAATTATGTTCGTTAGTTGAATTGATAACCACCAAATTACCGCCAGCAGCCTCTGCTTTAATTCTTGAATCAAACCAATTGGTTTGCAGGCTTGATAAAAAATATGAGGAGGTTCCATAAGCTCCAACATAAGTATAGCCTGTGGGTGTGGAAACGGCCGATGTGATTTCTAAAATATGATTATAATTGTTTGAATAATCATAAGAAACCAGCTTCCCATCTGACCTTTGAAGCACACCATAATTTGATGATGATGAATTTGTGGGCTGTGATGACGCCCAATAACTCGTCACATTATCTGATGATCCGCATGCCCTGGAATCAGAGGTATCGGTAACAGTATTACTAAAGTAATTGGCAGTAACTGAAACTATATTTGACAAGAGCGCCTTATCGACATTGTCTTGAGTTATAGTATAGGAAGTAGTATAGCTTAACTCTTCATAAGCATTTAAAGTTGTAGTGGCATTTATAGTTGTTTCAGACACCTGACCAGAATTTGCAAGTTTAGTACCATCTACCCAATACCAGCCTCCCCTAGAGTGGGAATAGTCGGAGGCACTATGATTTTGCTCTAGACCGATCCACCAATGATTATTACTTATTGCAGTAAAAGTTGATCTTTTTGATTTAATCCATTCAAGTTCAGCCATATCGTCTATAATCAACATGGAACTATGAGCTGTTTGAGATCTAGTTTTGTGAGTTGTCCAATTCGTAGAATAATTTGTCGCATAGTAATATTTTCCATTATAATTACCAACCAATGTCATTCCCGTATAACCATTAAAGGTTGTTGTGGCAATTGATGATTCAATAATCGAATAATGATTATTAGTATAATACCTGTCGTCAGATATAGTAGAGGGATTATTGGGGAAGTATATTGAGACGTATCTGTAGTTTGAACTGGATTGATTTGGCTCACTAGAACTACCCCAAAAAGCATCAGTATTAAGACTGGTTCCCGGAGCAAGCTTATAGGTTGAAGAGTAAGTAGGGCTTACATTTAAAGACATTGTAGTGCTCGCTGCATCGGATAGAATATCTTCAACTACTAAACCTGTTAAATTTACATTTCCATTATTTTTTACTCTTATAGTGTAGGATATAATATCTTCAACGCCATTTACCCCATCTCCGTTATCAGTGATCGTTGCATTTTTTGTTACCTCCAAAGACTGTATTCTGTCAAAGTTTATAATCGTTGGGTCATTTGTGGTGTTACCGTCAGTATCATCGCCGTCATCAGAGACATCAGAAACTTGAGCTGATGCATCGTTAACTATAGCTGTATTTGATAAGCCTCCCAAATCAAAATCTGATTGAGTTATAGTTCGAGTTAATACAATATCTATCTCCTCTCCATTTGCTAGTAGTGTGAAGGCTTCCTCAGTTGGGGTATTAACTTTTTTACCATCTACACTAATCCATCCCCCATCAGTTTCAACATAATCAGATCTTGTTAAATCTTGATAGACTCCGATATGAAACCACTGATTCGCTATAGCTGTATTAGCTTGTGTCCCAATAAAATCAAACTCTTCCTTTGTATTAGGGACAAACAAATAACCCCCTGCAGTTTGAGCTTGACCTTTACTNNNGCTCCAGTTCAGATTAGAGTTTTCATAGAAATATGTATGCCCATTAAACTCCCCTAGATACCCGTCATATCCTGAGGGCGTTGGCGAAACGATACTGCTGAACTCAACTATATGNCGAGCATTGTAACCGCTATTAGTATCATTAACATAGGGAGATGTAGAGGAATACATCATGGCAAAATGTTCATTATTACCATTATTGTTAGGTTCATTACTACCCCATTTCACATAATTTAGGTCCTCAAAAACTTCATTTGGTCTTTGGACTGGAGTGCTATTATTGTAAGTAAAAATATAAGGAGATGGCGTTGATCCTTTTTCAAGTTGAGTACCCCAAATGATTTGACCATAACCTTGATTATAACCTGGCGCAAAACCAACGCGAGATTGACCAGAAAGGTTCGATGGGGTTGTAAATGTATAAGATACTCTCTGAAAACCGTCACTGGCTGAATTATTATAGTGAGAAGTAGGAACATAACCAGGAGATATCTCCACATCCAATCCATCATGTTTTACAATCATATGAAAAGGATCATCCCAGTTTGGAGAGCTACTACTATNAGTTCCTCTTGCTATATATGCTGAAATTGTATATTTTGTTGAAGGCTCAAGAGTTNTGAATTGATAAAAATAGTTTTGTTTTCTTAAGGCCACATCCGTTGTGTTAGCATAACTAGAGTTCCCTGCTACTCTATCTGAATATAAATCGCTTTCACCAGGTTGGTATATGTTTAAAGGTGTGGTTCCTAGCCCCTCAGTTTGAAAAAAGTTATCCACATTACCGAAACCTCTTCCACTACTTGTATCAAAATAATATTTTATATTTCTAGGGCTCCAATTTTGCCAACTATAATTATTATTACTATATCCATTTTCAGTATACCAATAAGAGTTATTGTTAATTCTTATATAATTTGAATATTTGAATAAGTTAGATTTCCCTAACACGGTCATTGAACTGGTATTAGTTACCTGCAGCTGATTTCCAGATAAATCTGATAAAGTATCAGTAACAGATAATGATGACAGACCCACATTACCTGTATTGGAAACATTTAGCGTGTAGGTTATTATATCGCCAACATCAATTAAACCGTTTGAGTTTTTATCATTAGTAGCAAAAGTTTTTGTCAGTTCAATACCAGCGGTATTACTAAGTGGTGTTTCAGTGGGATCATCAACAACATTACCGTCGGTATCATCATTATCATCAGAAGTTTCAGTTACAATTCCTGATATCCCTCCAGGTGTAGTAAATGATCCTGTGAAATCTACACTGTTTAATAGTTTTCCTGTTTGGTTTAATATATCCTGGGTTATAGTAAGAGTTGTTGTGAAAGTTGCCACTGCACCCGGGGGTAAATAACTTTTCCTGGGATCAAAATATCCCAGCTGACCTGCAGGCGCAATTCCAATATTATCATGACTATAAATATATCTTCCAGCTGATGATCCTTCCTCTAGTTGCATTCCCCAAATATGTGTACCGTAACCTTGATTATAACCTGGAGAATAGCCTGCCCTTGAGGTAGCCCCAATTGTAGCTCCCGTTGTGAAGGTATAAGAAACCCTTTCAAAACCATTCACCCCAGCATAATAATAACTAGACGGAACAAACCCTTGTGAATACTCAATGGCATTTCCTGTACCACTGGATCCTTGCCAAATAACAAAATGAAAGGGATCATCATAATAACTAGCATTACTACTGCTGGTTCCTCTTGAAATCCATGCAGAAATAGTATAAGTGGTGTTGGGCTTTAAGGCAATATCCTGATAATTGTATGTGTTTAGTTTATTCCCTGTAGATCCATCATAATTATTATATTTTCTTGTGTGTCTTAAAGCAGTTTCACCGGGTCTAAAATCATTATTTGGTGTTGTACCAAAGCCTTCAGTTGTAAACCAAGCATCTACATTAGCAAAAGTTTTACCAGAACTGGTGCTAAAGTAATAATCAATATTTGCGGGAGCATAATCTTCCCAATTTTGAGTTTGACCAATAACATTTCCCTGTTCTTTCCATCTTGAATTATCATTATTATGATTAATATAATTTGAATATTTAAACATATTCGTTGCTACAGAAGACAAACTGGTAGTAGAAACAGATGAAAAAGTTAGAGTTAATGAAGAGATTGATGAACCGTTTTCAGCATTTAAATTATCAGTAACTTCGGTTAGTTTTAAGTTTAATAGCCCCGTATTGGAAACTGTAACAGTGTATACCACTTGGTCCCCTAGGTCAGTAGAAGAACTGCTGTTGTTATCAATTACAGCAAAGGTTTTAATAGCATCCAAGCCTGGGAAATAACAACCTACATCATAGGTGTCTTGTTGGAAATCCATAACCCCATTACCATCAGAATCATTGGGAAGAGTATACCCGTCTGAACCGCTTGTTACCGTTCCACTGGCGTTCACCGTTGGTGGAGCCTGGGTACCCAAAAGGCCATCAGAATTTGAATCCGTATAACCGGCTTCAATAACATCAAAACAGCCATCGGCGTCAGAATCCAATTCGAAGGCGTCAATTAAAAGATCCCCATCAGAATTTGTAGGTGATGTGGTCTGCGTGGCATCATTTGCTCCGTTTGAATCCACATCAGCAAATGACCCGTCGTTAATATCAATTCTTCCATCGTTATTGGTATCAAAACCGCCAATTCCAGCCTCATCAATATCATAAATACCGTCATTATCAGAGTCTAAATCCAGACCATTAACAATTCCATCACCGTCTATATCGGCAGTACAAGTAGCGTTTGCACTAAAAGCTATGGCGTCTAATTGTACAGAGGCACTAACACCTCCTGCGGAATATGGAGAAAACATAATAGCAACACGGGTTGTTTGACTATCTGTAGTAAAAGTAAAAGTATTGTTGGCCCAACTGGAACTGGGCGTTGTCGTTTGTGTTGCCTGGTAGGAGGATTGCATTGATTGTATTTGAACAAAGGTGGCTGCNCCTGCAGCAAAATTTGCATCCTTTCGACCTCCCGTTTTATGATAATATGAAACCGTATAAGTCTGGTTTGGATAAACATCTTCAAAGGCTACGACTCTGTCAAAATTACTTGATGGAGTGTGAGAGGTTTCATTCCATGCCGATCTGTCGTTACCAGCGCCTTGGTTAACAAGTAATTCTAAAAAGTACTGACCTTGGTAAGGATTAAAAGTTATTCCCCCGTTAGATCCTGATGTCCATACATCACCATCATTGTTAACAGCACTGAAAGGAGGAAGTTTCACACTGCTCGGATAAGGACTAACAAGGTTGTTGTTTGAAGTATAGCTTCCACTAACAACTATTGGGGTGGCTCCAGAAAAATTATTAAAATTATTACCGTCTAAAGTGAAAGACAAACATAGCTCATACTGGTCTAAAATCCCATCGTTATCATCATCAATATCTGTTGTATCAGGTTCTCCATCACCATCAGAATCGGTTCCTAGCAAAGTAAAAGTCGGATCATTTGTAGTATTACCATCAGTGTCGTCCCCATCATCACTTGTATCTTTTACATCCTTTTCTGCCATATCAGGGTTTCGGGCAGAATTTCCATTGAAGGTAATTGAATTTTCAACACCCCCAGAATCCACATCCGATTGAGTTACAACATAAGTAGCACTATATGTNGCTGTTTCTCCTACTAATAAATTGCCAACAGAAGATGACTGGGTGGCAGACACAAATGTAGGTGTAGTCGTCATAGTAAGACCAACACCCTTGGCATCAGTTAAGGTATCAACAAATGTTAGGTTTTGAAAGACATCAGACGATGTATTGGCTACAGCAATAGTATATGTAATTATATCTCCTGCTCCAAGAGCACTGTCGCCATTATCTGTAACTGCGGCTGTTTTGGTAACTTCAATAGAAGGNAAAACGCCAATATATGATTTTGTTGGATCGTTAGTTGTATTACCATCGGTATCATCTCCATCATCTGATGTGTCACTAGCTTGTGCTGTTTGAACACCTAAAGGATAAGTGTAACTGGTTGCCACTACTGAGTTTTTAACACCTCCACTTGAAACATCTCCAGAAACAATAGTATATGAAGCTGTATAAGTTGCTGTCTCACCAGAAATTAAAGTCCCTCTTGGTGAGGACGAGCTTGCAGAAACAAAAGCAATTCTATTACTCCAAGCGAAAGGATCTAACTGTCTTNCATTTCCNTCAAAGTCNGTGATAGTGTCTTCAAGATAAATAAAGTTCTGAGTGATATTCCCTGTGTTTTTAACAGTTATGGTATATACAACAACATCTCCTACTGATATCAGACCGTCCGAATCATTATCCACACTTGTGAATGTTTTTGTGGCTTCTAATTTAGCATCGGCCGTTACTAAAGTATCTGTGGTNTCATTNACTTTATTNCCATCAGAATCATCTCCATCATCACTCTGGTCACTTGTAAACTGNGTACCTGTCAAATTACTGGCCGTAACAAGAACAGAGTTCTTAACTCCTCCATTATCGACTGCTGACTGAGAAATTGTATAAGTAGCAGTGTAAGTTCTAGTTGCGCCTGGCNCTAGATTACCTGACTGACTTGTAACTGGACTATTAGTAAGTGAAAGAGCNTTNCCTTGAGCATCAGTTATGGTGTCTGATAGTGTAAATGATGCAACTGAGGACGTTCCTGAATTTACAATTGAAATTGTGTAAACAATCGTATCGCCAACTCCAGTTTCACCATCACCATCTGTATCAATAACATTTGCAGTTTTAGTAACGTCCAAAAGTAAAGTGGGAGTGAGAATATTCTGCGTTGGATCATTAGTTGTNTTACCATCTGAATCGTCCCCATCATCAGAGGTATCAGTTACNGTTGTGGAAAATATTTGACCTGCAACAAGAACAGAATTACTAAGNCCNCCAAAATCAAAAGCNGCNTGGTCTAGAGTATAAGTTGCAACATATGTAGCTGCTTCATCTATTAATAAGTTATTTGAGTCTGANCCTTTAGTAGCACTAATAAAAGTCAATGNATTAGTTAATGAAAGCGTATTGCTTGACATATCNGTTAATGTATCGGTAACAGTTACTGAATTTAANGTCACATTTCCTGTNTTAGANACAGTAAGGGTATAAACAACATAATCCCCTATTCCTGTGACACCATCACCGTTATCAACAATAGTTGAAGTCTTCATTGCCTCAATTGATGGCGCTGTAGTTACTGGGCTTTCAGTAAAGTCACTCTCTATATCTCCATCATTATCAATATTATCATCTGATATATCAGTTACAGCAACATTAGCAGGAGTGGTTGCTGATACAGTAGCAGAGTTTTTAACACCTCCATTATTAATATCATCTTGAACCAAAATATAATTTGCAGTATATGTACCGATTTCATTTGGTTTTAATGTTCCAAANGATGAACCTTGATTAGCACTTATAAAATTGGGGCCAGTTGCTAAAGATCTAGTTGCAGTATCACTAATCAATCTTAAATCATCAATCATTGTAACATTGTCGAGTGTAACGTTTCCTTTATTTTGAACCGTTATGGT
>NHJR02000004.1 GCA_002169155.2 Flavobacteriaceae bacterium TMED220
AGTACTACAAAAGGTAATTTAATTAAAGGGGAATTACCTTTAGGAGGTTTTGGAATGAGCCGCTANNTNNTAGACAGCTTATTATTAAGAAAAGCAAGNTTCAATGGAGTTCAGGTTTTAAAAGATTCNGTAGACTCCATAGTTTTNAANAAAGANATTTTCACAGTTCAAACAAAANATTCANGANCGTNTCAAAGTAAAATTACCATNGGCGCTTTTGGTAAAAGGTCAGTATTAGACCTGAAGNTGAATAGAAAATTCATTAAAAAAAAATCACCTTATTTNGCTGTTAAAATTCATGTNAAGGGNGATTTCCCAGAAGACCTTNTAGCCCTTCATAATTTTAAAGGGGGNTATTGTGGAGTGTCTAAAGTAGAAAACAATTCGATTAATTTATGTTATATTACAGAATANAATTCGTTTAAAAAGTATAAAAATATTNCAGATTTTCATCAGCANGTGGTCTTTAAAAACAAACACCTNAAAAAAATATTTGANGAGTCTAAATCTGTTTTTAAAAAACCATTAACAATTAGTCAAATTTCTTTTGAAACTAAAAAGCCCGTAGAAAATCATATCATTATGTGTGGAGATACTGCAGGTATGATTCATCCATTATGTGGAAATGGAATGGGAATGGCTATTACNAGTGCCCGATTAGCNAGNATAAGGATACTACAATTTTTAAATGGAGAAATAAAAACAAGAGAAGGTTTGGANAAACAATATTTCAAAGATTGGAATAAAGAATTTAAAACACGATTAAAGACNGGACATTTTATAGCTAGATTGTTTAGAAGTCAANCTATTTCTCANATTGCTTATTCAATTTTAAAGATCATCCCTTTTTTGTTNCCTAAGATGATCNAATTTACTCATGGNAAATACATCAAGCCAATATGAGTTTTTTAGTTGATACTTCAAATCGATCCTCAGAAATGGAAATTATGGANGATTTCACAATGGAGGGAGTTCTTTTTAGAGACACCCTTGATAAGCTAAAAACCATTAANAGATTTTTGGGTGGTAATTCAGTAACAATTAAGGGACTTANAAAACTCCTTGAAAATCAATCAAAAAATAANACAATTACAATCATAGATTTAGGNTGTGGAAATGGTGANATGTTACGTTATGTTTCTAAGTTCGGTAGAAAAAATAACTATTCTTTTAAACTTATAGGAGTTGATGCAAACNACGCAGCAATAGAGTATGCAAAGGAATTATCAAAAGAATATTCCGAACTTAGTTTTAGTACGATTGATATATTGTCGGAAGATTTCAAAAAAAAATCATATGATATCGNCTTGTGTACNCTATTTTTACATCATTTTAAAAATGAGGAACTTATATCAATTTTAAAAACTACTACTGAGAAAGCAACAATTGGAGTGGTTGTNAATGATTTACATAGACACAAGTTAGCCTACTATCTTTTTAAATTGATAGGGTATTTTATAAAAAATAANATGGTCAGACAAGATGGATTAACTTCTATTTTAAGAGCTTTTAAAAGAAAAGATTTAGAAAATATTGCAAAAGAAATAAAAGTTCATTTTTCAATTCAGTGGAAATGGGCTTTTCGTTATTTATGGATCCTGAAAAAAGATTTTATTAATTAATGAAACCATTCCTTACATTGGAAGTATTATGAGTNTAAAAATAATATCGGTAGCAAAAAANCTACCAAAATACGTCAAAGAGACAAAAGAAATTNTTCCTTTTGTNAAACAGTGGATGCAAGGCCAAGAAANCAGGTTTCAAAGAAAAGTTCTAAAACTTTTTGAAGGAGCTGGAGTAGATAAACGCTATTCTATTATGGATGCAGATGAAGTTTTTTTGAATTCATCCTTTGAAGAAAAAAATAATATTTATATNGATGAAGTAACAAAACTTGCAGAACAATCATTATTAAAATCTTTAAAAAAAGTAAGATTAAAGCCAACAGATATTGATTACATTATAACAGTTAGCTGCACAGGAATTATGATCCCTTCAGTGGATGCGTATTTAATTAATAATTTGCAGATGAGACAAGATATTGTGAGGCTTCCCGTNACAGAAATGGGATGTGTAGCAGGAATTTCAGGGATTATTTATGCAAAAAANTTTTTAAAATCNAATCCAAATAAACGAGCTGCTGTTATCTCGGTTGAAGCACCCACTGCAACCTTTCAAATGGAAGATTATTCTATGGCAAATATTGTAAGTGCTGCAATTTTTGGAGACGGNGCAGCGACTGCTATTTTATCATCTTATGGAGAAGATAAAGGNCCTAAAATTATAGATGAAGCTATGTATCATTTTTACAATTCCATCGATATTATGGGATTTAAGTTAGTGAATACAGGGCTACAAATGATTCTAGATAAAAAGGTTCCTGAAACAATTTCTAATCATTTCCCTAAAATTATCCATCCTTTTTTAAAAAGAAATAACTTGAAAATTGATGATNTAAATCATTTGATTTTTCACCCTGGAGGAAAAAAAATAGTAAATACTGTTGAGGCTTTATTTAAGACACTAGGAAAAAATATAGATGATACAAAAGAGGTTTTAAGGTTATATGGAAACATGTCAAGTGCTACCGTTTTATATGTTTTAGAACGCTTTATGGATGGAGATAGACAACAAGGAGAAAAAGGTCTAATGCTTAGTTTTGGACCAGGATTTTCCGCGCAAAGAATATTATTACAATGGTAAAAGAGTTTGAAAATAAAAAGGAATGGGCACTAATCATAGGTGGTTCAACTGGATTGGGTTTAGCTACAGCAAAAAAATTAGCAAAACACGGAATGAATATTTGTATTATTCATAGAAACTCTAGATCTCAGCTAGGTCAAATAGAGAAAGATTTTAAAGAAATTANAGAGGATTCAGTGGCTTTTATTAGTTATAATACGGATGCTTTTCACTCGGAAAAGAGAACAGAATTGATAGAAAATTTAAAAAAAGAATTAGAAGGGGGTAAGATAAAAATATTAGTACATAGTATTGCCAAAGGAAATTTAAAACCTATGGTTTCAGATTCAATACCAATGTTAGAAACAGATGATTTCCAATTAACAATACAAGCAATGGGAATTAGTCTATATGATTGGGTTAAAGCTATTTTTGAAGCAAAAATTTTTTCAGAAGATGCGCGAGTGGTAAGCTTCACAAGTGAGGGTAATAGTAAAGCCTGGAGAAATTATGCAGCGGTGTCTGCGGCAAAAGTAACACTAGAAGCTATTACAAGAAATATTGCATTAGAATTTGCTTGCTTTGGGATTAGAGCTAATTGTATTCAAGCAGGAGCTACTGACACAGCATCNTTCAGAATGATTCCAGGAAGTAGTGAAATAAAAAAACACTCTTTACAGCGAAATCCTTTTGATAGATTAACATTGCCAGAAGATGTTGCTAACGTTGTATATTTATTATCNAAAGACGAAGCTGNTTGGATTAATGGAACNGTTATTCCAGTAGATGGAGGAGAGCATATTAGCTAAAAAAAGTTTATTCAATTTCAAAGTTTTTAGGATATTNATAATGAAAGTAAAACTAACATAGATTTTTTATTAATTGAAGAAAGAAACCATAATACAGCTTCTACCTTACCAAGCACCTTTTTTATTTGTTGAGGAACTAACCTATATCTCAGAACATCGATCCGAGGGTTACTATACTTTTAAAAGTGATGAATATTTCTATCAAGGTCATTTTAAAGATAAACCCATAACCCCAGGTGTTATTTTAACGGAAGTTATGGCGCAAATAGGAGTGGTTTGTTTAGGGATTTACCTATTAAAAAAAGATTTTTCTGAAATAAAAAACCCACAAATAGCACTTACATCAAACGAGATAGATTTTTTTTTACCAGTTATGCCCAAAGAACGTGTGAAGGTAGTTTCAGAAAAAATATATTTTAGATTCAACAAACTAAAATGTAAAGTTCAGTTATTTAATGAAAAAAANGAGTTGGTTTGCAAAGGAAAAATCTCNGGNATGTTAAAAGTNATGAATAATGAAATATAGAGTAGTTATTACTGGAATGGGNGTTGTAGCTCCAAATGCNNTTGGGCTAGACAACTTCTTAGAAGCTATCCAAAAGGGNNNATCTGGAGTTACGTTTCATCAAAAACTACNAGACTTAAAATTCTCATGTTGTATTGGAGGNATTCCATCTATTTCTNAAGAATTGAAAAGNCAATACTTAACACCATTACAATTGCGAGGATTTGATAGTGCTGGAATTTTATATGGATGTATTGCAGGAACAGATGCTTGGAAAGATGCAGGGTTTGAAATTGANAAAAAATCACCTACTGATTATAATTCTGGAATGGTGTTTGGTGCTGGTACATCTGGAATAGAAAAATTTAGAGAAGCAATTTATAAGTTAGATGATCAAAAAGTAAAACGTCTTGGGAGTANTGTAGTANTGCAAACTATGGCAAGTGGAATTAGNGCTTATTTAGGNGGAATCTTAGGCCTTGGAAATCAAGTTACCACAAATTCATCTGCATGTACNACAGGAACTGAAGCNTTATTAATTGGCTTTGAGCGTGTTCAATCTGGAAAAGCATCTAGAATGTTGGTAGGGAGTTGTAGTGACGATGGTGCTTATATTTGGGGTGGATTTGATGCAATGAGGGTGATGACCTACAAGCACAATAAANCCCCAGAAGAAGGGTCGAAACCAATGAGTGCCCATGCATCAGGCTTCGTTCCAGGAAGTGGNGCTGGGGCATTGGTTTTAGAATCCTTAGAAAGTGCGNTGGAAAGGAAAGCAACTATTTATGCAGAGGTTTTAGGAGGAAATATTAATTCTGGAGGACAAAGAAATGGAGGAACGTTGACTGCTCCAAATTCAGAAGCTGTTCAAAGATGTATTGTGGACGCTCTAAGAGATGCGAATGTAAAAAGCACAGAAATTGATGCAATTAACGGACATTTAACAGCNACAATAAAAGATCCTNTAGAAATAGAAAACTGGACTAAAGCATTNAAAAGAAAAGGAAAAGAATTTCCAATAATAAATTCATTGAAGTCAATGGTAGGACATTGTCTTGCAGCTTCAGGAGCAATAGAAAATGTAGCAACAGTACTACAATTAAAACATCAATTTATTTTTCCAAATATAAATTGTAATGAANTACATCCCGATATTTTAAATTTAATCTCAAAAGAAAAAATCCCAACCGTATTACTTCGAAAAAAACTTAATATAATAGCGAAAGCAAGTTTTGGTTTTGGAGATGTAAATGGATGTATTATTTTTAAGAGATATTAAAAAAATATAAATGACTAAAAAAGAACTTATCACTTCGTTACAAAAAATTATAAAACCCTATGTTCAAGATCAAGAAGCTTTTAANAATCTTTCTGAAGAAACGGATTTCATTAATGATTTAAAAATTAACTCAGCTAATTTAGTTGATATTATTCTTGATGTAGAGGATGAGTTTGATATTGAGATTGACAACGAATCTATGGAGAAAATGCTTTCAGTTAAAGCTGCGATNGATATTATTGCANTAAAATTAGATAAATCTTGATTGGTAACGATATCATAGATTTATCATTTGCTAGATNNGAAAGTAATTGGCAGAGAAGAGGCTTTTTGGAAAAGCNATTTACTGCAAATGAACAAAAACTGATTTTAACAGCAAAAAATTCTTTTATTTTGGTTTGGAAGTTNTGGAGTATGAAAGAAGCCGCCTACAAGATCTATNTACAACAAAATGAAACACGTTTTTTTGCCCCAAAAAAATTCGATTGTCTATTAAAATCCGGAAAAAAAGGGTTAGTATATTTTAAAGATCAAATATTCTATACATCATCTATAGTTAGTCAGAAATATATTTTTACNTTAGCTAGCNTAGAGAAAGAAACAAAAGCTTATTCTAAAATTGTAACACCTGANCTAATTGATAAGACGATTAAAAATAAATTAGNATATGGTTCAGCATTTTCGGCTCTAGAAATTGAACAAAAAAAATCAAAAAATGGAGCTCCTTCATATTATCACAAGGATATGCTTCTTACAAGATCGTGCTCAATTTCACATCANGGNAATTATGGAGTATTTTCTTTATTATAACNANAATATTTTTTGANAAATAAANACCATAATTANTANAATAAATNAACTAACAATATTGGTTTATTTNCCTTTAATANTATNATATTTGCGATACGANTNTACTGATTTGTAAAGNAATGATNGCTTAAACCCAGTAANNGTTGGAATANTTATATAATTATAGATTATNTAAGTCTTTNATAAATTACATTTTTTTTTATTTTTGCTTAATGAAAANGAAAATAATATTNCTGATACTTATNTTTATATCAATTGGATGTTCCTCATATAAATTTACTGGAAATCCNATACAAATTAATTCTCAAAAATTTAATAATAAANTTNCTGANGNGAACCTNAAATTGTTTATTGAGAAGAAAAAAGAAAAATGGTCATTACTNGACGTAAATTATGATGGAGTTCCTGGGATGAGTGTAATTAAAGCTTATGATGAATTGATAAAAGATAAAAACGGTAAAAAAGTNATCGTAGCTATTATTGATTCAGGAGTTGAAATTGATCACCCCTATTTATCCTCTTTCATTTGGATTAATTCTGATGAAATACCAAATAATAAAATTGATGATGACAAAAATGGTTTCATAGATGATATCAATGGATGGAATTTTTTAGGAAAATCTGATAAGGAAAATTTAGAATATGTGAGATTGTTAAAAAAAGCAGGTCCGGAGGATAAAATGAGAGAAGTTTATCAAAACGAAATTGATAAAGCAATTGAAAAGAATAATAAAACTCTAGGCCGAATTAGAGAACTTTCAATGATGATGATTAAATCTGATAGCATACTTAAAATTGCAATGGGAAATAAGGATTATTCTTTAGAGGAGGCCAAAAATTTAACTTCAAAATCTCTTAAAGTTGAGGAATCTATTAGATTCTTAGAATTAGCTAAATCAAATAATTGGTCGGAATCAAGATTTTTAGATGCAATGGATTACTATGAAACCAGTAATAATTATCATAATAATTTGGAGTTTGATGGGAGAGAGATTGTTGGCGATGATCCTGATAATTTTAATGACAAAAATTATGGTGATCCTAATATTGGTGATAACAATAGCCATGGCACCCATGTTAGTGGAATTGTTAGAAGCATTTGCCAAGACGTTGAAATTATGCCAATAAGATGTGTCCCAGATGGAGATGAATATGATAAAGACGTAGCTCTATCAATCAGATATGCTGTAGACAATGGTGCTAAAATTATTAATTTTAGTTTTGGTAAGAAATATTCTCCTCATACTGATTGGGTTATTGATGCTATGAAATATGCTTCGGAAAAGGATGTATTAATTGTAAATGCAGCAGGAAATAGTTCTAGTAATATTGATTTAATTGAAAATCAATCGTATCCTGCTGACAATAAAGATGGAAAAGAATTTTTAAATAATCTATTAACTGTTGGAGCATCCTCTTATAATTTAGATTCTACTCAAGTTGCTTACTTTTCAAATTATGGCTCGAAAAATGTTGATTTATTTGCTCCAGGGTATCAAGTATATTCTTCAGTTTTAGATGGGAAATTCAAATATTTAAATGGAACTTCAATGGCTGCTCCAAATGTTACTGGCGTTGCTGCTGTAATAAGATCGTTCTATCCAAAATTATCTGCTGCATCAATTAAACAAATTATTATGTCATCAGGGATTCAGATGAATGATAAATTAAAACAACCTGATTCAGATGATATTTTAGGACGTGATTCTTTTTCCATCAGTGGTAAAACAGTTAATCTTTATAATGCACTATTGTATGCCTCAATTTATAAAGAAAAAGATCCTGAAAATTCATTGAAAAAATTCAAATCAAAATATTGATTTCAATTTGAAAATGGGAATGAAGAATGGTGTAAATCAATTTTTAATTTTCCATTTACTAATTTATATCCAAATGTATATTCTACTTTAGCTTCATTTCCATTAAGATCAGTGAAAAAATAATTACCCATTGATATAGCTCTATCTCTTTCTAAAATGAAACCTGAATTTTCAAATCGAACATTAGTCCATGGATTAATTGCAAACCCCTTATCCTCATGACAAGCTCTATTTTCTCCAGAAATAAAATAAGATAGTGCTTTAGCCTTACTAGGTCTAAATTGTTCATTTTCACACTTAGTTGGTTTAAATAATACTTCCCCTAAATCAAATGCATATAAGTTATCAAGAAATTCATTAGCAAATTTCTCGCATTGAAATCTATCTTCTTTTAATTTTCCAATTTTCACAACACCTTCCCCCCAAACTGATTGTGCATTTTTTACTTCTTCTTTTGTAATCATTCTTTAAATTATTAAAAGTTTAAATTTAATATACAAAATTTTATTTTTTAATAACAAAAGATTCTATCAAAGAATTAATACTTTCTTTGTCTTTGATTTTATCATCAAAAAGATAAATATATAATGCCCTATTATCTATTTTGGGCTTTAAATATAAATCAACTTTTTTGTTGAAAATCTGTTCCCATTTTGATCTAACAATAGCCCATTTCCTTGAATTATCAATCCACCATTTTTTTGCTACTGAACATCTATTATCATTTACTTTTTTGTAAGTATTGTAACCCTTTTCTTTCGCAATGATTAAATCATCTTTACCCATTACTCTTTTAATTTTAGAATTATCTTGGTCATGAAGCCACCCATATTTAGTAATTTCATGACGATTACCTCGCATAGTCAAATTATAATCACTTCTAATTGTATACTCTCTCCTTGGAAGAGGTGCGGGAGTAGTATTTTCCCAATAACTTTTGCCATCAACATGTACCCATGAACCCGAACCTTCATAACGGGGACTATCGTCAACTTGAAAAACCTTTTGAGTCCACTGCCCTTTTACTTCTTTTTTATTTTTATCATTATAAATCCAAGAATTATTAGCATTGAAAATATAAGTATTTTTATTTTCATAAAGCCAATCTTGTCGCCAGTGTTTCACTATCATTGGATTACTAGGATCTCCTACCTGAAGTATGTGTTGAATTGATATTAAATCATTTTCGTCTTCAACTAAAACTGCCAGTTCCAGACTTCCAGAAATTTTTATTTTTGAAGGTTTGTAAAGTGAATCTTTAGAATAATTGAATGTTTCAGCAAAATTATATGTTACTTCATAACAACCACACATTTTCTTAATAGCCTCAATATCTTTATTTTTCTTTTTCTGAGAGTTAACTGAATTTATTGAAAATAATACAACAATAAAAAGAACTAAATTTTTCATATATTTTTTTAATATTAATAAATAAAATTACTTATTTTTAATCATTCTAAATAAGAAAAATTCATTAATTTTGATTTAAATTTTAAAAAAAAAATGAAAAAAATTTATTTAAACTCCATTTTATTCTTATTAACTCATAGCCTGTTCTCTCAGAATCTTTATTTTGGAGAAAAAGTTTTTTTAAATGATATAAAGTCTATTTCACATGTTTCAGAAGTTTATAGTTCTATGGAAAAAAAAGAACTAAAAGATTTAAAGTTTGAGGCAAAAGTTAATTCTGTATGCAAAGTAAAGGGATGCTGGATGAATCTTGATTTAGAAAATGGTCAAGAAATTATGGTAAATTTTAAAGATTACAGTTTCTTTGTTCCAAAGGATATTGAAGGTAAAAAAGTAATAGTTGACGGAAAGGCTTCGATTGAAATTCTTTCAGTGAAACAATTACAACATTATGCATACGATGCAGGAAAAACTGATGAGGAAATTAAAAAAATTGTTGATCCAAAAAAGGTTTATAGTTTTGAAGCAAAAGGGGTATTAATAAAATGAAAAACATTGTAATAATAAGTACGATAGCAATTTTATTTTCTTGCAAAACAATACAAGAAGAAAAGCCTGAAACTGACTTTTTAGAAAATGAAATAATTAGTCTTGTATATATGACTCCAAACAATAAAACTTTGAAAGAGATTGATGACTTTTCTGAATACTATCAAAACAGAATGAAAGAATTAGAACCAGATGTTTTGTCCTGGAAGTTCTTAAGATCTGTTAATAATAAGATAATTTTAATTGAAAGGTATAAAAACGAAGGAGCAATTTTTAACCACATAAATAATGTTTCTCCAGAAGGTATTTTGGAAAAAGATTTTGGACAGTTTATGAACCACTTCGTTATTGATTCAATTACATATTATGGTGACTTGACCAATGAATTTAAAAGTACAATTTCAGAATTTGGAATGAAGACTATTTATTTTGAAAATATTTCTGGTTTTAGTAAATAAGATTTAATTATAAATTTTATTTTAAAAAAAATATTTTTTATTTCAATTTATTTAAAGTCCTTTTTTTTTCCAAGACAAAAGCCATTTTATATTTGTTGAATCTCTATATGGTTTGTACCATGATGTATGCCCTATATTCTTTCTCCTTTTAAATACTGTTTCAGATCCCATCGATTTGAGTTTAGTAAACATTTGTTTTGAAATTTCAAATGAAGAAACCTCATCAACATCACCATGTGTAATAAAAATTGGAATATTTTTCAGTTTATTAGCTAATTTAACGTAGTTAAATGGTCCATGATGTGGGGAAACCACCATTAATGCAGCAAATGTATTCTGTAACTCTGATGCGACAATGTAAGTGCCTCGTCCACCCATACTTAACCCTGTCAAATATATTCTTTCGGTATCAATATTTATATTTTGCTTAATATTTTCTATCATATCAAATATTTTATCTGCATTCCAGTCAACTTCCAATTTAATTGGAGCGGCATATATATATGGATCATCTTCCGGTTTAAAAATTTCCATTCTGATTCTTTCTCTATGGTAAAAGAACAATTTATTTTGATCCACTGTACCGTGTAAGAAAATAACTAAAGGATAATACTTCTTTTGATCAAATGCTTTTGGAAAATCAACAACATAAGAATAACCGCACATCCATCGCAAATTATCATTAACACATTCATCAAAATCATGAATTGGTTCTTTATATTTACCTTTCCATCCCCAAAATGGTAAATCACTCCATGGATCTAACCCTTTTTCTTTCCACCAAGGTCTAACTTCATAAGCCTGTTTTATAAAACCCTTAGCTTTAAATTGATCAACATAAAATTGTTTGTTATTTGGTATCCATTTATTATCAAAAGTGATATCTCGATTATACAGAATTGAAGTCAAGCTATTAATCTTAATTAAATCACCTCCATTAAATTCAGGCCATTTTTTTAATTTTTGATTTATATTTTTTTCTGAATTAATAATTTTACAAGGAGGACATTGTTTATTTTTATCACTTACTATTTCGACTTGGGAACTTATTGAAAATGAATTTAATATTATGATGATATTTATAAGGCAAGATTTTGTCTTCATATAAAACCCATTTTAATTAAATTACCTTGAAGAATCTTTTTGATCAAAAAATAAAATAGCGAAAATTAAAACGGCCACTACAATCAATAACATGAGGACAAATAAAAAATGCCCCATTTCATTATTTAATAGATTATTATCTTTAAAAACATTAAGGTTAATATATCTAATCAAAAATCCTAGTGGAAACAAAACTATAATTATTAATAATATTTTTATTCTATTTTTCAAGTTTTAAATTTTAACAATTACTTCCTTGAAGAATTTGCAATTTCCTCAAAATCTACATCNGTATAAATGTAGTTAACCTTATTAAAAATATTTTCACCATAATTTTCAATCCAGTCATTATGAAAAAAAAATTCAGATTCAGAGGGTGGATTAACTAAAAATTGCACAGTATATAAATCATTAATACTACCAGGCAAAGAAATATTTCTGGCATAATGAAAATTATCAATAAGATTTATATGAGGGAATAAATCAATAAAAGTCTTGATCCCAGAGGATTGATTTTTAATTATTGAAACTATTTTTAAATATGGAACAAACCCACCTTTTGGGGTTCCTTTTGGGACATTTATTATATCCCAATTAACTCTGGCCTCAATATGAACATTTGTTTCACCTTCACTTAGATTTCTTGATAAGGGAAATACCTTATCTTTAATGGCTCCTTCAAATATAAATTTAATTCCTGGTTCTAATCTTTCCTCTCCAATAATTAATTCTTGAGAAGAAATTTTAAAAATTGAAATTAAACTTACAAAAACTATAAAATATTTTTTTTTCATTTTTTATAAATTTATAATAATTGAAAATTTTAAAATCCACAAAATTGTTCTTAGTAAATTTAGCTTAATTAATTTTTTCAGTTCTACTAATCCAAATTTTATATTTAATTCATTGTGAATAGGCACAATTAAAAAAAAAGTTACAATCCAAATAAGAGATAATAAAATAAATCCTATAATATCTATTAAACTTTTATTAAAAATTAGTAATAAAAAGGAAGAAATAATTTCTAATAACATTATTGGAGCAACAACATAAGACATTTTATTCATGTAATTTAAATGATATTCTTTGAAAGAAACTTTTTGAATAAATTTAAAAGATGGATAAATTATAATTTGAACTACTAATGAGACACCTATCATGAGTATATTAGAGATTAAATTTATTTGAGAAAATGAATTAATCAAAAAACTTTTTTCCATGGTGATATTTTTGTTATTCTAATTTTTAAAGTAACTAATACCCAGTATAAAAGCTAATTTTTTGTATATTTTAATTTTAGAAATAATAAAATTTTTATCAATTAGTAAAAAAAATACTGAATTATAAACTAAATTTGAAATAAAAAAAACTATGTTCTCAAAATCAGATTATTTATTACTTGGAGCTGCTTTTTTTAGTTTCTGCTTTTCAGTTGGCCTGTGGTTTAATGGATATCAAGATGAAGGGCTATATGTCGGAATATGGGTGCCATCAATACTTGCAGCAGGAGCTTATATCAAACTCATATTAAATCAAAACAAATGAGTTTAGCAATAATTTTCTTTATAGGATTTCTTGTGTTTGGAACTGTGATAATTTCTTTTATTCTTGCAGTCTCCCAATCAGGAAGAAATAGAAGGTATAAATATAAATCTGAAGAAGAAGATTCAATTGACTATGATGGGGGAGGAAATTGGGGAAGAATTCCACCCAAAAAAAAATAATTATGCTTGACTATCTAACTTTAAGTATAATTTGTATATTTAATAAGCAGTCATTACACAACTAAAATCTTCAATTCTATTAACAATCTATCTATACAGTGAACTATAAGTTTATATCACAATATCCTTCGATTGCAGATCTAAAAATTAAAGCAAGAAAAAAAATTCCAAGATTTGCTTTTGAGTATTTAAATGGAGGGTGTAATGATGATGTCAATATTAAAAGAAATAATGATGAAATAAGAAATGTACAGCTTAGACCAGAGTACATAAAAAAATTTAATGGTAGTTCACTAAAAACTTCAGTTTTTGGAATTGAATATGATTTCCCTTTTGGAATTGCCCCTATAGGTCTTCAAGGTTTAATGTGGCCAAATTCTCCTGAAATATTAGCAAAATCTGCATTCAAAAACAATATACCCTTTATCTTAAGTACAGTATCAACCTCAAGTATTGAAAGAATTTCTGAGATTACTGAAGGCAAGTTTTGGTTTCAATTATATCATCCAGCTGAAGATAAATTAACAAATGATTTAATTATAAGAACTCATGACTCTGGTTGCAAAGTATTAGTTATTTTATGTGATGTTCCTACTTTTGGTTACAGACCAAAAGACATAAAAAATGGGTTATCAATGCCCCCTAAAATGAATTTAAATAATTTTTTTCAAATTTTTTCTAAACCACATTGGGCAGTTGAAACAATTAAATACGGACAACCAAGTTTTGAAACCTTAAAACCTTACATGCCAAAAGGTTTAAATCTAAAACAATTAGGTGGATTTATGAATCAAACTTTTGATGGAAGACTTAATGAGAAAAAAATAAAAAAAATTCGAGATAATTGGAAAGGTAAACTAGTTTTAAAAGGAGTTTCATCCGAATTTGATGTAAAACAATCTATTCGCTTAGGTATTGATGGTATAATAATTTCAAACCATGGCGGAAGACAATTAGATGCTGGCCCTTCATCAATAAAAGTTCTTGAAAAAATTGCCCCTAAATATGGAGATAAAATTGAAATAATGATGGACAGCGGGATAAGATCTGGTGCCGATATTTCTAGAACTTTAGCTACTGGTGCTAAATTTACATTTTTAGGAAGATCTTTTATGTACGGGGTTTGTGCTTTAGGTAAAAAAGGTGGTGATCAAACGATTCATATATTAAAAACTGAGTTAAATCAGATTATGGAACAGCTTTGCTGTGAGAAAATTTCTGATCTCCCTTTTCATATTTTGGATTAAATTTAGAATTCTTTTTAGTTTAAATTAAATTAAAGTTAACTTACAAATAATATTGTCTCGATAAAAAAAAATAATTTTATAAATCTTAAAACAAATAATATGTTAAACAGAATATATCTATTCCCACTTTTTATAGCTTTTTTATCTGTTTCATGTGATAGCTCATTTAAAAGTGAAAAAGAAAAGAGAACAGAAAACACAAAAGAAATAGTTTTAAAAGCTTACAATGCTCAAATGAGTGGTAATATAGAATTATGGAAGTCTCTTTTAAGTGATNATTTTACTTTTACATTAACTGGTAAGTTAGATATTTCAAAAACATATAATTGGGATGAACTAATGGAATTCAATAAATACTTTGGGTCTTTATTGACTGGAGAAATTGGTGCAATATATAAGGGCGTAATAGCTGATGAGGACAAGGCTGTTGTTTTTTTAGAAGGAAGAANGGAAGGCGTTGGAGGAAAGTATGAAAATGATTATGCTATAATGTATGAAGTTAATGAAGATGGAAAAATTTCTTCTACTAAAGAATGGCTAAGTGACATATTGCTTGCAACTCAATTATACGGTCAAGAAATATGTGGAGAAAAGAAAACTTTAGAATAAAAAATTTAATTTCTATTCTATTNATAATAACCTATGATAATTAAAGATTTAACAGTAAAATATAAATTAAATTTTTAAATATTCATTTTACTCCTTTTTAAATTGTGATAATTTAATAATTTGATTAAAAAATAAGCTCCTTATAAANTTATTTATTTTCAAACGATAACTTTATANAATGTCTAAAACTAAAGTCTCNCTTGAAAATTACGAATACATGTCTAATGCATGGGACGAAATGTTTGACTTGCAAGGAAATATTCGCTCTGAATATAAATCTTTTAAAAAGGTACTTAAAAACATCAACATCAACAACTTAAGAGAAATGGAGGATTTTGCTAAACANTTCTTTATGACTCAGGGCGTGACTTTTACAGTTTACAATAACAATGAGGGAATTGAAAGAATTTTTCCATTTGATATATTACCTAGAATAATTAAATTAAAAGAATGGTTAGAAATTGAAGAAGGAATTAAACAACGTATTAAAGCTCTAAATCTTTTTTTAAAAGATATTTATCATGAACAATTTATACTAAAAGACAATGTTTTCCCCTCAAACTTAATATCAAATAATCCTCAATATTTATTTGAAATGAGAAAATTAAATGTTCCAAAAAATATTTATACACACATTTCGGGTATTGATTTGATAAGAAATACTGATGGTAAATTTTATGTTCTTGAAGATAATTTAAGGACACCCTCTGGNGTCTGTTATATGCTAGAGAATAGAGAAATATCTAGAAGANTATATCCTTCATTTTTCCCAAAACAAAATATACTCTCAGTTTTAAACTATCCCTCAATATTATATGACCATTTATCATCACTTGTAGATAAAAAAAATCCAACAATTGTTCTTCTTACTCCTGGATTATACAACTCTGCTTATTATGAACATTCAACTTTAGCGAGATTAATGGGGATTGAGCTTGTAGAGGGAAGAGATTTAGTTTTGAATAATAATTTTGTATATATGAAAAATGCAGGTGGATTAAAAAAAGTTGATGTGATATACAGAAGAATTGATGATGAATATTTAGATCCATTNTATTTTAATTCCTCAAGTCAACTTGGAATTGCAGGGATAATGTCATCATATAGAAAAGGCAATGTTGTTATTGTTAATGCGCCTGGATCAGGAGTAGCAGATGACAAAGCATCGTATATATATGTTCCAAAAATGATTNCATATTATCTNAATGAAAAACCTATATTGAAAAATATAGATACATTCGAACTTGAAAACCCCGACCATTANAATTATGTTCATAATAATATTGAAAAAATGGTTGTGAAAAAAACTGATGGCAGCGGTGGATATGGAATGTTGATGGGAAATAGCGCCTCTGAAAAAGAAATAAAATCATATAAAAAACTAATTAACAAAAATCCAAAAAATTTTATTGCTCAACCAATTATAAATATTTCAACTACACCATGCCTCATAGATGACGAACTTACTCCTAGATGCGTTGATTTAAGACCATTTGCAATTTATGGATCAGAAGGAATAGAAGTTTGTCCAGGAGGTCTTTCCAGGGTAGCTTTAAAAAAAGGATCTTTAGTTGTAAANAGTTCTCAAGGTGGTGGAAGTAAAGATACTTGGATTATCAAAAATTTAAAATAATGCTTAGTAGAGTTGCAAATAATTTGTATTGGTTAGACAGGTATATGCAAAGAAGCTACGGTTTACTTAATATTATCTCAACTAATCATAACTCCACTATTGACTCTGGGGATTATTCNTCATGGGAATCTATAATGAATTCCTACATGGGATTTAAATCTGATAAAAAAATAATAAGTTACAACGACTCCATTAAAGTAATTGAATATATGCTTTTTGATTATAAGAATCCAAATTCATTAAAAAATATTGTAAGTAAATCAAGAGAAAATGCCAGAAGTGTTCAGGAGCACATATCAAGAGAAGTATGGTTGTCTACAAATAAATATTTTTTATTTTTAAATGACAAGTCTACGTTATCAAATTTTAAAAAATCTGATCCCCTTAATTTTTTAAATAAATTACTTCAATTTAATCTACTTTACTACAGTACCTCAGATATAACTCAAGAAAGGGGAAATGCTTATTGTTTTATGAATGTGGGCAAATACTTTGAAAGAATTATTCAAAGNATTGATTTTTTATNTTATAAACTTTTAAAATTAAGTGAAGATGAAAAAAACTTACAGGAAATTGTTTTTTGGAAAAATCTTCTTATTTCAATTGGGGGTTATCAATTATATATAAAAAGATATAAATCAATTTTTAAAATTGAAAACATTATTGAAATGATATTGATTAACGAGAATTTCCCAAGATCNGTAAAATACGGAGTAAATAAATTGAAACTTCATATAAAAAGACTTAATACCTTCAACGATCTCAAAAAAACAGATTCTTTCTTTTTAGCAGAAAAATTNGAAAATAATTTAAAATACAATACCAATAAAATATTAAATACCAATGGNCTTCGATTTTTTTTAGACGATTTAATTAAAGAAATAAATGANCTTTCAATAAAAATAAATCAAGACTATTTTTCATAAATAATAATAATAATAATAATAATGGCTAAACTTTTTTTAAAACACATAACNGGATACTCATATACTGACAATGTTTCAGAAAGTACAAATAGGATAATGCTGTTCCCATATAATGATACTAATCAACATCTTGTAAATCACAATATANCNATAACTGGTAATCCAGAATTATTNACTTACATNGATCATTTTAATAATCGCGTGGGCGTNTTCAATTTCTTAGATCCTCATTCGTCATTAATAATTAAATCTGAAGCTGAAATAATTACCAGTAAAATAAAATTCCCTGAAGATACTTTAGATTCAGAAAATCAATGGAAAATTCTTGAAAATTTAAGTAAACNAATAAATTATCTTGAATTTATGATTATTGACCCTCTTTTTTCGTTTAATGAAGCCTTTAATCTTGTTAATGAACTNAAGTTAAAATCAATTACTCCTTTTCAAATTTGCCAATATTTAAATAAATATATATTTGAAAATTTTAAATATAAGACTGGAATTACAGATGTATATTCTCAAGCAAAAGATGTTTGGGAACAGAAAACTGGTGTATGCCAAGACTTTGCAAATGTTCTTATACAGCTTCTTAGAATTGCAAAAATACCAGCAAGATATGTTAGTGGATATGTTTGTGCAAAAAAAAATATAAGAGGATATTCTGCNACTCATGCATGGACAGAAGCATTTATTCCAAATTATGGATGGATAGGCCTTGATCCAACAAATAATCTTATTGCTAGCGACTTACATGTAAGACTTGCTGTTGGTAGAGATTATAATGATTGTTCACCTGTGAAAGGTGTATTTAAGGGTGAGGAAACTCAAAAAATGTCAGTTAATGTCTATTTAGGATCAAAAGAAGAAGAAGTTTCCAATAAAGAATTAGTGGTTTCTAAAGAAAAAATAAATAAAGTTAAAACGAAAGAAAAACCNCAAGGGNANAATAGTTTTATGCGAAATCTACAGGTCATTCAACANCANCANCAACAGCAACAACAGCAATANTATAAATAATTATTANAGGTTTCTTACAACTTTAAAAATTAAAATTTTTTGTCATATCTCCCTGGAGAAAAATANTNNTTTACNGCANAAAATANNGATTTNGGAATTANNTTTANTAGAAANACAATAANCTTNTANGTCNTTGTNGGNATANAAACTNTTTTNCCNTTTAANGTNNCNTNAACNGCAATTTNNGCGATTCTTTTTGAATNTTTNTTTAAAAATTTAGGAACTCTATCCATTTCATNTTGAATTCCNCTTGANGANTGAAAATTTGTNATNGTNTATCCAGGACAAACAGCAGTAGATGTAATGCCTATTTGGTTATAACTGACATTTATTCCCTCACTAAATCTATTCATGAAAGTTTTAACAGGTCCATATAANAATTGAATTNTAGANGGAGGAGCAAATGCTGCAACTGAGGAAATTATCATAATCTTCCCTTTTTTATTTTTAATCATANCNTTTAAAAATAATTTAGNTAATGCTATTACTGAGGTNGATAAAACTCTTAAAAACTTNTCTTCNTCATCNATTGANGTNANATGAAAAGGATCTGGAATTGCATACCCTGCATTATTGACTAGAATTTCAATGCTATATCCTTTAGATTCACAAAANTTATAAATTTTTTCAGGGGAACCTCTAAGACTTAAATCAGCAGGTATACAATNAACCAAAATACCATAATTGAGTGATAAGTTTTTTTTTAAATCATTTAAAATATTTTCCCTTCTTGCTGTTAGTATTAAATTGTAACCTTTACTAGCAAAATACTTTGAGATTTCAAGGCCAATACCTGATGTACTTCCAGTAACTAATACGAATGAGTTCACCANAATATTAAAAAAAATCCGAATTTAAAAGATTAGTTGGCCTACCAGGGCTCGAACCTGGACTCTTCTGAACCAAAATCAGACGTGTTACCAATTACACCATAGGCCAAGATTTGCGAATTTAGTACAAAANTAATTATATTAACAATTTATCACAAACAATAAGTAAGTCATCTCTAAAAAAAATAATAAATACCAATTTACAGGATAAATTTATTAGTAAATTCGTATCCTGAATTTTATTCAAATGAGTGTAAAAAATTATAAATTTTATAACACCAGTTTAGGCTGGATTCATTTTTTTATTGCTCTTATTACTTTCAGCTTAACTGTNGAACCAACTGCTAGCTTTTGGGATGCTGGNGAATATATAGCTACATCNGCAAAACTTCAAGTTGGCCACCCTCCTGGGGCTCCTCTTTTTCAAATGATTGGAGCATTTTTTGCCATGTTTGCCCCTAATGTTGAGAAAGTAGCCCTTTTTGTAAATCTTATGTCTGTTTTTTCAAGTGCCTTTACAATACTGTTTATGTTTTGGACACTAACTTTAATTCTAAGAAAACTTCCTGCTTTCAAAAANATAAATACTAAATCTGATTATATTGGTTTTTTTGGAAGTGCTAGTATCGGTTCACTAGCATTTTGTTTCTCNGACAGCTTTTGGTTTAATGCAGTAGAAGCTGAAGTATATGCAATGGCNACTTTAATACTTTCAGTTCTTTTTTGGCTTGGATTAAAATGGGAACAAGAAATGAATACGGCCTACGGGGATAGATGGTTATTATTAATTTCGTTTATAATTGGTCTTTCATTTGGTGTTCATTTTATGGGATTATTGACAATCCCTGCAATAGGAATGCTTTATTACTTTAAAAATTTTAAAACAAAAATTAATTTTAAAAATTTCTTTTTGGCTAACCTTTTTTCTGTTTCNATACTTCTAATAATATTCAAATTATTGTTGCCTTCCACATTGTCTTTTTTTGGTAAGGCTGAAGTTTATTTTGTAAATAATTTAGACTTACCTTTTAATTCGGGAACAATTTTCTCAGCTTTGGTAATTATTTTATTTTTTATCTATGCCCTTAGACTATCATCAAAAAAAAANTGGGTTAATCTAAACACAGGAATTTTATGTNTTCTTTTTGTTTTTCTTGGATTCTCCTCATGGATAATGCTNCCAATAAGAGCTAATGCAAATACAATTATTAATGAAAATTCTCCAACAGATGCGCGACAACTTCTAGCATACTACAANCTTGAACAATATCCTGACACCCATTTATTTTATGGCCCAATGTTTTCTGATATGTACGCTGGCCAGGATCCTAATGAACCGTATGTAGATGATAAGCCAAAATATGAAAGAGATGAAAAAACTAAAAAATATAAAATAGTTAATAATTGGGAGAAATCGCGTATTAATTCAAATCAAAATCACAATGGATTTCTTCCCAGAATGTGGAGCCCTGAACATGCTGCTAATTATATGAATTTTACTGGCCCTCTATCTTTTTCTATTCTTCCTAGCTATAGATCAAGCGAAGCTTTAAGAGACAGAGTTAATGAATTNAAAAATCGAATTGAAGAAGAAGAATTGAGTGGGGAAGATTATAATAATTTTTTTAAAGAATTTGGCCCNTACCTTAAAATTGAAAAACCTTCATTTTTTAANAATTTATCNTACNTATTTAATTATCAGATTGGTTATATGTATGTGCGTTATTTTATGTGGAATTTTACAGGAAGACAAAATGATGTTCAAGGTAAATTTGATGTTTTAGATGGAAACTGGATAAGTGGAATTCCCTTTATTGACAAATTTAGATTAGGTAATCAAAATAATTTAACTGATGATGCAAAAAATAATAAAGCAAGAAATACATACTTTTTCTTGCCTTTTATCTTGGGATTAATTGGATTTTTCTTTCTCTACAATCAAGATAAAATGAAATTTTGGGTGCTACTTTTATTTTTTTTATTTACGGGCTTAGCTCTAAAAATATATTTAAATGAACGTCCATTTGAACCTAGAGAAAGAGATTATGCTCTTGTTGGTTCTTTTTATGTTTTTGCTATTTTCATAGGAATTGGAGCGCTAAACATAATCCAAAAAATAAAAGAAAATTGGAAATCCAAATTTTCAAATCCAATAATTATTTCTTTGCTGCTTTTAGCTGTTCCATTTTTAATGGCTTTCCAAAATTGGGATGATCATGATAGATCAAATAGGTATACAGCCCAGTCTATGGCAAAATCTTATTTAGCTTCTATTCAAAAAGATTCNGGAGCAATGATTTTTACAATTGGGGATAATGACACATTTGCCTTGTGGTATGCTCAGGAAATTGAAGAATATAGAACTGATGTTAAAACTATAAATACAAGTTTATTAGCTACTGACTGGTATATAGACCAAATGAAAAGAAAAACATATGAAAGCGATCCAATNCCATCGCAAATGTCCCATGATTTATACGCTTATGGGATTAGAGATTACATTAAACACGAAGCTTTAATTGATAGTGTTAGATGGGATATAAAGGATTTTATGAATTGGGTTTCAAGTGACAATCCAAAGACAAAATACAGAAATTTAATTCAACAATCCGGAGGAGATCCTAATCAATATCCTCTTAATACTCAAGAAATGGTATTTTATCCAACCAATAAATTAAGAGTTTCTGTAAATAAAGATAATGTTATAAATAGCGGATTAGTAAAAGAAAAGGATTTTGAAAAAATTGTTCCCTTTATTGATATTGAACTACCTAAAAGCGGTATAACAAAAAATCAATTAATGATGCTTGATATTCTTGCTAATAATGATTGGAAAAGACCTATTTATTTTACTGGAGGGAGTTACTCGGATTCTGAGTATATATGGATGAAAGATTATCTTCAACTTGAAGGTTTAGTATATAAACTTGTTCCAATTAAAACTGAAAAAAATAAAAATAATCCTTATTTAATGGGAAGACTTGATGAAGATTTAATGTTTGATATTGTGAAAAATTGGGAATGGGGTAATTCTGACAGCCCAAAAATTTATCATGACCCAGAAACCAGGAAAAACAGCATTTCATACAGGAGTAATATGGCAAGACTAGCAGAGGTTTTAGTAGACAAAGGTAAAAATGACAAAGCTAAATATATAGCTGATTTAGCAATGGAAAAAATGCCCATTGACTACTTTGGATTTTATAGTTTGATCTCTCCATTTATTGAAATATACTATAGACTAAATGAAAATGATAACGCACGAGATTTATTCGACAAGGTAAGTTATAAATATTTTGACCGCCTCAATTATTTTAACAGCCTTGAATTAGAACTTCAATATTCCTTAGGTGAAGAAATTTTAACAGAAATTGAAAGATATAGAGCTCTTGTGGAAACAATAATAGATAATAGAGATAAGTCAAAATCCAGTCAAAGTATCTCTAAATTTCAAGAGATTTCAAGTAAATTCATTTTTTTATATGGTAAATATGAGTATTACACTATTATGGTTGATTTTGTCGAAGGACATTATATATCTGGGAATACAGATGAAGCAAGAAAATTAGTTGAAAATATTGCTCAGGAATTTGATAAAAGATTTAAAATAATTAGCGAATTATCTGAAGAAAATCAAAAATATCTTGACAATCAGATTAAAGAAGAAATGAATAAATATCGTAAAATGCTAATTATCGTCAATTCTTATGATTCTGAAGATTATGTCAAAAAACTAGAAGAAAGAGTATTTGATGTTTTTAGTAGTTTGGAAAACGTTGAAAAAATGTACTTGGAAAATTAATCCAAATACTCTTTCATCAATCCAATAAGGGTATTAGCGTCTTGTTCACCGCTTTGCCTCCAAACCATTTCACCTGTTTTATAAATCATCAATGTAGGTAATACTTTAATCCTTAAGGCATCAGAAATTTTATTATTTTTCTCAACATCAATTTTAACGACTCTCCCCTTATCTCCAATTGCTGCAGCTACATCCTTTAATACAGGATTTAAATCTACATCTGTTTCATCTTTTTTATCAAGGAAAAAAGCTAATAGCAGTGGGTATTTTTCGTTAATTAAATCACCAAATTTTGACACAACAATAAATTATTTTTCTTAATTAGAGTACAAATTTAGTTTTTTTTATTTAAATAGTTGGCATTGAAGATTTTAAGGTTATAACTGTGATCTCAGGCCAAATTCCAACTCTTCCTGGATATGCCAGATATCCAAAGCCTCTATTGACATTTAAAAACTTTTTACCTCTGTTATAAATACCGGCCCATTGCTTATATCGCCACTTAACAGGGCTCCATTTAATAATCCCAGGGATTTCAATACCAAATTGCATCCCATGGGTATGCCCACTAAGAGTAAGATTAATGAGTTTATCATGATTTAATGCCTCAGCCTCCCAATGGGAAGGGTCATGAGTTAATAAAATTTTAAAATCTTTTTTTGTGATTTTTTCAGTTGCTAAATTTAAATCTCCCTTTTTTTTAAATCCCTCACCCCAGTTTTCTACTCCAACAATCGCTATTTTAGAATTTTCTTTATTAATATATTTAGATTGATTAAGTAATAGTTCAAATCCCATTTCCTTTTGAGATTTTAATAATAGATTAAAATTGTCCTCTTTGTCTTTTATACTTTTCCAATTAGCGTAATCTCCATAATCATGATTACCCAAAATTGAAAATTTACCTAATGGTGCCTCTAAAGTTTTAAAAATATCAATCCATGGGATTAGTTCACTTGCTTTATTATTTACAATATCTCCAGTAAAAAGTATTACATCAGACTTTTGTTCATTNATTAAATCTACACCGTATTTAACTTTTTCTTTATTATCAAAACTTCCACAGTGTATATCTGAAATCTGAGTTATTTTAAACCCATCAAATTCTTTAGGTAAATTATCAAAAGTTAAAGAATACTTTAATACTTTATAATTATATCTCCCATAAAACATACCATATATTAAACTTGAAAAGGGAATAAGCCCAGTTATAAGAGCTATTTTAGAAATAAATTTTCTTCTTTCTGGAATAAAATCATCAGTTAAATTATAAGTAAAATAATCATATATCCCTTGAATAACTCTGTAAATATCCTCTAAAAATAAAAAACTGATTATACAAAGTTGAGATACAAATAACGACAGGAAAAGTCCTAATGCATATCCAAAATAATGAGTGAATCCAATTGATCTGTCAAAGATTAAACTATGATAAGTTAAGTTTCCTAAAATTAGAGCTACAATTAAAAAATAAACTAACAATATTGACCTATTATTTGTAATGGTCTTAATCGCTTGAAAAGCATAAAATTCAAAAACACTAAAAAAAATTATTATAAATATCCAGCGTAGCATTATTTTTTTTTGCAAACATAATAAAGATTTAATTATTACTTTATCTTTTTTGAAAGCTCTTTTGCTTTACCATCAGATAAACTTGCAACAAAACATGTAGCATTTAAAATAGTTAAGTATAAAGTTTCTTTAACCAAAGGGGTGCCATCAGGAATTAATCTCAACAATAATTTATCAAATGAACTTTCTTTATTTAAAAATTTGTTATGGGCAGCGTTTACAAAAGCATTTAACAAATTCGAAATAACTTTATAACCAATAATTTCTTTTTGTAAAACTTCTTGAGACCTGTATACATTTTTAATACTAAGAGAAATAATATCTTCAATTTGGGCTTTATATTTACTCTTGTCTAATAATGCGTATTTAAAATTCCCCTCTAATATCTCTTTCTCATTTTCAAGAAATATTGATACTGAATCCTTTATTAAACTATTTATAGCAAGTGCCCTTAAATAAGCCATTCTTTGAGGCGTATGCTTTAATGTTGAAAATTTTTTTTGATCCAAACTATCTTTTACTAAATTAATCAGATACTCCAAAGCATAGGACTCTGGAATCCAACCTAAATTAATTCCATCTTCAAAATCAATTATAGTATAGCATATATCATCTGCGGCTTCAACTAAATAAGCTAGTGGGTGTCTATGAAATCGATTATTTATATTGTCAACCATATCCAGATCATTCATTAACTCTTTAAAAAATTTAAGTTGAGACTGAAAAACACCGAATTTTTTATCAGCTACGTGATTAGAAGGTTTTATGGGCAGTGAAGCCTTAGGGTATTTAATAAATGACCCCAGAGTAGCATAGCTTAGCCTTAATCCACCAGGAATTCCGTCTTGATCTTGAACTAAAATTTTAAAACCATTAGCATTGCCTTCAAAATTACAGAGATCTTGATATTGGATGGGATCAAGCATTTCTTTAAATCTTTTACCCTTACCATTAGAAAAATAATATCCAATTGCCTTTTCTCCACTATGACCAAACGGAGGGTTACCAATATCATGTGCTAATGCNGCAGTAGCAACAATGGCTCCAAAATCATTGCTCTTATATCCGTCTATTTCTTTTAAATTTGGATTTTTATTCAATAACTCCTCTCCTGCAAGTCTACCAAGTGTTCTGGCAACAACAGAGACCTCCAAACTATGAGTTAATCTTGTATGAACAAAATCGGTTTTAGAAAAAGGGATTACTTGGGTTTTATCCTGCAAACTTCTAAATGCTGAGGAAAAAACTATTCTATCATAATCGACCTCAAATCCAAGACGTGTTTCGTCTTGTTCAATTCTAATTCTTTTAGATTTATCTCCATATCGTTTTAATGATAAAAGATTATTCCAATCCATTTTTTTTGTTTGAAGCTAAAATTAAAAAATAATTCTATCTCCATCATATCAAATTGATTATTTAATAAAATTTAGTTAACGATTTAGAAACATTATTTAATATTTAGATAATCTTACGTTTCATATCAAACAATACATTTGGCCCAGAATAATTGTTTAACTATATAAAATATAAAAAAAATGAGATTTTTAAAAATACTTAATTTATTTTTCTTTACATGTCTTGTAATTATTTCATGTTCTAAAGATCCTGAAACTATAGTTGAGACAGTAACTGTTACAGAAACTGTTACTGTAACTGATACTGTAACTGAAACTGTCACAGTTGAAGCGGATCCATATGCTGATTCTACTCTTGAAGGGAAAATTTCTTCCGATAAAGCACTTTCTGCAGATAAGGTTTGGCTATTAAAGGGTAGAGTGATTGTTGAGTCAGGTGCTACTCTAACTATTCCTGCAGGAACTGTTATAAAAGCAGAACCTGGATCTGGCGCTGACGCTTCTACATTAATTATTGCCAGAGGTGGAAAGATTGATGCAAAAGGAACGGCTGCTAAGCCAATTATTATGACATCTAAATCTGATAATATAAAAGCTGACGGAACATATCCTACATCTGGAAAATCGTTGACTGTTGATGCTAGAGGGCTTTGGGGAGGATTACTTGTTTTAGGTAAAGCTCCTTCTTCTTTTAAAGGTGATGTTACTGAATTACAAATTGAAGGTATTCCGGTGACTGAAGCAGCTGGTCTTTACGGAGGTTCTGATGCTGCAGATGACTCTGGAGTAATGCAGTATATTTCTATAAGACATGGTGGTGCTGAAATAGGTGAAGGAAATGAAATTAATGGTCTTACTCTTGGTGGAGTTGGTAATAAAACCGTCATCGATCACATAGAAGTTGTAGCAAATGTTGATGACGGAATTGAATTTTTCGGAGGTACTGTTAACGCTTCTTATCTGATGGTTTACGGACAAGGAGATGATGCACTGGATATCGACCAAGCCTACTCTGGAACTGTTGATAACGCAATGGTAGTTTTAACTGCGGCGTCCGATCACGGGATGGAAATTGATGGGCCTGAAGGTTCACTTGCTGGTAGCTTTACTGTTAAAAATGTGACTATCAAAGGTGCTTCTAAATCAGGTGCTGCCCTTGGAGTGAATGGAGAGATTGCAGATTTTAGAAAAGCTGCAACTGGATCTTTATCAAATATTTATGCCTTTGATTTTGTTGCTTCTAAAGATGTGGAGCTTGATGCTGACGCTGACTCTGCCTCTTACACTGCTGGAACTTTAACATTTGCTAATTGGGATATTCAATATGCTGGAACAGCTACAACTTTAGACAAAACATTTGTNGATAAAAGTACAGTTGGAAGTACTTTCAGTGCTGACGCCTCGACATTTGCTGAAATAGTTACTGCAAAAAAAGCTGATGCTGGAGCTACAGACTCTGAATACGAGTGGACATACTGGTTTGCTAATAAATAATAACTATTGAAATTCATAACGATTTCTTAACATAGTTAATCAATTATAATTTTAATTTTCCTGACATGAAGGGTTTCATGTCAGGAAAATTTTTTTTAATAAACTCGATGTTTAATTACCGTTTTTTTTTATTTCTTTTATTTCCTTTATTACATGTTTATTCCCAAAATACTATTGTTGGAAAAATTATTGATGGAGAATTTAATGAACCTCTACCTTTTGCCAATATACTAGTTAAAGAAACTGGAGAAGGTACTACTTCTGATTTTGACGGAAATTTCAGCGTTGATGTAGCTCCTGGTGTATATACTTTAGTTTTTTCATTTGTTGGTTATCAAACTCAAGAGATAAATGATTTTAACGCAACTACATCTGATGTGGCAGAAATTCAAATCATAATGTCAAGTGCTGCGTCAGGATTAGAAGAAGTTATCGTTGCTGTCAGTGCTTCAAATAACACTATTGAATCAGTTTTGGCTATTCAAAAAAAATCTGCTAGCCTATTAGATGGTTTATCTTCTCAATCATTCAAAAATAGTGGTGCTAGCGATATTGCTTCAGCAATTAAACAAGTCCCTGGGGTATCTGTTTTAGGAGGTAAGTATGTATATGTTAGAGGGCTAGGAGATAGATATACTAAATCAATTTTAAATGGCATAGACATACCAGGTTTAGATCCTGATAGAAATACCGTTCAGATGGACTTATTCCCTACTAATATTCTTTCAAATGTATTAGTTATTAAATCTTCCAGTGCAGATCTACCAGCTGATTTTACTGGTGGTATAGTAAACCTAGAGACTAAAGATTTTCCCACTAAAAAAGAAAGTAGTTTTTCAATAAGTGGGGGTTATAATTCAGCTTTTCATTTTAATGAAAATTACCTTTCTTATCAAGGGGGTAAAACAGATTTCCTTGGATTCGACGACGGTACCAGAAATCTTGTTGTGGATTCTAAAAGACTTGGTTCGAATTTTGACCCTCGGTTACCTAATATCCTTTCAAATCAAGAAAATATTCCCCTTCTAGCTAGTAAGTTTGATCCCCAAATGGGACCAACTAAAGGTTCAAACGGGATGGATTTTGGTTTAGGATATTCATTTGGAAATCAATATAATATTGGATCAAATGGAAATAAAATTGGAGTTTTAACATCAATTTCATACAAGAATGAAACAAGTTTTTATGAAAATGTCGAAAATAATATTTATAATAAAAATCCAAATCAATCTCTTGGTGAATTAGAAAAAAATAGAACTCAAATCGGAAATTATGGGACTAACAATGTAATCGTTAGTGGACTTATTGGAATATCCTATAAATCAGAGTTAAGTAAATATAAATTTAACTTTCTTCATATTCAAAATGGTGAAAGTACTGCTGGACAATTTAGACAAGAAACTAAATTTTCAGATTTCATAGACTTTAAAAAAGATAATTTAGAGTACACAGAAAGAGCTATTAGCAATTATTTTTTATCTGGCCTTCATAGTTCATCAGACGGAAATTGGAAAATAGAGTGGAAGTTTTCTCCAACAATATCGAAAATTTATGACAAAGATTTCAGAGTAACGGCTTTTCAAGATGAAGAAGGAGTATTTAGTTTTAAAGAAAATACTGAGCCTAAAAGAATTTGGAGAAGACTAGATGAAATAAATTCTGTAGCAAAAATCGATGTTAACCTTAAGTATACTTTATTTGAAAATCCTGCTTTGTTAAAGTTCGGTTTGTATGGCTCAATGAAAGAACGTGATTTTGATATTTATTCTTTTAATATAAGTACTACTTATGTTTCAGAAAGTGACTGGAATAATTATGGAAATGGTAATTCTAATCTAATTTTTGCAAGTCAAAACCTTTGGACGCCTCAATCAAATTCAGGCTCCTATATTAATGCACAGACGTCAATTAAACAAGACTCAAATACTTTTAATGCCCAACAAACTAATCTTTCAGCATATATTTCAAATGAATTTAAATTTAATTCAAAATGGAGAACCATTGTTGGATTAAGATTAGAAAAGTATAAAGTAAATTATACGGGTTCCAGCGTTTCCCTTAATTTAAATTATAATGATGAATTAATAATAGATAAATTAGATATTTTCCCTTCATTAAATCTTATTTATGCTATTGGAAGTAATCCTTTTGNTGATAAAAATCTAAGATTTGCATATTCAAAAACAACCGCAAGACCCTCATTTAAAGAAGCTTCTATTGCTGAGATTTATGATCCATTAGCTAACATTTATTTTCTTGGTAATGTCAATATAAGACCTACCTATATAGATAATTTTGATATTAGATATGAAACTTTCCAACAACAAGCCCAAATGTTTGCTATTAGNTTNTTCTACAAATCATTTGTTGACCCAATTGAACTCGGTTTTGATGCGGCATCTACATCTAATTACAAGCCTTTAAATCTTGGTAACGCTGAGGTTTATGGAATTGAAATTGAATTAAGAAAAAAGCTTTCATTTATTTCTAATAATATAGATTTTAACTTAAACACCTCTTTTATTGAATCAAAACAAACCTATAGTGAGGATGAAAGATTGCTNAGAGAATTAGGATTAAGAGAGGGAGAAACATTATCAGGATCAAGAAATTTACAAGGACAGTCACCTTATTTAATAAATGCTGGAATAAATTTAAAAACAGAGAAATCAAATATAAATTCCAATATTTCTTATAATGTACAAGGGAAAACTCTTGAAGTTGTTGGAGACGGCTTTTATCCTGATGTTTATACTAAACCGTTTAACTCACTAAATTTTACCCTTATAAAAAATATTAATTCCAAGCATACATTAACTTTTAAAATCAAAAACTTACTGAACCAAAAAAAGGAAAGTCTATTCGAATCTTATAATCAGAAGATAGATGTTTTCTTCAGTAAAATTAACCAAGGAACTGAATTTTCTTTAGGTTACGCACTAAAATTCTAAATTTTTAATAAAATTTAAGTTCCTGTAAATCAATTAATTAAGCCTCTTATGTTATCTTAATGTTAAATTAATATTAACTTAATGAGTGCTTTTAGAATTAAATTTTGTACATTTATGGCATGAAATTTATATACGGAATATTTTTGCTAATCTGTTTTTCGCTAAATGCACAGCCTAAAAATGACAGCAATCCTTTTAATTATATAAAAAAAGGTGATCTTATTGTCGTAACCAATTATCACGAAAATGGAGTAATTGCCCAAACCGGATTTATCAAAAATGGTGAACTCCATGGAAAATGGACAAGCTATGACTTAAATGGAAATGAAAAAATGATAGGTTATTACCAAAACGGTAAAAAAAACGGCAAATGGTTTATATGGAGTTATGGCAACTTAAAGGAAGTTAATTTCAAAAACAATAAAGTACTCTCTTATTTAGATTGGGGTTCTAAAAAAGAAATTGCATCAATCCAATAATCTTTACTAGATTTTCATTAAAGAATCACTGTAAACTTTCATTAACTCAAACTTACTTATAAAAATCTCTTTAGTTTTTAACAATAAATTAAAATATAAGGTGGTATTTTTTGGACTTGTTTCCTCAATTCTTGTTCTTTCAATCTGATCATTAATTTTTGAATCTATGAGGCTTAAAACCTCTTCCCTTTTAGAAATCATATTTTCCAATTTAAAATTTGATGAGCTTTTTAAAGCCTCATTAAAAATAATTAAAAGGGTATTATAAGATTGAAAGATTTCATTTAAATCACGAATCTGACTTAATTTTAATTTATTATGACCGTTTTTTAAATGTTTAAAAGACTTGTTAACGGAATATTCTAAGTCGTCAGAGATGTCCTGAATATTACCAATCATTTTAATATAAAATTGACCAGCATTAATACTTGGTTCCTCTAAGTTTTTAATAAAATAAAAGATATCTCCTCTAAGATCTTCAATTTGACTTGAAAGTTTATTTGATATTTTTCTACATTTTTGAATTTGATCAAAATCATTTTTTGAAAGTGCTTTTAGCATAATTTGGAATATTTTCCCAACATTATTAATTACTTTTTTAATATTGTCAGCACTTTCTATCAAGACTCCTTCCATCGATCTACTTTCTAGTTGAACTATATCCTCGTTTACAGAATCAAAATTTTTTTTATGATAAACATAATTTTTAGCAATTATTAGTAAAATGATTATCAATAAAGAAAATATTGCAAAAATACCTCCAACATATATTAAAGAAACTATAACCCCAGAAACGAAAAAAGCAATTAAAGCAGTTAAAAACCAACCAGAAATTACATTAACAACTCCTGCAACCCTATAAACTGCACTATCACTTCCCCAAGCCCGGTCAGCCAATGATGTTCCCATCGCTACCATAAAAGTAACATATGTAGTAGAAAGTGGTAATTTGTATGAAGTAGCTATTGAAATTAATACAGAAGCCACAATTAAATTTACACTTGCCCTTACCATATCAAAAGAAGGGACTTCATTTTCATCAGAAATCTTTAAAATTTTATTTGATCCTGAGAATCTATTTTCAATGATTTCTAGTGTTTTTTTAGGAATAACATTTATAAANACTTTATTTAAAGATTGAAAAGATTTCACAAGAAAAATTGAAATAAAATTAGGCTGGAATCTTTCTCTGACATTTCTTTGATTAGATAAATCGAGTGAGGTCTTTAATACACTTTTTGCTTTTTTTGAAAACCAAAGAGTTAAAACCATAACCAATCCAGAAAAAACCAGTAAAAGAGAGGGTGTAGAAACTTTTGAGGCTAAAATTGCCATATTAAATTCATTTGGTCCAATACCAGACACAATCCAAGCCTGATAAGATTGATATGCAGCTATAGGAACTCCAATAAAATTAACTAAATCATTCCCNGCAAAAGCAAGAGCTAGTGCAAATGTTCCCGTTCCAATAATTATTTTATAAATATTAAATTTTAAGAATTTTATAAAAATAAATGATAACCCAAACCATAGGAAAAAATTTGAAATAATTATTTTTATATAATCCGTCTCTATAAACTCAACAATTTTAACTCCTCCTAGTAATTCAAATTTAGAATCAGAAAAAGGCGTTCCCTTTATCCCTTTTATTAGTATGAAATAAGTTATCGAAGCTAAAGCAATGGCTCCAAATAAGGCAGTCACCCAATTTTTGTTTTTATCAAATTCATATGTTAAAATCAATCTACAAATCCATTGAACAATTGCCCCAATTGTTAATGCTATAACAACTGATAATATAATTCCTAAAATAATTTGAATCGCTTTACTAGTGTTAATATAATTTAAAAGCTCTGTAAAATCGCCACTTGAGTTACCAATTTTTATTATAGACATAAATACTGCAGCGCCAAGAAGTTCAAATACAATAGAAACAGTAGTTGAAGTTGGTAAGCCAAGAGTATTAAAAAAATCTAAAAGTAGAATATCAGTTAACATAACTGCAGTGAAAATCATCATTATTTCATCAAAGTAAAACTCACCTGGGTTAAAAATCCCCTTTCTTGCTACCTCCATTAATCCACTTGAAAATAAAGCTCCCAATGCAATACCTAAACTAGCAAGAATCATTATATATTTGAATGGAATTGCTTTTGAACCTACTGCTGAGGTTAAAAAATTTACTGCATCATTACTAACACCAACAATTAAATCTCCCATTGCTAGTAACCCCAAAACTATAATAATAATTAAATAAATATCATCCATTAAGATTTCATTATATATAGTTAGAATTTATTTTTAGAGTAAAACTATTTTAGTTTGTATTAAGTCTGAAATTTGAAATTTATAAATTGAAATATACAGAGAAAAACTGAAAAAAATTAAATATCTAATACTAATTAGATATTATCAAATCATTAAGTTTAGTATTAGTGATTTTTTTAAGTAAAAAGAAACTTTAAATTATAGCTAAGAACCACACATTAAACAGTCATCGTCCTCGCTTTCTTTAGATTTAGCAAGCATTTCTTTAAGTTCTTGTGGAGATAAAGGTTCAACCACAGCAGGAGCTGAANTATCCTTCGTNTTTTTATTAATAGTCTTAGTATTACTAACAACTGAATTTGATTCAACCTTTGGTTCTTTTTTTTGCTCCGAAGCATCATTTTTTAGTGTAAACTTAATTGCGTCTACCGCTGACTTAGTTCTCAAATAATACATTCCTGTTTTTAATCCAGATTTCCAAGCATAAAAATGCATGGANGTTAATTTAGCCATAGTTGCTCCTTCCATAAATAAATTTAGAGACTGAGATTGGTCAATAAAATATCCTCTATGCCTTGACATATCNATAATTTCTTTCATACTCATTTCCCAAACAGTTTTATATAATTCTTTTATATCATCAGGGATTCCGTCAATATTTTGAATTGAACCATTTGCTCTCATTAAAGCCTCTTTGACTTCTTCATTCCAAATACCAAGCTCAACCAAATCCTCAAGTAAATGCTTGTTTACCACAATAAATTCACCAGAAAGGACTCTTCTAGTATAAATATTTGAAGTGTAAGGCTCAAAGCATTCATTGTTTCCTAAAATTTGAGAAGTTGATGCAGTTGGCATTGGGGCGACTAATAAAGAATTCCTTACCCCGTGTTTTTTAACCTCATCTCTTAATTTTGACCAATCCCATCTTCCACTTAAATCCTCATCTTTAATACCCCACAAATTATGTTGAAATTCACCCTTAGAAATTGGAGATCCCTTGTAAGTTTTATAAGGGCCATCTTTTTTTGATTCTTCCATTGATGCAGTTACAGCAGCAAAATATAAGGTTTCAAAAATTTCTTGATTTAAATCTTGAGCTTCTTGACATGTAAATGGAAGTCTTAGTTTTATAAAGGCATCAGCAAGACCTTGAACACCAAGACCAATTGGCCTATGGCGCATATTTGAATTTTTAGCTTCAATAACTGGATAAAAATTCCTGTCTATAACCCTATTTAAATTTTTAGTAACTGTCTTGGTAACATTGAATAAAGATTGATGATCAAACTTACCGTTTTTAACAAAAACCGGAAGAGCAATTGAAGCTAAATTACAAACAGCAACCTCATCAGCAGAAGTATACTCCAAAATTTCAGTACATAAATTTGAAGATCTTATTGTTCCAAGGTTTTTTTGGTTAGATTTACGATTAGCTGAATCTTTATATAACATGTAAGGAGTTCCCGTTTCTATTTGGGATTCTAAAATTTTCTCCCATAATTCTCTTGCATTAATTGTTTTCCTTCCTTTTTTTTCTTTTTCGTACTTCAAATAAAGTTTATCGAATTCTTCTCCATGGGTGTCATATAAACCTGGACACTCATTTGGACACATTAAAGTCCAAGTAGTATCTTCCTCAACTCTTTTCATAAACAAATCTGGAACCCACATTGCGTAGAATAAATCTCTAGCTCTCATTTCTTCTTTTCCATGATTTTTTTTCAAATCAAGAAAATCAAAAATGTCAGGATGCCAAGGTTCAACATAAATAGCAAAAGACCCTTTCCTTTTACCACCACCTTGATCTACATACCTTGCAGTATCATTAAAAACTCTTAACATTGGAACAATCCCATTAGAAGTACCATTGGTACCTGCTATATAAGATCCTGTTGCACGGACATTGTGAATTGATAATCCAATTCCACCAGCAGATTGTGAAATTTTTGCTGTTTGTTTTAAGGTATCATATATNCCTTCAATGCTATCATCTTTCATGGTTAATAAAAAGCATGAGGACATTTGTGGCTTTGGGGTACCAGCATTAAATAATGTTGGAGTAGCGTGAGTAAAAAATCTCTTTGACATTAGATCATAAGTTTCAATTACCGAATCAATATCATCTAGATGAATTCCGACAGAGACCCTCATAAGCATGTGTTGAGGTCTTTCAGCAATTTTACCACTAAGTTTTAAAAGGTACGATTTTTCAAGAGTTTTAAATCCAAAAAAATCATATCCATAATCTCTATTGTAAATAATGCTGGAGTCAAGCTTTTCGGAATTTTTCTTTATAGTTTCATAAACTTCTTTTGATAGTAAAGGGGCTTTTTTACCTGTTCGTGGATTTACATACTCATACAAATCTTTCATGGTATCAGAAAAGGACTTTTTAGTATTTTTATGCAAATTAGAAACAGAAATTCTTGCAGCAAGTTGAGCGTAATCAGGATGTGTGGTGGTCATTGTAGCAGATATTTCTGAAGCTAAATTATCAAGCTCTGATGTTGAAACACCATCATATAGCCCTTCAATAACCCTCATTGAAACTCTTACTGGATCAACAAGACCGTTCAGTCCATAACACAGCTTTTTTACTCTTGCTGTGATCTTATCAAACATAATTGGTTCCTTGTGACCGTCTCTTTTTACTACAAACATACTCCCTTATTTAAAATATTTTAACTTGAAAAACTTAACTATATACAAAAACTTAATAAAGTTTTTGTCCACTAAAAATCTGCGTCAAAACTAATTTTAGTCTCTTCAGATTCTTTATTTAGAACTCCTGCTTTTTGATATTCAGAAACTCTTTTTTCAAAGAAATTTGTTTTTCCTTGAAGTGAGATCATGTCCATAAAATCAAATGGATTTGATACATTAAATTGCTTTTCACAATTTAATTCTACTAATAATCTATCAGTTACAAATTCAAGATATTGAGTCATTAACTTTGCATTCATACCAATCAAACTAACAGGTAAAGATTCCGTTACAAATTCTCTCTCAATATTTAGTGCATCTAAAATTATTTCTTGAATTCTTTCCTTAGGGACTTTATTAACCAAATGCTTATTATGCAAATGAACTGCAAAATCACAGTGCACTCCTTCNTCTCTAGAAATTAGCTCATTAGAAAATGTTAAACCCGGCATTAAGCCTCTTTTCTTTAACCAAAATATGGAACAAAATGCCCCTGAAAAAAATATTCCCTCAACGGCTGCAAAAGCTATTAGCCTTTCAGCAAAGGAATCAGAATCAATCCATTTTAGCGCCCAAGTTGCTTTTTTCTTTATAGCTGGGAAAACCTCAATCGCCGTAAAAAGTTTATTTTTTTCTGCCTCATCTTTTACATATGTATCAATCAAGAGTGAATATGTCTCAGAATGAATATTCTCCATCATTATTTGAAANCCATAAAAGAATTTAGCTTCAGAATATTGTACCTCGTTCACAAAGTTTTCAGCTAAATTTTCATTTACGATTCCATCAGAAGCAGCAAAAAAAGCTAAAATATGTTTGATAAAATATTTTTCNTCTTTAGAGAGTTTGTTGTTCCAATCATCCAAATCATTAGATAAATCAATTTCCTCAGCAGTCCAAAAACTTGCCTCCATTTTTTTATACCACTCCCATATATCATGATGTTTTATNGGAAAAATTACAAATCTGTTTTTATTTTCTTGGAGAATAGGTTCTACTGATGCCATTTTATTTTTGTTTATAAATTAATAATGCTTTTGTTATTTACAAAGGTTCTAAATTAGAATGAAAAAAGAAAGTCTTACTTATTCACAATGTGGATGAGTTTTTAACAAAATCTTTGAAAACCTGTTAACTTTTTGAAAACCGATGGATTCTCAATAACCTGTATATTAAATACTTATATTTTTATTAATTTTCAAACCTGCATTAACAAAGGGGAAAGGGGCAAACATCATTTTTTGGCATAGGATGACAATTCTTCATACCATTTCAAACCAAATTTTCTTATTAAAGGTTTTTTTAAAAATTTATAAAGAGGAACCTTTAAATCATTACCCATTTTGCAAGCTGATGAGCATATTCCCCATTCATGATAATTAACCGCTGTAAGTCTGGAAAAATTTTTAACCCTTACAGGATATAAATGACAAGAAATGGGCTTTCTCCATTTAATTTTTTTATCTCTGAAAGAATTTTCAATACCACATTTAACTGTCCCATTTGATTCGAAAACGGCATAGGCGCACTCCTTACCGTTTACAAGAGGTGTTTCCCATTCACCATCATTGCCCTTTACATATAATCCATTTTTTTTAATTGATTCAAGTCCTTTTTTATTAAGGAAAGGTTTGATTTTTTTAAAATTTTCTTTTAAAATTTTTAATTCACCTTTTTCAAGAGGAGCTCCTGATATTCCCTTAACACAACAAAGACCCTTGCATCTTTCTAAATCACAAATAAAATTTTTTTCAAGGAGTTCTTCTGATACTAAAGTTTTTTTAATTGAAAGCATAATGTCAGAATTTATTACAATTTTTTATGAAAAGTATTAAATCTTTATTAATGAATTATTATTTTTGAAAAAAATTTTTGAATGAAAACTTTTATTAAAATAATGATTNTTATTTCTGTAATAATGTTGTTTTTTAANATCTCAAAAGTTGACACTCAAGATTTACTNAATGATAAAAGTGTAATTGCTTTAATTGGCATAATTGCTTCTTTATCTGCAATAGTTATTTTGATAATTCTTATTATCTCGAGAAAAATTCAGAATAAAATTAAAAAAAATTAAATCTCATAACTTGATTTTATTAGCTCAAGTGCCCTTTTTAAAAAATCATCTTCTTTATTGATTATCTCAGTAAAAATCTTTTCATNAAATAATTGAAGCCCAATATANGCCTTGATCGAGTTTATAATGAATTCCTTATTGTCAAAATTNACCGTAATATTATTTTCGAAACAATAAGCCTTAAACTTTTCTATAATTGAATTAGAATCAATTAATGGTGATTCTAAAAATTCNTTTGCTGTTTTATTATTATAGTTAGTCCTTTGACCGTCTAAAAAAGTGAAAACAAAATTATTTATAATATTTGATCTTAATAAAAAATAATTCAAATAATCTTCAGAAGTAATTTCTTCTAGAGGTATAAAAATATCNGGGACTATCCCTCCNCCTCCATAAACTTTTCTTCCACCAATTGTTTTGNATTCTAAAGAATCGATTATTGGCATAGCGTCCTGGTTAATCATTTCACCAGAAAAATACCTATCTTCTATCTCATTAAAATAATCCTGATTCCCGTCTTTAAATGATCTTTGAATAGATCGTCCTGCAGGAGTATAATATCTTGCTGTAGTTAACCTAATTACATCTCCTCCNCCCATTGGTAATTGCTGTTGAACAAGTCCTTTACCATAAGTTCGCCTNCCAATAATAATGCCTCGGTCATTATCTTGGATTGCGCCTGCAACTACTTCACTTGCTGATGCAGACTGACCATTTACTAAAACATATATATTTTCTTTATGGAAATCTCCATTTTTCGTGGCGAATACACTGTCTTTTTTTCCTCTATTGCTCTCTGTTATTACAATAATCTTATCCTCATTTAAAAATTCATCTAAAATTTTTTCTGCTGCAAATAAATATCCACCAGGATTATCTCTAAGATCAAGAATTAAATCATTTACTGTATCCTTTTTATATTTTGACAAGGTGTTTTTTATTTCATCAAAAGTTGTTTTAGCAAATCTATTTATTTTAATATATGCAGTATTTTCTCCCATTTTATAATCTATTACACTTTTTAATGGGACCTCTCCTCTATTAAACTCAAAATCTAAAAACTCAGAGGTTGATTTTCTATAAATTTTAAGCTTTATTAATGATTTTGACTTGCCTTTGAGTTTACTGACAACATCTAAGTTTTTTAAATTTCTTTTAAATAAAGTATCGTTATTGGCAATTAAAATTCTATCCCCAGGTAAAATCCCTGCTCTTTTGCTTGGCCCACCCTCTATAACATTTACAACAGAAACAGTATCTCCAACCATTAAAAAACTAACTCCAATTCCAACGAAATTCCCCTTCATTCTATCAGAAATCAAATCAAGTTCCTGTTTACTTATATAATTTGAATGNGGGTCTAAATTTTTAATAATATCNTGNATAGAATTACCAACTATACTGTCAACATTTATTTGATCTACNTAATTATTTGATAAATAATTTATCAACAAATTNAATTTTGATAAGTTATTTTTAGAGAAATATGAATTGTTNGTGAGGAAATTTTTATTACTGCCTATTAAAAANCCTAATGTAAGTGAAAGGAAAATTATTAAAATGAATAAGGAACTATTTTTTTTCATTTCCAAACGTATTATTGAATTTTATGGAAAACTAATTCAACTCCTGCCTTTTTTAAAAAATCCAATCCTGAAGTATCTTTATACTCTTCACAATATACGACTCTTTTAATTCCTGATTGATGAATTAATTTACTACACTCCTTACAAGGAGACAAGGTAATATATAATGTAGCTCCGTTTGTTGATTGAGTTGATGCAGCAACTTTCATAATTGCGTTTGCTTCAGCATGAAGAACGTACCACTTAGTATAATTATCATCATCTTCGCAAATATTTTCAAATCCTGAGGGAGTNCCATTATAGCCATCTGAAATAATCATCCTATCCTTTACTATTAATGCTCCGACCTTCCTTCGCTTACAATATGAAAGATCTCCCCACACTCTAGCCATTTTTAGATAAGAATTATCATACTTTGACTGCTTATTCATTTTATTGTAAATATAAGATCAACGAATTTAAAAATTAAATTATTAAAATGGAACGTTTTCATAAATCATTAAAGATGATAAAAATAAAATGATTATTCCTATTACTTTTTCCATTTTGATTAAAGAGATACTTAGGACTTTATTAATTAATACCTTAAAAAAAACAACTGTTATAACTATAATGACCTGAGCAAATTCAATTCCCAGTGAGAAGTATATCAAATTATAAAGATTTATACTTTCTGAATCAATTTGAGAATAAAAGTTTGAAAATCCTAAACCATGAATNACTCCAAAGATAANAGTCAATNTCCAAATAAAATATAANCTTTTTATGAACTTATATTCTGTTAATTTATTATTTCCTAAAATTAATGGAAGGCATGTTAAAAAAATAGTTATTGGNATTAAAAATTCAATTATTGCAAAATTTAAAGGTANTTTTAAAAAATAATTTAANAATAGAGCCAAAGTATGACCTAAAGTAAAAAATGTTACAGCATAAATTAATCTTGAAATTTTAGAANTTGANTAGGAAGAAGCTAATGCTACCANGAAATACAAGTGATCCAAAGCATTAAAATCTAATACATGAAACAATCCCAAACTTGTGTAAAAATTAAATGAGTCCATAATTTATTTTAAATTCCTCTTTCTTTTTGAATTATTTCATAGGCCTTTTGAACTTCCTGAAATTTTTCTTGTGCCCCCTTTTTTAAAGCTGGATCATCAGTTACTAATTTATCGGGATGATATTTTTTTGCCATTTCCCTGTAGGCCTTTTTAACCTCAGAATCTGAAACATCTGGATTGATTTCTAAAATTTTATAGGCATTGTCTGCGTCTTTAACGAACATAGCCTTAATACTTTCAAAATCAAGATTCCTAATACCTAAAAAAATTGAAATCTGTTCCAATTTTTTTTGCTCTAACTCTGAAACAGCACCATCTGCATTAGCAACACCAAAAAGAAAATGTATGATTTGAAGTCTTGTCTCATAAGGAGTTGCTCTTTTAAAAAATCCTGTGATTTTTTCAATATTTTGATTTNCTTTTTTTACCTCTAAATTAAACTTAGAAAAAATTTTATCGGCATAATCCTTTCCATAATTACCAATAAAATAATTTCTTACAAAATTTAATTCGTTCTTTAAAACCTTTCCATCAGCTTTTATAATTATAGCCGAAAGAGACAATAAATTTAATTCAAAGGCCTCTTTTGTTATACTATAACTTTGAAACCCNCCCAATGGTGCTCTCCCTTTTTTGAATANAACTCTATCAATCAAACTTCCAATAAAATACCCTAAAATTGCTCCTCCGAACCTAAAATACATGTACCCCAAAATAGCACCAATCCATTTTATCATATATTTTTAATTTTTTTTCAAATATAACTTTATATCCAAAAATAATTTAGATATATAATCACATATTCTTTTTATCTTTGTAAAAAATATTTATTATGTATCCAGAAGAACTAGTTAGACCTATGCGAGAAGAATTAAACTCTGTTGGCTTTAATCAACTAACTGAAGTTGATGAAGTAGAAAAAGCTATAAAATCGGATGGCACTACTTTAGTGGTAGTAAATTCTGTATGTGGATGTGCAGCTGCCAATGCAAGGCCAGGAGTTAGAATTTCTCTAAAAAATACTAAAAAACCAGCTAATCTTGTTACTGTCTTTGCTGGGGTTGATAAAGAGGCAACTGAAGCCGCTAGATCTTTAATGGTGCCTTTCCCTCCGTCCTCACCAAGTATGGCGCTTTTTAAAAACGGAGAATTAGTACATATGCTTGAAAGACATCACATTGAAGGAAGACCTGCTGATATGATTGCTGAAAACCTTGTTGATGCTTATAATGAATTTTGTTGAATTCATAATTTCAAAAAAATAATCTAAAGGTTTGTTTAAATTTTTTTCTTATGTCCTTTCTTCAATTTTTTATTTAATTTTTGGTTTATTTTTAATTCTTTTTCACCCTATACAAATTATTTCATATAATTTATTTGGCGTCAAAATATTAAAAAAAACTGTCGAAATCTTAAACTTTTTTTTAATTAGTTTCTACAAAATAATTTTATCAGAAATATCTTTTAACTTTCATAAAAAGATTTTATTTAATAAACCCATAATTTTTGTTTGTAATCATCAAAGTACTTTTGAAATACCAATACTAATCTGGTTTTTAAGAAAATTTGAAGCAAGATTTGTTGGTAAAAAAGAGTTAGGTAATAATATTCCCAGCGTATCCTATTATTTAAAAAATGGCGGCTCAGTATTAATTGACAGAAAACAACCAGAAGATGCTTTACAAAAAATTGATAGCTTTTGTGATAAAGTAAAAAAAAACAACTGGTCTATANTTATCTTTCCNGAAGGGACTAGATCTAAAGATGGAACTCCTAAAAAGTTCAGAAAAAAGGGCCTTAAATTAATTTTAAATAAAATTCCAAATGCAGAAATAATCCCAATATCTATAAATAACTCNTATAAATTTAATCAATGGAATGGTTTTCCAATACCCATTTTTATCAAACTAATTTTTGATTTACATGAAAGTATCCCAAATGATATCAATAAAATAAATTATAATTTGGAGTTAATAGAGAAAAAGATAAAAAAATCTATTTTAAAGTAATCATTCCCCTTTAAAATTTGGTTTCCTTTTTTCAATAAAAGCATTTGTCCCCTCATTAAAATCCTCTGAATCAAAGCATTCAGAAAATAACTCGATTTCTTTTTTTAAGCCATTTTTATTGTGATTAAATCCAAAATTTATTGCTTTTATGGCTTTAGAAATAGCAAAAGGGCTATTGATCAAAATCTTTTTTGATATATCAATTGCTGAATCAATAAGTTCGTCAGAATTTACAACTTTTGAAATTAACCCAATTGATAAAGCCCTTGAACTATTAATCATACTTCCAGTTAAAATCATTTCATTGGCAATCCCTCTGCCAACAATCTGAGCTAATCTTTGTGTTCCCCCGTATCCTGGAATAATTCCTAAGGATGTTTCAGGAAGTCCCATTTTAGAAACTTTTGATGCAATTCTGATATGACAACACAGGGCTAGTTCCAACCCCCCCCCGAGAGCATATCCATTTATTGCAGCTATCACAGGCTTATTTAATGTCTCAATAAAATTAAAAACCTCACTCTGACCTTTCATTGATAATTTGTACCCCTCAGAACTTTGAAAATTAGAAAACTCAGAAATATCAGCCCCTGCAACAAAAGCTTTATCCCCTTTTCCTGTAATAATTATTATTCTAACTGAATTATCTTTTTTTAAAATTTTAAGGAGATGATTTATTTCATATAAAACTTTAATGTTTAAAGAATTTAATTTTTTTGGCCTGTTAATATAGATTATACTAATAAAATCTCTTGGTTCGTGAATTAGATATTTATATTTCATTTTTTTTTAATTTAATGATAAAATCTGTTCCTTTATTTAATTTGGATTGAAATTCAATTTCACCATTCAAAGATTCAATAATTTTCTTAACTATGCCCAATCCAAGCCCCATACCTCCTGATTTAGTTGTAAATCTAGGTTCAAAAATTTTATTTTTATTTTCAACCTCAATACCCATACCATTATCTGAAATCACAATTTCTATTTCTTTATTTTTTTCTCTAATAGTTATTTTTATTTGGGGGTTCCTATAACTTGGAATTGATTGCAATGCATTTTGAGTTAAGTTAGTCATAACTCTAATCCATTGATTTCTGTCAATAGAATGATACAAAGGCTTTTTAGGATGAATAATGGTAATTACATTTTTTTCAAAAATATTAATTGCTAATTTTGTTATCTCAGTTATATCCAGTATTTCAATTTTAGTTGAGGGTAAAGTTGCAAAATCTGAAAAAGAATTAGCAACCCTACTCATTGTATCGATTTGTTCAATTAATGCTTTTGAAAATATATCTACTTTCTTTTTATTTTTATTATCATTTGAATTAAATTCTTTTTGAAAACTTTGAATATTTAATCTCATTGGCGTAAGTGGATTTTTAATTTCATGAGCTACNTGTTTAGCCATTTCCTGCCAAGCTTGTTTCCTTTCAGATTCTGCAAGTTTTTCAAGGTTTAATTCAAGAGTATCTACCATGCTATTATATGAATTAACTANNCTGTCAATCTCTTTACTTGCATTTGTTAAATATATTTTTTGATTTGATTTCATTATCCCTGTTTGATCAATTTTCTGCCTAATTTTTTCAAGTGGAAAAGTTATCAATCTTGACATCAAAAATGCAATTAGAATTGATATAATAATCATAGAAAAATAAATTTGATATAAGGTTAAAAGAAAGGTATTTAATTCTGTAGTACTAAATGATATATCCTCAAAGTATGGGAAATATAAAATTGAAAAAGGCTCATTCTTATTATTATATAATATACTATATGAAGATTGAAATTTACCAACCTCTTCTTCATTTTGAACAATTAATCGCTTATTATTTGAATTATATAAATCTTTAATTATTTGATCNGATAAATTATAATTTGAATTTGAGTTATTATCTAAAACGTATGAAAAGAAAATAGATTTACCTTTTAGATTAAAAAGAGCATATTCTACTTTATGTATTTCTGCAATTGAAGTAAAGTCTGTAAATAAATTGTCTTTAAGTTTATCAAATTCACTGTTAATCGAATCTCTTTTTAAAATAAAATTTATATGATTTTTAACCTGATTTTCTTTTCTCTCAAGTCTTCTTTCATTATAATCATTAGACTGATTATTATATTGATAAATAGTTGCTCCTAAAATTAAAAGTGAAAAAATTATTACCAAAAGGATCATGAAGAAAAAAATCCTTGATCTTAACGAAATTTTTTTTTTAAATAACTTATTGTTTTCGCTCACGCCACTTTTTATAAATTTTTACAGAAAAAATCAAGATTATTGTCAAAAAAATTAAACCCAAAACNCCAAATANCCAATCAAATTTTGATTTTAATATTGCTAAAAAAACTACTGAAAATAGAATAACAGTAGCTATCTCATTCCAAACCCTCATAAAAAANGAAGAATACCTAAATGAATCTCTCTGAAGCTCTAAAAATATTCTATGAGTTTTAATTTGATAAAAATATAAACCCCCCACAATAAATAATTTAATAATCATCCATTCTTGCAAAAGTAATTGAGGATATATATATAATAATATTAAACCAAAAAGTGTAGCTAAAATAGCTGAAGGCCATGTGATTATATACCATAATCGTTTAGACATTAACTTAAATTGATTACTCAAAATCTCTTTTTCAATTTCACCTTTCTTTTGGGCTTCAATATGATATATAAAAATTCTAGGAATGTAAAAAAGTCCAGCAAACCAGGTAATTACAAAAATTAAATGGAGAGATTTTATATAATTGTAATAGACTTCCAAATTCTAATATTATATTAATTATCTTCTAAATTACAAAAAGATACCAAGAGGAAAGTTTAGTTATAATTAATATATTTTAAAAGTTTTTTACGAAGATATATAAAAGTCACAATTGTNGCNATAAATTCAGCAATAGGAAAAGAAATCCAAACACCAGTCGAACCAAAAAAAATAGGCAGAACTAAAACTAAAGGGATTAAAAAAAATCCTTGCCTAGTTAAAGTAAGAAGTAATGCCGGTAATGCTTGTCCGATTGACTGAAAATAAGCTGAACCTATNAGTTGAATTCCAATAATAGGTGTTGTTAAAAAAACTAATCTTAAAGCATTTGGAGTCTGATTTAAAACAACTTTATTATTAGTAAAAACCCTGACTATTTCATCGGAAAAATTAAATATAAAGATAAAAATAATAGAAGCAAGAATAGTTGAATATATTATTGCTTTTTTAACTACCTCATAAACTCGAACTCTTTTATTTGCCCCAAAATTATATCCAGCAATTGGAATAAATCCTTGAGTTATTCCTAAAACTGGGAATAGAGCAAACATTAACATTCTACTAATTATAGCATAACTTGCAATTAAAGATTCTCCACCTAAACTAAATAATACATTATTAACTATTAAGATTGAAAAGCTTATAACTGCCTGTCTAGCTAAAGTCACAAAACCTAGTGATCCAATCTCCTTTACCAAGTCATATTGCAAAAATAAATCTGATATTTTTAAAAATAATTCTGACTTTTTAGTTAAAAAATAAATTGAAATATATACTGCGCACACTACATATGAAATAGTAGTAGCCCAGGCTGCACCATGCATCCCAAGTTGAAATTCGTAAATCAATAAATAATCTAAAAATAGGTTAGTTATTGAGGGTATTATCATAGCATACATAGCATTTTTAGGTTTTCCTTCAGCTCTAATTATGTTATTTGACATCATACAAAACCCAAGAACAGGAACACCATATAGAACAATAGTATAATATATTTTAGCTGGTTCAAACAAAATACCCTTTCCTCCAAATAAAGGGATTAATTGTTCCTTAAAAATTAAACCCAAAATCATAAAAGTAATAGTAAAAATAAATGTCAGTGAAATTTGATTTCCAAAAGTTTTATTGGATTTTAATCGATTATTTTTACCTAATGCCCTTGATATTATTGATCCTCCACCCATTCCAATTGCCATCCCTAAAGCAGCAATAAAAAAAGAAACTGGTAAAACGACATTAATAGCAGCAATAGCATCAGCTCCAATCCACCTTCCTACAAAAATTGTGTCAATAAGAATGTTTAAAGACATAACTAAGATTCCCATTGATGCTGGAAATGCTTGCTTTATGAGTAATTTTCCAATTGGATCAACTCCTAAAGAAAAAGAATTTTTGATCATTTAATGGCCATTTCAGAATTTGCCCATTCATCTATCCATCGACTTAAAACTTTTACCCACTCTAGGCTATCATTAATACAGGGGACGACATGAAGAGTCTCACCTCCATCTTTTTCGAAATCTTCCACAGCTTCCATTCCAATTTCCTCAAGTGTTTCCAAACAATCTGAAACAAATGCAGGAGTTACGACAGCCATTTTCTTTACCCCCTCTTTAGCGAATTTAGACAAGACTTTATCAGTGTATGGCCTTAGCCATGGATTAACAGCAGACAAAATTCTGGACTGAAACGAGGTAGAGTATTTTCCCTCTTCTAGTCCTAAAAACTTTGCGACTTGGTTAGTCGTTTCATAGCACTGATGCCTGTAACAATATTGATGAGCATCTGACTTTTCCAAACAACATTTTTGATCAATTTTACAATGGGACTTAGTTATATCTGAAATTTTAATGTGTTTTTCAGGGATCCCATGATATGAAAATAAAAGGTGTTCCCATTCTTTTCCCTCTAACGACTCCTTGATTGAATTTCCAAGAACTTTTATGTAATCTGAATGATTGTAAAAAGATTCTATAAAAGTTAAATTTAACTTAGGGAAAAACTTTTTTTTAATTTCTTCCGCTAAAACTAGAATAGTTTCTGTCGAAGCCATAGCGTACTGTGGATACAAAGGTATTACTAATACTTGGTCAACACCTAAATCAACAAGATTAGATAATCCCTCTTTTATTGAGGGGTTNCCATATCTCATTGCAAGGCTAATTGGTANACTTGTATTTGATTTTACTTTNCTCAATAACCTATTGGATAAAACTATCAGNGGAGATCCTTCATCCCACCAAATTTTTTTATAAGCTTTAGCAGATTTTTTTGGACGTGTATTTAAAATTATTCCTTTAACAAGAAGTGTCCTAAAAATTTTAGGGATTCTTATAACTCTTTCATCCATTAAAAACTCTGCTAAATACTTTTTTACATCCTTAGGATTTGGACTATCAGGAGAGCCCAAATTAACCATCAAAACTCCTTTCATCTCAATTTTTTTTTTATAAAAATTTAATACCAAATATTTTTTGTCTAAGATAATGACATTAGATATTTTTTTGGTGTAGTTCCGTATTTCTTTTTAAATGCAGCAATAAAATGGCTTGAGGTACTATATCCAATTTTTAACCCTACTTCGTTAACATTAAAATTTCTCGAAGATAACATCCTCCTTGCTTCATTCATTTTATAATCCAATAGGTAACCATAAACAGTATCACCGTAAATTTGTTTGAATCCTTCTTTAAGTTTTTTAATATTCAATCCTATTTTTTCTGATAACTCAACTAATCCAGGAGGTTCAGCAATATTATTTAAAATTATCTCTTTAGCCATTCTAATTTTTCTAACATTATCCTCATCAACTAAAAAAGGGCATTGGTCAAACATACTTTCTTCATTTTTATTAAAATATAAACTCATCAACTCATATACTTTACCTTTTAAATAAAGTGACTCCATACTTTTATGAATATTTAAATTAAAGATTTGATTTAATACTACTGACATGCTTGGGCTAATAACATTNTTGTCATAATACTTTTTTTCAATATTATCAGAGCTCAAAAAATGAATATGATCNGCATCTTTGGAAAACAAACTATGNAATTTNTTAATTGAAATAATTACACTTATGACCCATGAATTTGGAAAAAGATTTAAATTGATTGGAAGAATTTTTTTTGGATTATATAGAAGAATAGAGTTTGATTCATGAACGCTAAATGAATAATTCCCCTCATTAAAAATAAAATCTGCTTGCCCTTTTAAACAAAAATGAAATTGAATAAAGCTTCTATTTATTTGTTTATTTTTTAAAATTATTTGATCCAAATCGTTTTCAAAAATCAACACTGAAAAACCATCTTCAATTGAAAACTCTAAAAAAGTTCTTAAATCGTTATTTTTAATCATAAAATAAATTATTATTTAGACCTTTTCTAAATAAGTTTTAAACATTTTCNATCTTATTTAGTCATATTNNTATAAATAAAATAATAATNTCCTAAAATTAATATATTTTGATATTAAAAGTACTTTTATCGTTGTTTTATTTTTAAACCGTGATATATTTTTGTAAATATTTTAAAAAAATTGTGATTTTTAAATCTAATAAAAAATTTTATTTAGTTGGCATTAGTTATAAAAATGCTGATCTTGAAACAAGAGGAANGTTTAATCTCAATAGAACACTATCTTCACAGTTACTTAAAAGAGGTCAAGAAAAAAACTTTGATGACTTATTTGTTCTATCTACTTGTAATAGAACTGAGNTATATGCNGTCGCTAATAATTCAAATGAATTAATTGATCTTCTNTGTGAAAANTCTCTTGGNTCTAAGAAAGTTTTAAAAAAATTAGGCTATGTAATGGAAAACCAAAAAGCNATTAATCACCTCTTTAGAGTTGGAGCTGGACTTGATAGCCAAATTTTAGGTGATTTTGAAATTATTGGTCAAATAAAACAAAGTTTCTCTTTAGCTAAAAATTTATCAATAAAGAATTTTTTTATTGAAAGATTATTAAACCTGGTTATTCAAGCGAGTAAACTTATAAAAAACAAAACTAATATTTCCTCTGGAGCCGCATCGCTTTCATTTGCATCCGTCCAATATATAATTAACAACGTAAAAAATATATCTGAAAAAAAAATACTATTATTTGGAACTGGTAAAATTGGAAGAAACACATGCGAAAATCTCATAAAGCACACAAAAAATAATCATATTTATTTAATTAATAGAACAAAAGAAAAAGCAGAAAAAGTTGCTATGAAATTCAATGTGAAGGTTAGAGATTATGGTTCACTCCCATCTGAAATTTCAGATTCTGACATCCTAATAGTTGCTACAAGCTCACTTAAGCCCACTATTGAAAAGGAACTTATTTTTTCTTCAAAAAAATTATTGATTCTAGATCTATCTGCTCCTAGTAATGTTAATTCTAATGTTAAAGATTTAAAAAATGTGAAACTTATTAATCTTGATGAACTTTCTCAAATTACTGATCAAACTCAAAAAAATAGATCAAAACAAGTTCCAAAGGCAGAAAAAATAATAAAAACTATTGAAACTGAATTTATGGAATGGGTTCGTCATAGACAATTTGTCCCTACAATTAAGGCATTTAGAGAAAAATTAATTTCTGAACAAAAAGGGCAAATCAATAATAAATTTAGGAAAAGAAAGAAATCCCTTAGTCTTAATTGTGTGTCAGATAACATTATTGAGAAGTTAACGGGCCAATTTGCTTCTTACATCAAAGAGAATCCTGATAAAGCATATGAGACTACTAGTATGATGAAAAATATTTTTGAACTTGATATAAAAAGTGATGAATAAAGAAGTCCGAATTGGGACTAGAGATAGTGAGCTTGCAGTATGGCAAGCCTTAAAAGTTAAAAAAATGCTATCAGAAATTGGGATTAATTCTTCTTTATCCTTTATTAAAAGTGACGGTGACAAAAACTTAACTAAACCTATATACGAAATGGGAATTCAAGGTGTTTTTACAAAATCATTGGACTCGGCTTTATTAAATGATAAAATTGACATCGCAGTTCACAGTATGAAAGATGTTCCCACTTCACTTGCATCTGGAATTAGCCAAGGAGCAATTCTAAAGAGAGACTCTGAACAGGACGTAATTTTAACTAAGACCTCATTTGAAAAATTAAATGAAAATAGTTTTATTGGAACAGGAAGTCTTAGAAGAAAAGCTCAATGGCTGAATAAATTTAAAAAACATAAAATTATTCCAATTAGAGGNAANATTAACACTAGGATAAAAAAACTTTCTAAAGAAAATTTNGATGGAATTATTTTATCTGAAGCTGCAATTCAAAGACTAAAAATAAGTGATAGAATTATAANAACTCTTGAATGGATGATTCCTGCTCCAGCCCAAGGNGCAATAATGATTGTTTTGAAAAGTGATAATCATAAACTTAAAAAAAAAATCAGTTTGCTTAATGACAAGAATACTGAAATTTGCACCAAAATAGAAAGAGATTTTTTAAAAACTTTAGAAGGAGGTTGTTCAACTCCAATAGGTGCTTTTGCCAAAATCAAGGATAATCAAATAATTTTTAAAGCAGGGATTTTTAGCCTCTGCGGCTCAAAAAAAATTACTATATCTAAAAAAAATATCGATATTAAATTTAAAGATTTAGGTCAAAAAGTTGCAAATGACCTATTAGTATCTGGAGCAAAAGAATTAATTGATGANNTTAAAAATGATATTNATGGTTTATAATATTTTATCAACTAAAATTTTAAAAGATAGGCATAGAAAAGAATTTNCTGANAGAAAATTCTCTTTACATGANAAAAATTTTATAAAAATATCCCCTTTAATTTTTTCTTTTAACAAAACAAACAGTCCAATAATTTTTTCTAGTAAAAATGCAGTGAAAATTGTTTTATCAAAAGATAAAATGAAAAAAAATTTAATTAAAAATGATTTNTTTTGTGTAGGTAATGAAACAAAAAAGTTATTAGTTAAAAATAACCTTAAGGTTATTTCCTCTTTCCCTAATGGATATGAATTAGCTGAATATTTAATNAAAAANAAAATAAACAANGACTACAGTTTTTTTTGTGGTAATAGAAGAATGAATACCATTGAAAAAAAACTCAAAGCAAAAAATTATTCTATTAAAACANTTGAAGTATATAAAACTGATNTAACTCCAAAAAAAATTTCAAAAAAATTCGATGCTATATTNTTTTTTAGCCCCTCTGGAGTAAAAAGTTTTNTAAGTATAAATTCGATAACCTCTGAAAGATGTTTTTGCATTGGTTCAACAACAGCATCAGAATTAATGCCTTTCACAAAAAAAATTCATATTTCTGAAAATCCTACTATTAAAAAACTTATATGGGAATTAAATAATTTTTATAATTAAAATTATGATAAAAAACGATTTATTAATTAGAACATTAAATGGAGAATCGTGTCGTAGACCTCCTGTCTGGATGATGCGACAAGCGGGTAGATATTTACCTGAATTCATGAAACTAAAAAGAAAATATGACTTTTTCACAAGATGTCAAACACCTGAGTTAGCAACAGAAATTACCCTTATNCCCATAAAAGAAATAAATCCTGACGCCGCAATTATTTTTAGTGANATTTTAGTTGTTTTACAAGCTATGGATATAAAAGTAGAAATGAAAGATAACTTTGGACCTTATATACCAGAACCAATAAGAAGTTTAAAACAAATTGAAAAAATTATTGTTCCCGAGATTGAAGAATCACTTGGATATGTATTAAAAGCAATTAAATTANCAAAAAAAGAACTCAATAATTCAATCCCNTTAATTGGATTTGCTGGNGCTCCNTGGACCTTATTTTGTTACGCAGTTGAAGGGAGTGGATCTAAAAATTTTAATATAGCTAAAGAATTTATTTTTAAATACCCTGAAATAAGTCATAAATTTTTACAAAAAATAACAAATACTAGCATTAAATATTTAAAATCAAAAGTTAACTCTGGAGCAGATGTAATTCAAATTTTTGACTCTTGGGGTGGTGTATTATCGCCAAAAGATTACTATTCTTTTTCATGGAAGTATAATAAACAAATTATTGATGCGCTCAAAGATTCAGCACATATAATAATTTTTGCAAAAGGATGTTGGTATGCTATTCAAGAAATGTCACTTTCTGGGGTAAGTGCAATTGGACTAGATTGGACTTGTTCTGCAGAATATGCAAGAAATCAATGTCGTAAAAAAATTACTCTTCAAGGTAATTATGATCCTGCAAAATTATTATCTCCTATTCCAAAAATAAAAGATGATGTAAGAAAAATGATTAAAGAATTTGGCACAAAAAATTATATTGTGAATTTAGGACATGGCATTTTACCTAATATCCCTGTATCCCATGCCAAAGCATTTATTGATAGTGTAANAGAATTCAATAACTAATTTTGATGAAAAGAAAATTTTATAACTATTTACAGAACCTTCAAGACTCAATTACCTCAAAAATTGAAAAAATTGATGGAAAATCAACTTTTAAAGAAGATCTTTGGAGTCACCATGAAAATGGTGGAGGCAGAACCAGAGTGATTTCTGATGGGAATATTTTTGAAAAAGGGGGTGTTAATATATCTTCTATCACCGGAACTTTACCTAAGATTATGCAATCCCAACTTAAAACTAAAAATAAAAACTTTTCTGCTTGTGGATTAAGTATTGTTTTTCATCCTTTAAATCCAATGATTCCTACTATTCACTTTAATATAAGATATTTTGAAATGCTNGATTTATCAGGTAATAAATGTGATCAATGGTTTGGAGGAGGTGTTGATCTATCTCCTTATTATATATTTGAAAATGATGTGATTTTATTTCACAAAAATTGTAAAAAAATTTGTGATAAATATGGTGATAATTTATACGANGAATATAAAAAAAAATGCGATGCTTATTTTTGGAATTCTCATAGAAATGAAGCTAGAGGAGTAGGTGGCTTATTTTTTGATTATTTAAAAGACACCCAAGAAAAATCAATAAATGAATGGTTTTTATTTGTTAAAGAATTGGGAGATAATTTTTTGAAAATATATTTAACTATTGTTGATAAAAGAAAAAAAATGGCCTTTACAAAATCAGAAAAAAAATGGCAAGAAATAAGAAGAGGAAGATATGCTGAATTTAATTTAATTCATGATAAAGGCACTTTATTTGGAATTAAAACTAAAGGTAGAATTGAAAGTATTATGATGAGTCTCCCTCCAACTGTGAGATGGGAATATAATTTTTCTCCTAAACATGGTACAAAAGAAGAGAAATTGATATCTGCCCTTAAAAAACCAAAAAAATGGATTAAATAAATTTAATTATATGTTCCCAATTAAAAGAAATAGAAGACTTAGAAAAAATAATACTATAAGAAAGCTTGTTCAAGAAAATAATTTGAGTCCAAATGATTTTATAGTACCACTTTTTATTATTGAAGGTAAAAACAAAAAAGAAAAAATTGAATCAATGCCTGATTATTACAGATATAGTATTGATTTAATCAAAAAAGAAGTGAAAAAACTGTGGGAGATTGGTTTAAAATCAGTTTTATTATTTGTAAAAGTTGATGAATCTTTAAAAGACAATAAAGGCTCAGAAGCTATTAACCATGACGGCTTGATACAAAGAGCTATTAAATCCATAAAAAATTCTGTTCCTGAAATGATTATAATTTCTGATGTTGCCCTTGATCCTTACTCCTCATATGGTCACGATGGGATCGTTAAAGATGGAAAGATTTTAAATGATAAAACAATAGAAATTTTAAGCCATATGGCTCTTTCACATGCTAAATGTGGAGCTGATATTATTGCCCCAAGTGATATGATGGATGGCAGAATATTAGCAATTAGAAAAATTTTAGAAAAAAATAAATTTCATGATACAGGAATTATGAGTTATAGTGCTAAATATGCTTCATCGCTATATGCCCCTTTTAGAAATGCATTAGATTCATCACCAGGGTTTGGAGATAAAAAAACGTATCAACTTGATATTCATAATAGTAATCAAGCAATTAACCAAACTATAAATGATATTAGAGAAGGTGCTGATATTGTTATGATAAAACCAGGAATTGCATATCTTGACATTGTAAGTCAATTGAAATCAAGAATTAATACTCCAATCGCTTGCTATCAAGTAAGTGGAGAATATTCCATGCTTAAAGCTGCTTCTAAATTAGGATATTTGGATTATGAATCTGTAATTTATGAACAACTTATTTCATTTAAAAGGGCAGGTGCAAAATTAATTGCTAGCTATTTTGCAAAAGAAATTGCAAAAAAATTATAAGATGATTGTAAATTAATTATCATGAATAAAAAAGATGAACTTTTTAAGATTCAAAATTTAAAAGTTTCAGTTGATAATTNTAAAATTATAGATGATTTAAATTTTACTATTCAAAAAAATGAAATTCTTGCTATTGTAGGTGAATCAGGAAGTGGAAAAACTATCACGGCACTATCNTTACTTGGCTTATTATCTAANAAATTTAATTGTTCTGGCTCTATAAGTTTTGAGGACATATCATTATTAGATATTAAAGAAAAAGATTGGCTTAAAATTAGNGGTAAACAAATAGGAATAGTTTTTCAAGAACCTCAATCCTCATTAAACCCTTCAATGAAATGTGGTCAACAAATTAAAGAAGTTTTGGATATTCATTCTAATAAAAAAAAATCACAAAATGAATCAAAAAAAATAATATTAAAACAGCTNCTCAGGGTCAAATTAAANGACCCTAATAGAATTTTCAATAGCTACCCTCACGAAATTAGTGGAGGGCAAAAACAAAGAGTTATGATTGCAATGGCACTTATATGTAATCCGAAAATCCTAATTGCTGACGAACCTACAACTGCCCTAGATGTTATTGTTCAAAAAGAAATNATAGATTTAATTAAAGAACTTCAGGTTTTAACCTCCATGAGTGTTTTATTTATCTCACATGATTTATCTCTAGTATCTGAACTGGCAAATAAAATTATTGTTTTAAGAGATGGTAAAATTATTGAAAAAGGTTACACTGATAAAGTTTTAAATAATCCAAAAAATAACTATACTAAAGATCTTATTAATTCAAAACCACCCATTAATTATAGACTGGAAAAATTACCTACAATTGATAATGGCAGTTCTAGAACTTATAAAAAAATTATCATCCCTCATGAAAAAAGAATTAAAAATCAAAGAAAAATATATTCCAAAATTCCAATTTTAAAAGCGGAAGGTATTTACAAGAAGTTTATTGAGAAAAAGTCCTTTTTAAATAAGAGTAAATATTTTGAAGCTTTAAAAAATATTAATTTCAAATTATATCCTGGAGAAACTTTAGGAATACTTGGCCCATCCGGATCAGGAAAATCAACATTAGGGAAGACTTTAAATTTTTTAGATCCACCTACTTCAGGAAGAGTTTTTTTTAATAATAAAGTTATAAATGCAAATAAAAAAAATGACTTAAAAAATTTAAGAAAAAATATTCAGTTGGTCTTTCAAGATCCATATAGTGCACTCCATCCCAAAAAAACTATTGGAAATATCTTAATCGAAACTATTGATCACTATGAAAATAATAATTTAGAGGGAAATATATCAATTGCTAAAAAATTACTTGTTCAAGTAGGATTATCTCATGATTTTTTTAATAGATACTCATTTCAGCTTTCTGGCGGTCAAAGACAAAGAGTAGTAATAGCTAGAGCCCTAGCTGTAAAGCCTAAAATTCTTATTTTTGACGAATCTGTAGCTGCATTAGATATTTCAATACAAGCAAAAATTTTAAATTTACTAGCTGAATTGAGAACTAAATTAGAACTTTCATACATATTTATATCTCATGATATTTCAGTTGTCAAGTATATATCTGATAAAATTATTGTTATGGATAAAGGACAAATAAAAGAATATGAAGAATCTGACAATTTGTATAAAAATCCAAAAAGCTCAATTACAAAACAACTTGTGAACTCAATACCTGGAATAGAATATAGAAAATTACGGTGAAGGATCTGGAATCAAGTTTTGAACTTTTTCAATTTTTTTTATAATCTCACTATTCAATTTTATTTCCACACTATTGATATTTTCAGTCAACTGTTCCATTGTTGTGGCACCAATAATGTTAGAAGTTACAAATGGCCTGTCTGTTACATAAGCAAGAGACAATTCAGTTAGTGAAATATTATTTTCCAAGGCAATTTCATAATATTTTTCAGTTGCTTGAATTGCATTGTTACTACTATATCTTTTAAAATTAGGAAATAATTCTAATCTAGAATTTTTTGGCAATTTATTTTCTCTGTATTTACCTGACAATATTCCAAAAGCTAAAGGGGAATAAGCAAGTAATCCTACTTCTTCTCTAATACATATTTCAGAGTTACCAACTTCAAAAATTCTATTTAATAAAGAATAAGGGTTTTGTATTGTAATCATTTTTGGTAAATTTTTCTTTGATAACTCTAAAAATTTCATTAANCCCCAAGGATTTTCATTTGACAAACCAATTTTTCTAATTTTACCAGAACTTATAAGTTCTTTTAGAGTCAATAAAACTTCTTCAAAATTTTCCTGCCATGTGTCATCTTCATCTAATTTAAATCCCCTTTGACCAAAAGTATTTGTGCTTCTCTCTGGCCAATGTAATTGATACAAATCGATATAATCTGTTTTTAATCTGGCTAAACTTTTATTTACAGCCTCATTAATGTGTTCTTTCTTAAAGCTTAAATTATCTCTTATATGAGATGTGTATGAGCCAGGACCAGCAACTTTTGAAGCCAGAATAACTTTATCTCTTTTACTAGTTTTTTTAAGCCATGTCCCAATTATTCTTTCCGTTTCTCCTTGAGTTTTTTCACATGCAGGAACTGGATAAAGTTCAGCTGTGTCAAAAAAATTAACTCCTCGTTCAAAAGCGTAATCCATTTGAAGGTGACCTTCTAGTTCACTATTCTGTTTCCCATAAGTCATTGTACCTAAACAAATTTTGCTTACTTTAATATTTGAATTGGGCAATGTTGTATATCTCATTACATGAAATTTAAAAATTTAATTCAACACCAACAGGGCAATGGTCAGAATGACAAACATCAGACAAAATATATGATTTATAAATATTTTCTTTAATTGAATTTGAAACTAAGTTATAATCAATTCTCCATCCCTTGTTATTTTGCCTGGAATTTGCTCTGTAACTCCACCAACTGTACTCATTAGGATTTTTATTTAATAATCTGAATGAATCTGTAAAGCCTAATTCTAAAAATTTGTCTAGCCACATTCTTTCTTCAATTAAAAAGCCNGATACATTTTTGTTTCTAATTGGATCATGTATATCNATATGTTTGTGACAAATATTATAATCACCACAAATAATTAAATTAGGGAATTCTTGTTTTAGNTTATTAATATAATCTAAAAAATCATCCATAAACTTTAATTTATAATTAAGTCTCAAATTATTTGTGCCTGAAGGGAGATAAAGACTTATCACTGAAAATTTTTCAAAATCTGCTCTAATAACTCTTCCTTCAAAATCAATATGATTAATCCCAGTCCCATATTTTATTTTCTTAGGTTCAATTTTACTCAAAATTGCTACCCCACTATATCCCTTTTTCTGTGCTGAAAACCAAAAATTATAATATCCTAAAGAATTAAAAATTTCAAAATCAAACTGCTCTTTATTTGCTTTAATTTCTTGAAAACATATAATATCTGGAGATTCNCTTTNAATCCAGTTTATTAAATTTTTTTTTAAAGCTGCTCTAATTCCATTGATATTATAAGAAATTATTTTCATTCTGAACCAGATTTTTCTGTCCACTTTCTAAAATCTAATTTACTTCTAAGAAATTCATTNATTTTTTTAATTTTTATTCTTTCCTGGATCATAGTATCTCTATCCCTTAGAGTAACTTTTTCATCTTTTATAGTTTGATGATCAATTGTCACACAAATAGGTGTCCCAATTGCATCTTGTCTTCTATATCTTCTTCCAATTGCNTCTTTTTCATCATAAACAACATTAAAGTCCCATTTTAAATTATTGTATACCTTTTTGGCTAAATCTGATAATCCATCTTTTTTTACTAGAGGTAAAATAGCTGCTTTAATTGGTGTTAATATCTCAGGTAATTTCAAAACAATTCTTGACGAACCATCTTCGAGTTTTTCTTCATCAAGGGAAGAAGAAAAAACTGCTAAAAACATTCTATCCAATCCAATTGATGTTTCAATAACATATGGAGTAAAGTTTTCATTTGATTTTTGATCAAAAAATTTAATTTTTTTACCTGAAAACTTTTCATGGCTTTTTAAATCAAAATCTGTTCTTGAATGAATCCCCTCTAACTCCTTAAATCCGAATGGAAAATTGAATTCAATATCTGAAGCAGAATCTGCATAATGCGCTAACTTTTCGTGATCATGAAAACGATAATTTTCTTTATTTAAACCAAGTGATAAATGCCATTTTAATCTTCTTTCTTTCCACTTTTGATACCAGTCCTTCTGAGATCCAGGCTTTACAAAAAATTGCATTTCCATTTGTTCAAACTCCCTCATTCTAAAAATAAATTGACGGGCGATAATTTCATTTCGAAAAGCTTTTCCTATTTGAGCAATACCAAATGGTATTTTTAATCTACTTGATTTCTGAACATTTAAAAAATTCAAAAATATACCTTGAGCTGTTTCAGGTCTTAGATAAAGATCCACTGAGGAGTCCGATGAAGCTCCAATTTTTGTTCCAAACATTAAATTAAATTGTCTTACCTCAGTCCAATTTTTAGATCCAGAAACTGGACAAGTTATTTCAAGTTCTTCAATTAATAATTTAACATCCTTTAAGTTATTTTTTTCTAAAGATTTTCCGAGTCTTTTTAATATATCTTTAATCTTTTCATTGTAAAATTTTATTCTTGTGTTTGTATTTAAAAACTCTTTTTCATTAAATTTTTCTCCATACCTCTTTTTAGCTTTAATTAGTTCTTTTTGAATTTTTTTTTCAACCTTTGAACAATATTCTTCAATTAAAACGTCTGCCCTATATCTTTTTTTTGAATCTTTATTATCAATTAATGGGTCATTAAAAGCATCAATATGACCAGAAGCCTTCCAAGTTGTTGGATGCATAAAAATAGATGAATCAATACCTACTATTTCGGAATTAATTTGAACCATTGATTTCCACCAATAATCCTTAATGTTGTTTTTAAGTAAAACTCCGTTTTGACCGTAGTCATAAACTGCACTTAAACCATCATATATCTCACTGGACTGAAAAATAAAGCCATATTCCTTGGCATGTGAAATAATTTTTTTAAAATCTAACATTTCATAAAAATAATTGTTTTTTAGATATTTTAATCTTTGAATAGAGATTATAATTAAAAAGATATTACATAAATAAAAATATTACTNTTAGATTTAAAAATATNTTTTTATTTTGTANNAATTCATAANTGAATGAAGAAATTAATTTTATTNGTTTTTTGTTTACTATTTNTTTTTTTACAAAATAGATGTGCAAAAAGAGGTGTNCCTTCAGGTGGAGAAAAAGATACAATACCCCCAGTTATGATAAAGGCATCTCCTAAACAAAAATCAATTTTTTTTGATAAAGAAATAATTACTCTCAACTTTGATGAATATATTAAACTCAATGAAATCGATAAACAATTAATAATATCTCCTCCCCTTGAAAAAAGCTTTTATGATATAAAACCTAAAATTAGTGCCTCTAAAAAAATAGAAATCAAACTTTTAAAACCATTAGAAGAAAATACTACATATACTTTCAATTTTGGTAAAAGTATTCAAGATAATAATGAAGCAAATGAATTATCTTATTTTTCATATGCTCTTTCAACTGGAGAATCAATTGATTCCCTTGAGTTAAATGGAAAAATTAGTGATGCTTTTAATAAAGAAGTTAGCCCAGCAATCTCTTTACAATTATATCCAATTGATTCTACCCATAATGATTCCACTATTTTTCTTAAAAAACCATTATATGTCTCAATTTCCGATAGTTTAAATTTTAAATTTGAAAATCTTAGAGCAGGAATATATGAATTGATAGCGATTGAAGATTTTGGGGGTAATTATTTTTTTGATCAGAATATTGATAAAATTGGATTTTTAGATAAAACAATTGAAATTCCTAAAGACACTTTCGCTGAACTTGTTTTATTTAAAGAAATTACAAATTTTGGATGGGGAATACCAAAGTATATTAATGACCATCATGTTGAGTTTCCATATTACGGTGACTATATAAATGATGAAATTACCCTTAAAAACATTGTTGATGAGGACTTTAGATTTTTAATAAATGAACACAGAACCAAAGACACATTAAATTTTTGGTATTCAAATCCTACAAAATTTGATTCACTTATTTTTAATTTAAAAATCAAAGACACCTCTAAGACTGTTATTGTTAAGCCAAAAAAAATAATTAAAGACTCGCTTGTAATTAAAAATATTCAAAAAAAANTTTTAAATCTCTCCGATTCAATAATTATTGAAAGCAACTTACCCCTTTTAAACTTAAACTCAGAAAATATTAAGATCCTTGATGTTGATTCTTTGCAAGTCGATTTTAAATTAAGTATGGATGAAAATTTTGATAGGTTTTATATTAACATTAATCCACTCCCAAATGACAATTACCGTGTGATTTTAAATCCAGATTCAGTCGAGGATCTTTGGTATAATACAAATAAAAAACTAGAATTTAGTTTAAAAACTAAATCAGTAGAGGACTATGGGATAATTATAATTCAATTGCAAGGAGATATCCCTGTTTCTTATTTCATTGAGTTATTAGATTTTAAAGGGAAAGTCATAAGAAAAAAATTAGGGGATACCTTAAACNATAGTTATACTTTTTCAAATTTAGAGCCTGGTAAATATAATTTACGCTTAATTAAAGATTCAAATATGAATAATAAATGGGATACAGGTAATTATCTCAAGAAGATTAATCCTGAAAAAGTAATATATCTTCCTAAAGTTATTGATTTGAGGGCTAATTGGGAGATCAATGAGATTTTCCTTGTTAATTAAAATTAACCTTTTGTACTTGCCCAAAGATATTCTCTATTTAATCTTGCAATATTTTCAAGAGAAATACCTTTTGGACATTCAACTTCACAGGCCCCAGTATTTGTACAATTCCCAAANCCNTCTTCATCCATTTGATTAACCATATTTANAACNCTATCAGTTGCTTCNACTTTCCCTTGAGGTAAAAGAGCATATTGAGAAACTTTGGCTGAAACAAAAAGCATAGCAGAGGCGTTTTTACAAGTTGCAACACATGCCCCACAACCAATACAAGTAGCCGCATCAAATGCCATATCAGCATTATGTTTATCAATCGGGATAGCATTTGCATCCTGAGTATTACCAGATGTATTAATACTTATAAATCCTCCTGCTTGTTGAATCCTGTCAAAAGAACTCCTATCTACTGCTAGATCTTTAATGATGGGAAAAGAATTAGCTCTAAAAGGCTCTATAGTAATTGTATCGCCATCTTTAAATTTTCGCATGTGTAATTGACAAGTGGTAATTAATTTATCAGGGCCATGTGCCTCTCCATTAATAAACATTGAACACATACCACATATACCTTCACGACAATCATGATCAAAAGCGACAGGGTCATCTCCACTTTTTATTAATTGTTCATTCAACATATCCATCATTTCTAAAAAAGACATATCAGGAGAGACATCTTCTATAGAATAATTGACCATTCCCCCTTTTGCGTCTTTGTCAGATTGTCTCCAAATTTTTAATTTTAAATTCATCTACTATTATTATTTATAAGATCGTGTTTTTATTTCAACCTCTTCATAATTTAATTGTTCTTTGTGTAATTTAGCTTTACTAGGATCACCTTTATGTTCCCAAGCAGAGACGAAAGTATAATTATTATCATCTCGCATGGCCTCCCCCTCTGGTGTTTGTGATTCTTCTCTAAAGTGACCTCCACATGACTCAGTTCTATCCAAGGCATCTTTTGCAAATAACTCACCTAATTCTAAAAAATCAGCAACTCGTCCAGCTTTTGCCAATTGTTCATTAAATTCATTTGCTAAACCAGGGACTTTAACATTTTTATGAAAATCTTTTCTTAATTCTTTAATTTTATTAATTGCTGATTTTAATTCTTTTTCATTTCTTGACATTCCNCATTGATTCCACATAATTTTACCTAATTTTTTGTGGTAATAATCAACAGAATTCTTTCCATCATTNTTTAAAAATTTATCAATTTGAGATTTAACATCATTCTCAGCAATTTCAAATTCCTTTGCGCTCGTGTCAATTTTTCCNGTTCTAATATCATTAGAAAGATAATCACCAATAGTATAAGGTAATACGAAATATCCATCGGCAAGTCCTTGCATTAATGCCGAAGCACCAAGTCTATTTGCTCCATGATCTGAAAAATTTGCTTCACCAATTGCATAACACCCCTCAATACTTGTCATAAGATTATAATCGACCCATACACCTCCCATTGTATAATGAACAGCAGGGAAAATCATCATTGGGGTCTCATAAGGATTTTGATCAACAATTTTCTCATACATTTGAAATAAATTACCATACTTGGACTTTACTACCTCTTTACCAAGTCTTTTAACCAATTTCATATCTTTCTCATTGAGCCCTTTAACATGTGCTTTTTCTTTACCGTATCGTAAAATAGAATCAGAAAAATCAAGATAAACAGCTTCACCAGTTTTATTAACTCCATAACCAGCNTCGCACCTTTCTTTTGCAGCACGTGATGCAACATCCCTTGGAACTAAATTTCCAAATGCAGGATATCTTCTCTCAAGATAGTAGTCTCTATCTTTTTCAGATATATCAACTGGCTTTAAGACACCTGCTCTTATTGCTTTTACATCTTCAATTTTTTTTGGAACCCAAATTCTGCCATCATTTCTCAATGATTCTGACATTAAAGTTAGTTTTGACTGGTGATCTCCAGACACAGGTATACAGGTTGGGTGAATTTGAGTGAAACAAGGGTTAGCAAAAAAAGCCCCTTTTTTGTGAATCTTCCATCCTGCAGAAACATTACTCCCCATTGCGTTTGTTGATAAAAAGAAAACATTACCATATCCACCAGATGCAATTACCACGGCATGAGCTCCATGCCTTTCAATTTTACCATTTACAAGATTTCTGCTTATAATTCCTCTAGCTTTTCCATCAACAATAACAAGGTCCATCATTTCGTGACGATTATACATTTTAATTTTACCTCTTGAAATTTGACGATTCATTGCAGAATAAGCCCCCAAAAGTAATTGCTGTCCTGTTTGGCCTTTAGCGTAAAAAGTTCTAGAAACCAAAACTCCACCAAATGATCGATTATCAAGCAGCCCCCCATAATCCCTAGCAAAAGGGACTCCTTGAGCTACACATTGATCAATTATGTTAGTTGAAACTTCTGCAAGTCTGTATACGTTTGATTCTCTTGAACGATAATCTCCTCCTTTAATAGTATCATAAAAAAGTCTGTACGTTGAATCTCCATCCCCTTGATAGTTTTTAGCAGCATTAATTCCTCCTTGAGCAGCAATTGAATGAGCTCTTCTTGGAGAATCTTGAAAACAAAATGCTTTAACATTATAACCTAATTCTGCTAAAGTTGCTGANGCTGAAGCNCCAGCAAGTCCAGTACCAACAACAATTATATCAATTAATCTCTTATTAGCTGGACTTACAAGGTTAATCGTACTTTTATGATTTGTCCACTTTTCTGAAATTGGCCCTTTAGGGATTTTTGAGTTGAGATTTTTCATAGGATTAATGAATATTTAGGTAATGAAAAACTGAAATTAAAATAAACCCCAATGGTATTATTATAGAAAAGGAGAAAGTAAAGAACTTTAAACTGTATGTATATTTATTATTAAAACCCATAGTTTGAAAAGATGAACTAAAACCATGAAGTAAATGTAAAGAAAGAAAAACAAAAGAAATGTTATATAAAATTACTCTGGTTGGACTTTCAAATTTATGGATAAGTTCTTCATAATATCTGTCTGGATTTTCAGGAAGAAATTCCACGTATTTGTATTGCATTTCTGGGATCCAAAAATCATAAAAATGAAGCCCCAAAAATGACAAAACAACAACACCGGAATAAATCATGTTCCTTGACATCCATGAGGAATTAGCATTGCCCTTAAAACTATAATATTTTTGCGCGCGGGATCTCCTGTTTTTTAATTCTAAAATAAAGCCCATTAAAAAATGGAAAATTACCCCAAAAATTAAGATTGGCTGAAGAATAAATTGAACTATTGGATTATTACCCATAAAATGTGATAAATAATTAAACATTTCCTTACTAAAAACCGAAGTTAAATTAATAGTAAAATGTTGCAATAAAAATATAACTAAAAATAATCCAGACAATGCCATTAAATATTTTCTACTCAATGACGATTTAATGTTCTCACTCATTTATTACCTTTCTTCTTTACAAAATTAGTTCATAACCGATTGGCATAAAAATTTTTTCACTTTTTTTTTAGCACCTTTTATTAATATTTGAATACAATTTGAGTTAATACAATTTTATTTAATTTTACTATTATTATCTTTTATAAATGAAATACTCTCCCCTTTCAAAAAATTTTTATATTTCAAATAGAAAATCTTTTATGAAAAAGATGGATGGAAACAGCATTGCTGTTTTTAATTCTAATGATATTTATCCCACAGGAGCAGATAGCACTTTACCTTTTGAGCAACATAGGGATATATTTTATTTAAGTGGAATTGACCAAGAAGAAACTATTTTATTACTTTATCCAGATTCAAAAGATGAAAATTTTAAGGAGGTTATTTTTATCAGGGAAACTAATCCCAAAATTCAAATTTGGGAAGGCCACAAATTTTCAAAAAAAGAAACTTCAAAATTATCAGGAATTAAGTCAGTTTATTGGTTAAAAGATTTTGACAAAATTTTTTCATTATTATGTTCAAAAATTGATAATATATATTGGAATAAAAATGAACACTACAGAGCTAACTCCCAAACTCAAACAAGAGAGGATAGGTTTATTGAAAAATATAAATCTATTTATCCTGAAATTGGATCTAGAAGAAGTAATCCTATTTTACAAGATTTAAGGTCAGTGAAATCTGCTGAAGAAATTAATCAAATTCAAAATGCTTGTAATATAACTGAAAAAGGGTTTAGAAGAATATTAAAGTTTTTAAAACCCAATGTTTGGGAATATGAGATTGAAGCTGAATTAATTCATGAATTTATTAAAAACAAATCTAAAGGATTTGCATACTCCCCAATTATTGCATCAGGTAAAAGCTCAAATATTTTACATTACAATTTAAATAATGCTAAATGTATTGCAAATGATCTAATATTAATTGATGTAGGAGCAGAATATGGAAATTACTCAAGTGATATGACTAGAACTTTGCCTATATCTGGAAAGTTTAATGAAAGACAAAGATCAGTCTATGAATCAGTACTAAACATAAAAAAAATTGCAACAAAACTTTTGAAACCCGGAATTAAATTTGATGAATATCATAAACAAGTTGGAGAAATTGTAACCTCAGAATTAATAAAATTAAATTTACTTAGTTTAAAGGACGTAAAAAATCAAAACAATGATAACCCTTTATATAAAAAATTTTTTATGCATGGAGTCTCTCACCACTTGGGCCTTGACACTCACGATTACGGTTTAATTGAAAATCCATTGAAAGCCAACATGGTTGTTACTGTTGAACCAGGTATATATATTCCAAAAGAAAAATTTGGTATAAGGCTTGAAGATGTAGTTTTAATTCAAGAAAAATCAGAGCCAATAAATCTCATGAATTCAATTCCAATAGAAATAGACGAAATAGAAAATTTAATGAGCTCTTGAAAAATTAATTATACAAATCCTGGTATTCACCTTTTAATAAACTTAAATCTGAAATTAAATTTTTAATTTCATCCAGATTAGTGCCATCATAAAANCCTCTAATTCTTTTGTCTGGATCCACAAGAACAAANTTTTCAGTGTGAATTATATCNTTTGAATCACTATCCTTNTCAATTTCTGCAACAAAAAATGATTTTCGTGCTAAATCATAAATTTGCTTTTTATCACCAGTTAATAAATTCCATTTTAAATCGTCNACTCCTTTTTCCTTAGCATACTTCTTTAACTGGGCAACTGAATCTGTTTTTGGATCTACAGAAAAAGAAACAATTANAACATTNGGGTCATTCTTTATTTTTTCCTGAACTTTTAACATGTTATTTGTCATAATTGGACAAATCGAAGGGCAGGTTGTGAAAAAAAAATCCGCNACATAAATTTTATTATGATAAAATTCTTGAGATATATTATTCCCATTTTGATTAACTAAATTAAAATTAGAAATTTTATGAAATTTTTTTATNTGTTGAAGGGAACTATCAACTAACTTAAAATTAACCTCAGCTGGNTGGTATATTGGAAGAAATTCTTTAGGAGTTAAAATCTTATAAAACATTATCAATGTTATNATTGAAATAACTCCAANAATGGATAAAAACNTACTATACTTTTTAAAAAAATTTTTAATTAGCATTTTTATTTTCAAAATTAATAGAATTTATATTCACTATCTAAATTATATTTAAAAATTATCTACCAGAACAAATTCTAAATTACTATTTTTGGCATTTATTTTATCGTTCAAACTATGAGTATAATAATGATTAAAGGGCTTCAACTTTTGTTAAGCCTTTCAATTTTAGTAATTCTTCATGAACTGGGTCACTTTATACCAGCGAAAATATTTAAGACTAGAGTTGAGAAATTTTATTTATTTTTTGATGTTAAATTTTCCTTATTAAAAAAGAAAATTGGAGATACTGAATATGGTATAGGTTGGTTACCTCTTGGAGGATACGTAAAAATTTCTGGAATGATTGATGAAAGTATGGATACTGATCAAATGAAAAAACCTCCAAAACCCTGGGAATTTAGATCTAAACCTGCTTGGCAAAGATTAATTATTATGCTGGGTGGGGTAACGGTCAATCTTTTNCTNGGATTTCTAATTTACATGATGATTTTATTTGTTTGGGGTAAAGATAACTTACACAGTGAATCTTTACCAAATGGTTTATCTCCATCTAGATTAGCAAAAGAAATTGGATTTGAAGAAAAAGATAATATTATTACGGTTGATGGAGAAAAATTAGACAACGTATTAAATATTAATAGAAATTTATTTTTAAGAAATGTTGATCAAGTAACTGTAAAAAGAGTCAATGGATCTATTGAAACCTTATCAATTCCTGAAGACATGGGTCAAAAAATGTTTGAGTCAGGTGAAATGTTACCATTAACCCCTTCAATAGAATTAATTGTTGATGAAGTTGTTAAAAATAGTCCAGCTGAAAATTCTGGTTTACTTAAAGGTGATAAGATAATTGCTGTCAATGAAGATAAAATTTCTGATTTTAATAAATTTACAACCCTTTTAAGAACTAAAAAATTTGATTCTTTAAATTTAACTGTCTCAAGATTAGATAGATTTGACAATTCCGAAGAAATTATTTTAAAAGTTTTTCCAAATGAAAATGGGACAATAGGTTTTTACAGGCAAACTATAGATTTTAAACATCAAGAATTATCTTTACTTGAAAGTATTACTGAGGGATTTTCTTATGGTTATTGGACATTACATGACTATATAGCACAATTCAAGTATGTATTTACTAAAAAAGGGGCTACCCAGATGGGAGGCTTTGGAGCAATTGGAAGTTTATTTCCCTCTCAATGGGACTGGAAAGGGTTTTGGTCAAGTACTGCACTTATATCTATAATTTTAGCTTTCATGAATATTCTCCCTATTCCCGCTCTTGACGGCGGGCACGTAATGTTTTTATTTTATGAAATAATCACTGGAAGAAAACCAAATGATAAATTTATGGAAGTTGCTCAAATAATTGGATTTATTCTTCTTATAAGCCTTGTTCTATTTGCTAATGGCAATGATGTGTATCGCTGGCTCTTCAATTAGTATATTTAAATATACAAATTAGTGTTATTTATTCATTTTTATTTGACGTAAACAGAATCGTTTTTTTATATTTGATATCTATTTCAATTAAATTCATAGTAATGAAAAAAATAATTAATTCAATTTTTATCAGTTTATTTCTATTATTAAGCACCTCTATTTTTTCTCAAGAAGAAAAAGCAATTGTTATTGAAGATTTTATTCAAGAACATGAAACTTTAATAAGTTACAGAGGTAATGACGGTGAAATTGATTGGGAATCAAAAAATGAAATTAACAAAAAAATACGTTTCTTTATTGAAGAGAAGTATCCTAACGTACTTTCAACAAGAAATATTATGTGGGACTCTTATGAAACCTATTTAAGCCCTTATGATCGTCATCACTTTCATACTTTTATTGCCGGAGTCAAGGTAAAAGATATTTCAAGGATGAAATATGTGAATGTACGTTATCATCCTGATACCCAAAAAGTAAATAGCACCTATGCTTGGGATGAAGAAGTGCAGGACTTTATAGAGTTAGATAAAGAAGAAGAAGAAGAATAGTATTTTTTATTTACCCATTTATAATCTATTCAAATTATTGCCCATNNCCCTTGGTATANCTNTAATTTAAANCTTTACAATCCTTNTAATAAAGCATTGTTTTGCTTTATTAAGTCATATTCTTAAAAATAAATTTCTATTTTTAAAAATCATTTTTGTATATTAAATGAGCTATTTTGAATAGCAAACAATTCTAAATCTAGATTCAATTACTATTTAGAATTAACCAAACAACAACTATGATTAGAATATTATCAATACTCTTATTCGCGTATGCGATTTCATCTTACTCACAACAAATTTCTAAAGAAGAACTTGTTTTTCTTACCCCTGAATGGAAAGGAGATCGCTACCTAGACGGAAGGCCAAAAGTTCCTGTCACCCTTCTAGAAAGAATGAAAAAAGTTACCTTAGAAGAGGCATGGGCAGTTTTAAAAAATGAAAATTATAAATATCAATACGCTGAAAATTGGATGACAATAAATCCAGATAGCGTTCTTGTTGGAAGAGCAGTTACTGCAATTTTTGTTCCTGGCAGACCAGATATTCATCGAGTTATTGATGAAAAAGGTCACGGCCAAGATGGAAGAATAAAATCTCAAAATTCCTGGACTATAGACCTCCTAGTCCCTGGAGATGTCTATGTGGTTGACCAGTTTGGTGCCCATATTGATGGCCCTACAATTGGTGATAATCTTGGCAATTCAATTTATGCAAAAACTGGAAATGGGATTGTCTATAATGGAGCCATTCGAGACATTAGTGGGCTAAAAGAAATTGGTTCATTTACATCTTTTTTTAAATCATATCATCCTTCACATCATTTGAATAAACCAGATGGTCAACTTAATACTACTTTAATAGGCATTAATAAACCTACTCGTATTGGAATGGCAACAGTAATGGCGGGAGATGTAGTTCTTGGAAGAGACGGTGGCGTTATTTTTATTCCTCCTCATTTAGTNGAAAAAGTTGTAAAAACCTCTGAGATTGTTCGACTACGGGATATGTTTGGACATTTAAGGCTTAGAGAACAAAAATATACTCCAGGACAAATTGATTCAAGATGGTCGGATGAAATCGAAAAAGATTTCTCTAAATGGCTCAATGATCAGATTGATGAACTTCCTGTTCCAAAAGAACAGATACAAGAGCTACTAAAAAACAGAACATGGTAAATTTTAATAATTAACATCTAAACTCTAAAANATAAATATGAAAAGTTCCAGAAGAGATTTTTTAACAAAAGCCATGGCAACAGGGGCATTNACCTCATTACCCTTTGCAAATTATGGTAAAGAATATGAAGATTCAATTAACCTTGCCCCCAAATTATCTTCACCATCTAATTTGAAAATAACTGACATAAAGTGTGCATATATTCGAAATGGTCACGGTCTGTTTGTTAAAATATATTCAAATCAAGATATTGTTGGTCACGGTGAAGGTGTTGATGCAACACCTGGGACTTATCATCTTGTTAAAATGTTTGGAAAAAGATTGAATGGTAAAAATCCGCTTAATGTCCACCGATTATTTGAAGACATTCGTAGGAGAGGATTTTTCGAAGGGGCACAATCAGGTATGTATGTATCCGTTTTAACTGCAGTTGAAACTGCGCTCTGGGATCTGGCGGGAAAAGCACTTGGGCTTCCGGTATATCAATTATTAGGTGGAAAGTTTAGAGATAAAATTAGGGTTTATATGGATACTGCCCTTTATCAAAGTAACCTTCCTGAACCAGAGGAATTTGCCGCAGCAGCNAGAGAGGCTGTCGATATGGGTTATAATGCAGTAAAATTTGATCTTGACCAAGCAAANGATCCTAATAAATATGACCATTACAACTGGACTGCCAATAATGCTGAAATTGAAAGAATGTATAACCAAATGGCTGCCGCNAGAGAGGAGGTCGGACCATATATTGATATCTGTGCGGATATGCATGGAAGATATGATGCCATTACTGGAGAAAAAGTNGCAAAGATACTTGAGCCCTTGAATATGATGTGGTTGGAAGAACCAATACCAGCTGAAAATACTGACGCTTATAAAAAGATTACCGAATCTACTACTACCCCAATTTGTGCCGGAGAGAACCACTATCTTGCTCATGGATTTAGACCTTTATTAGAAAAAGGAGCAGTTGATATCATAATGCCTGATTTACAAAAAGCTGGAGGGCTAGGTGAGGGACAACGTATAGCGAATTTAGCTAACCTTTACTATGTCCCCTTTGCCCCTCATATGGTAGCTTCTTATCTTGGAGCGATGGCCGCCTGTCATGTATGCGCCTCTGTACCTAATTTCATGATTTTAGAATGGCAAATTTATTTTCATAAAAATCCAATGTTTAAAGAAATTGTAACTTTTGATGGTCCGATGACAGAGAATGGNTTTATTAAACTTTCTGAAAAACCTGGAATAGGAGTTGAAATAAATGAAGAGGGAATGAGAAAATATGCTGACAAAGGTGTTCCTTTTTTTGAATAATTATTTGAGTTAAAATTTATAACTAAATCATTTCAAAAAAAACATCTTGAAAAANATTAATCTTCATTCAATTTCACTTTGNATTGCATTGCCTNTGATAATTATTGCAGTATTTGTTATAAATCATGGTCATCTTGCAATTTCAGGATTGTTATTAATCACTTTTTTTGGATTACTTGCTCTAGGTTTTAGTGGTTATGAATATCTTAAAGGATATGTTTTCACAACTATGATTTTCGCAGGAGTTACAGCGGCACTTTTCTATCCTGAATATTTCATACAAATTGGAGATTTTAAAGTTACAACTCTAATTATTCCATTAATTCAAATAATTATGTTTGGTATGGGAACTTCTATGAGTCTTAATGATTTTGCAAGTATTTTCAAATCTCCAAAAGGAGTAATGATAGGGGTTACTGCACAATTAGGTATAATGCCTATAATAGGTTTCATTTTAGCAAAAATAAGTAATTTCCCACCAGAAATTGCTGCTGGAATTGTTCTTATAGGTTGTTCTCCAAGTGGTGTTGCCTCAAATGTTATGGCCTATTTAGCCAAAGCCAATTTAGCATTATCCATAACAATTACATCAATAGCCACTTTAATTGCTCCTTTTATAACTCCTCTATTAATGAGTTTACTTGCAGGGGAATTTATAGAAATTGATATTTTTGCGATGATGTGGAGTATTATTAAAATGATAATTATTCCAATAGGATCTGGATTGTTATTTAATAAATTACGTGGGAATAGAGTAAAATGGTTAGATAAAACATTACCAGTAGTGTCTATGCTAGCTATAGGTATTATAATTACCATTATTACCGCCTCTGGTCGAGATAGTCTTCTAGAAATCGGTGGGGTTTTAATGATTTTAGTGCTAATTCACAATATATTTGGATATTTACTTGGATATTGGTATGCGCGAATATTTAATCTCGCAGAACAAGATGCAAGAACAATTGCACTTGAAGTTGGAATGCAAAATGGAGGTCTTGCCTCAGGAATTGC
>NHJR02000041.1 GCA_002169155.2 Flavobacteriaceae bacterium TMED220
TGTCCCTTTATTAAGATTAATAATTTGTAAAAAAATGCCCTTGCCTCAAGGGCATTTTAACTTTGTTTTTTGATCAAATTCAAAGCTGATCCCTCTTTAAACCATTCTATTTGCTGATCATTATATGAATGATTTGCAAAAATCAAATCATTTTTCCCATCAGAATGAACGATTTGAATAGTGATTTTTTTTGAAGGTTTAAATTCGTCAAGATCTAAGAAATTAAAAACATCGTCTTCCTCAATCAAATCATAATCATTTTCATTTTCAAAAGTTAAACCTAACATTCCTTGCTTTTTTAAATTTGTTTCATGAATTCTGGCAAAAGATTTAACTAGAACAACTTTAACTCCTAAAAATCTCGGCTCCATTGCTGCATGCTCTCTAGATGAACCTTCTCCATAATTATGGTCTCCTATTACTATCGTATCTATATTTGCTTGTTTATATTCTCTTTGAATATCAGGGACACCTCCATATTCTCCAGTCAACTGGTTTTTAATAAAATTAGTTTTATCATTAAAATAATTAACAGCNCCTATCAAACAATTATTAGAGATATTATCCAAATGACCTCTATANCTNAGCCATGGCCCAGCCATTGAAATATGATCAGTTGTACATTTNCCNTTAGCTTTAATTAAAAGCTTTGCTCCAATAATATTTGATCCGTCCCACNCTGGAAANGGNGTCAATAACTGAAGCCTTTCTGATTTTTTATTAACTACAACTTCTACTTTTGATCCATCNANAGANGGCTCAATNAATCCATTGTCATCATAATCAAAACCNNTTGGGGGTAACTCAATTCCAGTTGGAGGATCTAATTTAACTTTATCTCCTTCCTGATTTACTAGAGTATCACTTATTGGATTAAAATCTAATCTACCAGAAATAGCAATTGCNGCAACCATTTCAGGTGAAGTNACAAAAGCGTGAGTATTTGGATTTCCATCAGCTCTTTTAGAAAAATTTCTATTAAAAGAATGAACAATAGTGTTTTTTTGTTCTTTTTCTGATCCTACTCTGTCCCATTGACCGATACAAGGACCACAAGCATTAGTGAAAATTTTAGCATCTAACTTAATAAATGGATCTAATAATCCATCTCTTTCAGCAGTAAATCTTACTTGTTCAGAACCAGGATTAATTCCAAAATCAGCTCTAGTAATCAATTTTTTTTCTACAGCTTGATCAGCAATNGANGAAGCCCTAGATAAATCCTCGTATGAAGAATTAGTACATGATCCAATTAAACCCCATTCAACTTTTATGGGCCAACCATTAATTTTTGCTTTTTCACTCATTTCAGATATAGGTGTTGCNAAATCAGGAGTAAATGGACCATTTATNTGAGGGCTAAGAGTATTTAAATCTATTTCAATAACTTCATCAAAATAAGAAAAAGGATCATTNTAAACCTCTGGGTCTGCAGTAAGATGTTCCTTGATTTTATTAGCCTCGTCAGCTATATCATCTCTACCAGTAGACCTTAAATATCTTTCCATAGAATCATCATAACCGAAAGTAGATGTAGTTGCACCTACCTCTGCCCCCATATTACATATAGTTCCTTTTCCTGTACAAGACATTGATTTAGCACCCTCTCCAAAATATTCNATAANAGCTCCAGTNCCACCTTTTACCGTTAATATTCCTGCNACTTTCAATATTACATCTTTAGGAGATGCCCATCCGTTCAATTTACCAGTTAGTTTAACCCCAATTAATTTNGGNAATTTTAATTCCCATGGCATATCTGCCATAACATCGACAGCATCAGCACCACCTACACCAATTGCTAACATACCTAANCCTCCAGCATTTACTGTNTGAGAGTCAGTNCCAATCATCATTCCACCTGGAAAAGCATAATTTTCCAAAACAACTTGATGAATAATTCCAGCTCCAGGTTTCCAGAATCCAATTCCATANTTATTTGATACTGATTCAAGAAAATCAAAAACCTCTGAACTAGATGAATTAGCAGATTTAAGATCAATTTTAGCTCCTTCTTTTGCCTGAATTAAATGATCACAATGAACTGTAGTGGGAACTGCAACTTTTGATTTACCAGCTTGCATAAATTGTAACAAAGCCATCTGCGCAGTAGCATCTTGACACGCAATCCTGTCAGGTCTAAAATCAACATAATCCTCTCCTCTTTTATAACTTTTCTTTAACTTAGAATCCCAAAGATGAGAATACAATATTTTTTCACTAGAGGTNAAGGGACGATTTAATATTTTTTTAGCAGATATTACACTATTTTCAATTTTAGCATAAAGAGATTTAATCATTTCAAAATCAAAAGCCATAACCTTTTTTATTATTATTTTTAGTAAAATTACAAAATAAACCCAATGAAATTAACATATTTGAATAAAATAAATTAATCTTTAAATAAATACAAATGAAGCATTTTACAAAAAAACAAATTAATGAGATGGATAAAATTTATAGATTAAATTTGATAAACAGTTGCACAGGCTATAAATCCTCAAATTTAATCGCAACTGTTTCTGATAAAGGTGTAAATAATATAGCAATTTTTAGTTCAATTACTCACCTTGGAAGTGATCCAGCTATGCTAGGCTTTATTTTAAGACCTAAAACTGTTCCAAGAGACACATATGTAAATATTAAGTATAAAAAAAAATTTTCTGTTAATCACATACACTATTCTCAAATTAAAGATGCTCATCACACAAGTGCAAAATACGCATCTGAAATATCTGAATTTGAAAAAACTGAATTAATGGAAGAGTACAAGCATGGTAAGGCTTTACCATTTGTTAAAAATGCTCCAGTTCAAATTGAATGCAAATATTTAAATGAATATGAAATTAAAGAGAATGGAACTTTATTAATAGTAGCATCTGTTGAAAATATATTTGTTAATAAAAATATGCTGCTTGAAGACGGGATGATACAGTTAGATAAAGGTGGAGTTACAGCAATAAACGGACTTGATTGCTATACTTTACCTAAAAAGTTAGAAAGATTTCCATATGCTAGACCTAAAAAATAAAAGAAAATGAATTTTATTAGTGATGATATAATGAATTATGCAACTGATCATTCAGAAGCTGAGCCAATTTTATTAAAAAATCTATACAGAGAGACTAATTTAAAAGTTTTAAATCCAAGAATGATATCTAGTTCATTTCAAGGAAGACTATTAAGTTTTTTATCTAAATTAATTAATCCAAAATATATTTTAGAAGTAGGAACCTACACCGGATATTCATCTTTATGTTTGTGTGAAGGACTAAAAAAAAATGGCGAGATTCATACAATTGACAAAAATGAAGAGCTTTCTACAATTCAAAGAAAATATTTTAATAAATCTGTTTTTAAAAATCAAATAGTTCAACATTTAGGAAATGCAATTAATATAATTCCAAAATTAAATTTTGATTTTGATTTAATTTTCATAGATGCTGATAAAGAAAATTATATAAAATATTTTGATTTAGTATTTCCAAAATTAAAATCTGGAGGTTTATTAATTACAGATAATGTTTTATGGAGCGGAAAAGTCCTAAAAAAAGATCTCGATAGAGAAACAAAAATTATAAAAAAATATAATAGTAAATTAAACAAAGATAAAAGAATTAAAACTCTGTTACTTCCGATTAGAGACGGTTTAACTTTAAGCTTAAAACACTAAAACTTCCTTTTAACCGAATCAGTCATTTCGTCAAATCCATCCTTTACTTGATCTATTTCATCTTTAAATTCATCAACTATTTTTTCAGTTGGATTTTCGATGTCGGTTGTATTTTGAATCTCAGATTTTATGTCATTAGTAGCCTGTTTGACTTGATTAATGCCCTTAGCTAAGCCCTTTGCAATGGAAGGGATTTTATCTGCACCAAACAATAGCAAAACGATAAAAAAAACAAATATTATTTCAGCACCACTGATAAAAAGCATTGACATATTTTTTATAAATATAATAAGGTTTTAACTTTTTAAAAAATTGTAATCAAAAAGATATCTATCCTTTAATTTTTGATTTAAACATTTCAAAATCTGAAGGAAGTTCAATTTTTGGCCAATTGTTATTTGACAAATCTGTATCTGCTGTTTCCTCATTAGGATCAAGTTTTATATTTTTTATTTCTTTTTCAGTTATTAAAACTTTTTTAAATGAATCATCATTTTTTCTCCATATTTCAGCAGGATACCTAATGATTTTCTTTGATCCATCAGAATAAGTCAACTCAAAAATTACTGGCATAACTAATCCACCAGGCTTTTCAAATTCAATTTCATAAAAATAATTTGATGTTCTCAACTTATTTATATCATCCTCCAAGTAATTTTCATCAATGAATTTTTTTAAAGGTAAAGATTTTTCAATTGGATTTCCATCCATTAAATTAGAATCGAAAGATTCTTCATCGTCAGTTACCATAAATACTAGAGGAGATAATTCGTTTTTAGAAATTCCATAGCCATCAAAAACATCCTTTACATTCTTGCTTGGATNAGGAGAAATATAAAATCTTTTAAGATTTTTAATACCGATATCGACATAATCAGTTGAATAAAACCACCCTCTCCAAAACCAGTCTAAATCAATAGCGGAAGCATCCTCCATTGTTCTAAAAAAATCCTCAGGAGTAGGATGCTTAAACATCCATCTTTCAGAAAATGTTTTGAAAGCAAAATCAAAAAGCTCTTTACCCATTATCGTTTCTCTAAGAATATTTAAAGCAGTAGCAGGTTTAGCATATGCGTTTGGTCCCAATTGATATACATTCTCTGGATTTGACATTATTGGGGCTATATATTCTTGATTACCAGACATATATGGTACTATTTTATTTGGAGGACCTCTTCTTGATGGATATTCAGGATCAAACTCTTTTTCAGTAAGATACTGCAGAAATGTATCAATTCCCTCATCCATCCATCCCCATTGCCTTTCATCAGAATTTACAATCATTGGGAAAAAATTGTGGCCTATCTCATGAATAATAACGCTTATCATACCATATTTAACTCTATCAGAATAGGAACCATCTTTTTCAGGTCTTCCATAATTCCAACAAATCATTGGATATTCCATACCTTGATTTTTTGCGTGAACAGATACTGCTTTAGGATATGGATAATCAAAAGTATAATTCGAATAAGTTTTTAATGTNTGAGCNACGACTTTTGTGGAATATTCCTCCCACAAGGGATTTCCCTCTTTTGGATATAATGAGGAGGCAATAATATTTTTACCATTTATTGGTACTACCATCATATCCCAAATAAATTTTCTAGACGAAGCNAAAGCAAAATCACGAACATTTTTTGCAATAAATTTCCANGTTTTCTTTTTTTTGGAAGTATTTTTTTCCTTTAATTCAACTTCATCTTGATTAACTATTAAAACTGGATTGTCATTAGTAATCAATGCTTTTTTATAACGTCCAAATTCTACTTTACTTAAAACTTCTTTTGGATTTTGTAATTCTCCTGTAGCCTCCAAAATATGGTCAGCAGGAACAGTAATATTTACTTTATAATCACCAAAATTTAAAGCAAATTCGCCATTCCCCCAAAATTGGTGATTTTGCCAACCCTCAACATCGTTATAAACTGCTAGTCTTGGAAAAAATTGAGCTATNACATATGACTTATTGCCATCTTCTGAAAAAAATTCGTATCCAGATCTTCCTCTTTTCTTAACATGGTTATTAATTGAATAATTCCATTTTATTGAAAAAATATACTTATCGCCACTTTTAATGGGTGATTTTGGATGGATTAGCATCATCGTATTATTTACTAAATTTTTAAGGCTTTTCCCATTAGAGTCTTTAACATATTCAATATTAAATCCTCCATCAAANGGTTTTAGTAAAAGGTCATCTACAAAACTTTCAATTTGTTTTAATTCAGACATTGCTGATGGATTTTTATCTAAAGATGGAGAATTATTTTTCCTAATATTTTGGTCCAATTGAACCCACAAATATTCCAAATCATCAGGGGAGTTATTTTGATAAGTTATCAAAGATTTACCGTATAAAATATCATTTTCTTCATCTAACTCAATTTCCATATTATAATCAACTTTCTGTTGATAATACTCTGGTCCTGGGGCCCCTGAAGCAGTCCTAAACTTATTTGGCGAAGAAAATTCTTCATATAATTGTTTGAATTTATTATTGTTAAATTGGCTCTTTTTATTATAATTTTCTTCGGCTTGACCAGAAAGAAAAAAAGCAGTTAATACAAAGATTGAAAAGATTTTAATTTTCATGTAGACTTATTTTTTTATTGCTTGAAAAAAATGGTTTTTTTAAAGTTAATAAATAACTTTTTTTTTCATCATTAATTTCCAAATGTACTATATTTTTTTGATCACTAATATGGTTCATTAAAACTGAATTTTTAATAGTAATTTTTTTAAAATCNGATTTAATTTGATANTCAAAATAAATAATTATAATGTCATTTAAAAATTCTGTTCCAACAAAAGTTTGATTTTGTATAATGTCATCATATAAAATAATAAAATTCTCCTTTAAATATTCTTTCAAAAAAACTTCAAATTTTTTTTTTTCAAACTTATAAATTTCATTATTTACTAGTTTTGATTTATATAAAGACTCTAAATCATCAATAAAAAATCTTGAAGTGCATTGGAATTGGTTATATGTTTTAGAATATAAAACTCTTGTAGCACTCAGATAATAAGGATGATNNTAATTACTGATTGTTATACTGCTAAAAAGTATAACTAAAATTTTAATTACAGTTATCAAGATTGTTTATTATAAAATTCAGCTTTTAAAATCAAATAATTAATTAAATGAAATTCTTGATTTTTAANTAACAATTCATTTTCATTAAAATCAGAATCAATAAATTTCAAAAAGTCTAGNANNCTTTTATTAGGAATTTTAAGATCATCNGTAAAAAAAGATTCGTCAAAAATGAATGGCAAAACTTCACTTGGAATTAACTGAAAACTTCGATCACTACTATTTTCTTCATTAAACCTATTTGAAACAAATTTAGCTAGATTAACAAAATTTACACCATTATATAATTTGCCTTCCCTAATTATCTCATTATCTATTTTAGTTGATTTATCATTCAAATAATCAACTCTTTTAAACTCTTCTTCTTTTAAATCTAGAAATTTTTCTTGATTTTCTGGNCCAATTACAACTTCATCAAGAAAATTAACTTTTTCATTAACTTCAACTACAATTCGNTTATTTTTAATATCCTCTTTAGAAATTATAACTGACCTTATTTTATATTGAACAGATGAAAAAATTAATTCGTCATCTATTTTAACAAAAATTTCAAATTCTCCGTCCCCATTTGTAATAGTATTCAATTGAGCAGAATTATTTATAACATTCGCGGAAACAACATTATTATTTCTATATAAAAGCTTGCCTCTTAGTAAAACTCTTTCCTCTTGAGTANATGAAAAAGATAAAAAAAACAAACAAAATAAAAGAGAGAAAAAAGACTTCATTTATATATTAAATTAAAANTCTTTGAGCGGGAGACCGGGTTCGAACCGGCGACATTCAGCTTGGAAGGCTGACGCTCTACCAACTGAGCTACTCCCGCTTTAGACAGCTAATATACTATTTCTGGAATATTTTAAGAAAAATTCAAATTATTTAAAAAAATTGTANTTTAATGTAGATGAATAAATCAATTGAAATTCATAAAATATCCTCTGAGATGACTTTAAACTTGAGAAGAGAAATTTTACGAAACAATACCATTGAATCAAATTTATGTCACTTTAAATGGGATAAACATGAAAAAAGCTTTCATTTAGGAGCATTTAATAATAAAAAAATTGTTGGTATAATATCAATTTTAAACACTTCTACTAAAACAAATAATATAAGAAGATTAAGGGGAATGGCAGTTAAAAAAAAATACCAAAAAAATGGAATTGGTTCAAAGCTAATATCAAGAGCGGAGGAAATATTAGTCTCTGAAAATATTTTTTTAATTTGGTTAAAAGCAAGAGAAAAAGCAATTAACTTTTATTTAAAAAAAGGATATAGAAAAATTGGTGAACCATTTGAAATTATTAATATTGGTATACATTATTATTGTGAAAAAAAATTAAATAAATGAAAAGACCTGAGTTTATTCAATTATTTTTTAGTTCAATTTATTTTTATTCTTTTACTTACTGTAATGAAATAGAAACTGATATTGATAAAGAAATTTTAATTGGTAAAGGAAAACCAAAATTAGTTGGAAATGGTTATAAGCTATTATCAGAAGTATCAAAAGCATACTTAGAGATGAAAAATGCAGCAGAAATTGATAAAGTGAATCTTAAAATAGTTTCAAGTTACAGAAGCTTTAACCATCAAAAAAGAATATGGAACAGAAAATATAATGACTTTATAAATTCTGGATTAAGTGGNGAAAAAGCAATAAGAAAAATAATTGAGTATTCAACAATTCCAGGTTCATCAAGGCATCACTGGGGNACTGAAATTGACATAATTGAAAATAATCATAATNTTNAAGGAGATGTNTTGTTACCNAAATTNTTTCATNATTCAGGACCTTTTGAAAATATGAGGATTTGGATGGANAAAAATTCAGAAAAATTTGGATTTTACAAGGTNTATACTAATNATGAATTTAGAAAAGGATTTTTATATGAACCATGGCATTATAGTTATAAAAAAATTTCTGTTCCCTTTTATAGAAATTATTTAAAAATAGATCTTTTAGAGACTTTAAAAGCAGAAAATGATTTATTAGGNAAAAAATATTTAAATAAANTTTTTATAAAAAAATACATAGAAGAAAACATTAAAGGTATTTCAANAAAATTAATATAATTTATTAAAATAATGAAACCCTTATTAATTATATTTTGTAAAAATTTAATTGAAGGACANGTAAAAACTAGACTTGCAAAATCAATTGGNACAAAAAAGGCTCTANTTNTTTATAAAAAGCTAATCGAAAAAACTATAGAAGNAGTTAAACNAGTTAATTCTCAAAAAGTTGTCTATTATTCAAAATTTATAAATAATAACGATAAGTGGAATGATTTTGTTAACGAAAAAAAAATACAAAAAGGGAATAATTTAGGAGAAAAAATAAATAATGCATTTAGTGAGGGGTTTAAATCTAAGTTTTCTCCAATAATAGTTATTGGTTCAGATCTATGGGATATTAAGCATAGTGATATTAATTTAGCATTTAACTCCTTAACTAAAAATGACTATGTAATTGGTCCTTCAATAGATGGTGGCTATTATTTAATTGGTATGAATACAATTAATTCTAAATTATTTAAAAATAAATCATGGAGTAAATCTACCTTACTTAAAGAAACAATAAATGAATTAAAAAATAAAAATCTCAAATTATTAGATTCAAAAAACGATATTGATACCTTAGAAGATCTTAATTCTAATGAAACTCTAAAAAAAATGTTATAAAATGAAATTATTCCTGTTAGTATTTTTTAGTTCAATTCAACTTATAAATATTCAGTTATCAAAAGAAAACTCAAGATTTATTAAAAAAAATATTCATTCTGCATGGGATATACAATTAAAAAAATTTGTCTCTAATGAAGGAAAGGTGAATTACAAAGACTGGAAAAATGAAATGGCAGGTTTAGAAAGTTATATAAACAATCTTAAAAGATTCATCCCTAATCAAAAATGGAGCAAAAATGAAATTTTATCATATTGGATAAATGCTTATAACGCCTTGACAGTAAATCTAATTTTAAAAAACTACCCTATTAAAAGTATAAAAAACATAGAAAAGCCGTGGGATAAAAAAATCTTTAAATTAAATAATATAAGCTATTCATTAAATGATATTGAACATAAAATTTTAAGGAAAATGGACGAACCTAGAATTCATTTTGCAATTAATTGTGCTTCATTATCATGCCCTAAACTTTTAAATCAAGCCTTTACATCAAATAGATTGGAAAATCAATTAAAAAGTGTAACTGATGATTTTATTAATAATCAAGAAAAAAATAAAATTACATCTGAAGTTGCTAAAATATCAAAAATTTTTAAATGGTTTTCAAGTGATTTTGGAAGCAGAAAAGAATTGATTGAATTTATAAATATGCATTCTAAATTAATAATTAATAATTCTACTAAAATTTATTTTTTATCATATGATTGGTCATTAAATGAATAAAAAATCTATATCCATAATTGTCCCCGTTTTAAATGAAGAAAAAATAATAGAATCTTTTATTAAAAATTTATTAGTTAAAAGTTTTTATAAAAATGATATTATAGTTGTTGACGGAGGAAGCAGGGATTCTACAACTAATATTTTAAAAAAATTTTCTGAATTAAGAATATTCAAATCAAAAAAGGGAAGAGCAACTCAAATGAATTATGGAGCACTAAAAGCTAAAAATGAAATTCTTTATTTTTTGCACTGTGATTCTATTCCTCCTAAAAATTTTGATCAAATTATTTTTAATCAATATACAGAAGGGAAAGAAATGGGATGTTTTAGGATGTTATTCAAAGGGTCTCATATTTTCTTAAAATTTAGTTCATTTTTTACAAGATTTAATTACAAGATTTGTAGAGGAGGCGATCAATCATTATATATTTCTAAAAATTTATTTAAATCGCTAAAAGGCTATAATGAGAAATATACCTACTGTGAAGACATGGAATTCATTGATAGGCTATATAGTTATGGAAAATTTAATGTAATTCAAC
>NHJR02000005.1 GCA_002169155.2 Flavobacteriaceae bacterium TMED220
TTTTATAAAAATGTTTCTCGATATGATTTACCTGATATAAAAATTTCAGAAATGACAAAAAAAACTGTTGAACAAGCAGAAAAGATTATAATATCTAATGGAGGTGAAATTTATGAAGAGAACGGAGAAGTTTTATACAAAATAAATAGAAATTCTAATTTTAGTCCTAAGCTAGAAATTTCAGTTGAGCCAAACCCAATTTTCCAGCTAGGTTCTCCATTTGAATATAAACTTTCTACATCTTATGATAATANTGATGTTGAATGGGAAATATATANTCAGNNACTTCCNAATGGNATAAAATTTAAAGANGGTANTTTTTNTGGTANNCCAGANGTNANNGGNANTTTTAAAATTGGTGTTAATTTAAGGCGAGNNGAGCAAGAAGTTTTTAAAGAAATNAATNTAACNGTTTTTGANAAAAATATTGCACTNGANGCTGATAAAATNNTTNCNTATNTANGNAAAACAGATACTNTTTTNAGAGATAAGATGTGGATTACTGTTGGAAAGAAAATTTTTTCAAATGATGTTTCAATAATTAATGATGGGATACATAAAGGAGATAATTCCGTTTTTTACAGTATCAATGACTCCAATAAATCTTTTGTAGATTATTACGGATATGAATGGGAAAATCCAAAATTAATTGGGAATATAGTTTTTAGAACTGGNAGTGTGGAAGAAAATGGAGGATGGTTTAAAAATATTGAGATCGAATATATAAATAACAANGGCGATTGGATAAAATTGAAAGATGGGTTTAGTATAAGTCCCGAATTTGACAATTCTAATTCTGCATTAAATAAATCTCATTTTGTTGATTATTTGATTGATTTTAGTCCAATTAACACTAAAGGAATTAGAATTACTGGTTATGCTGGTGGGGGTGATCATTGGCATGAATTAAGTAAAAATTCNTATTTTACAAGTATAACTGAGCTAGAGGTATATCCACCTCTTAAGAACTAAAAAATGAAATTTATAAAATTTACTTTATTTTCTCTTGTTTTTATTTGTTTGTTGACTCAATGTGAAACTAATAATAATTCAATTCAAAAACCTAATATAGTTATCATTATGTCTGATGATATGGGGTTTTCTGATTTGTCATGTTATGGCGGAGAGATACCAACGCCTAACATTGATAATTTAGCAATGAATGGGCTTCGATTTACTCAATTTTATAATACTGCTAGATGTTGCCCTACAAGGGCTTCTTTGTTGACTGGTCTTTATTCTCATCAAGCTGGAATTGGTAGTATGGTAAGTGATCGAGGAACCCCAGCATTCAAAGGGGATTTAAGTAAAAATGCAGTAACTATAGCTGAAGTATTAAAAATGGTAGGATACTCAACTTATTTATCAGGTAAATGGCACATAACGCCATATGACGATTCCCCATCTGGTATTGAAAATCCAGATAAAACAAATTGGCCAATACAAAGGGGATTTGATAAATTTTTTGGAATGATCTCGGGTGCAGGTAGTTTTTTCGATCCAAGATCTTTGGCAATTGATAATGAATATATTCCTCCCTCAAAGGACTTCTATTTTACAGATAATGTTTCAGAAAATGCTGTCAAATTTATTAATCAAAACTCTAAAGAAGATCCATTTTTTATGTATGTTTCTTACACAGCGCCCCATTGGCCTCTTCATGCTTTACCTGATGATATTCTTAAATATAAGGGCAAATATGATAAAGGGTGGGATAAAGTTAGAAATGAAAGAATTAATAGAATGAGGGAAATGGGATTAATTAAAAAAGAGTGGGAGCTTTCGCCAAGAGATATAAATGTAAAAGATTGGGAGTCTGTAGTTGAGGATAGAGAATGGGAAATAAGAAATATGGAAGTTTATGCTGCAATGATTGATAGAATGGATTATGGAATTGGTGAAATTGTAAAGAAATTAAAAGAGGATGGTATTTATGAAAATACATTAATTTTTTACTTACAAGATAATGGCGCTTGTTCAGAAGAGTTAGATTGGATTTCCGATAGAGACGAATTAAACGGAATACAAGATCCAATGGATCCTATGGAAATACAAACTCAAATGATTCCATTAAAAACAAGAGAGGGAATCCCTGTAAAAATTATGAAAAAATCAATGGCAGGGAGTGCTGAAAGTTATTCAGCTTATGGACCATCCTGGGCCAATGCAAGTAATACACCATTTAGGGAATATAAGCACTTTGTACATGAAGGAGGAATTGCTTCACCTTTAATAGTTCACTGGCCAAATAGTATTAAAGAGAAAGGAGATTTTAGGGATGAGCCTTCACATTTAATTGATATTATGGCAACTTGTATTGAAGTTTCAGGAGCAAGCTATCCAGAAAAATTCAACGGAAATCAAATAATTCCTCTTGAAGGCTTAAGTTTAATCCCAGTATTTGAGAATAAGAGTTTAAAAAGGGAGGCATTATATTGGGAGCACGACGGTAATAGAGCCGTCAGGATGGGTAAATGGAAATTAGTATCGAAAGCAGTTAAAAATAATTGGAGCGCATGGGACAAATTAGATATATTAGAAACTGACCAATGGGAATTATTTGACATGGAAAAAGACAGAACTGAACTTAATAATTTATCTAAAGAATATCCTGAACAAGTAAAAAAAATGTCTTTGATGTGGGAGTCATGGGCTAAAAAAACGGGAGCTTTACCTAGACCAAACTAAATTCTTTTATATAAATTAAACCATCTAATATAAAAGTTTAAGCTTTTACTTAAATATTTAAATACAAAGTTTCATTAGTTTAATGATTACTAAATTGATTTTGAGAATTTTAGATTTTTAACCATTTAAAATTTACAAAATGAAAAAATTATTTTTTACTCTAGCTTTGGTTGCAACTTTTTTAACTGCTAATGCTCAGAATGTTTATTGGTCATGTTATGCAATGAAAGTTGACGATCCTGAAGGATTTGTCAAAGCTTTTGATGCTTTTATGGCAACAGAATCTGGTAAGTCCTTACCTGGAGTGGGGCTTTCTCAAATCCAATTTAACAATACTACTAATGATGCTACTCATCAATTATGTTTTTTCTCACCAAACCCAGATGACCTTCAAATGCTTTCAAAATTTAATAACGTTGAAGCTGCATTATTACAGATGTTTGCTAAAGAAAATGTTGAAATGGAACAAAGTATTCTTGGCAATAGTCTTGTTTTTGATGTAAGTAAAGTAGATTTAACTTTTACTGTTTCATACGCAATTGATGTAGAAGATCCAATCGCGTATGGTAAAGCCTTTATGGAATTTCATAAGGCTGTATCAAAAATGTTTGATGGAGATATTCAATTACATGAGGCTATAGCTGGTCAAAATTCTGGCGATACACACTATATGAATGCTAGTGCTAAGTCAATGGGAGACTGGTTTAAGGGAAAAGAAAAAATATTTTCTTCTAAGGCATTTCAAACATTTGCTACAAAAGTTAGACCAATATCTAATATCACAAATTCAGTAGGTTGGACACAAGTTAAATTATGGAATGCTAATTAATTTTAACATATAATGAATTAAAAAAATCCTGTTTTTGAAGCAGGATTTTTTTTTTGTAAAAAAACACTAAATTTAATCACATTATGATTAGAATATTATTTTTAGNATTATCTATAAGTTTAAGCTTCGCTCAGGACAAACCCAATATAATTTTGATTATGGCTGATGATTTAAGTTATGAATCTATTTCAGTTAATGGTGGGAAATCATATAATACTCCAAATATTGANAAACTTGCTTCAAGAGGAATTAGATTCACAAATTGTCATTCTGAACCAATATGTACCCCCTCTAGAGTTCGAATAATGACAGGTAAAACNGGTAAAAAAAATTATTTAGATTTTGGTGTTTTAGATAAACAAGAAATTGTTTTCAGTCAACTATTAAAAAAAAATGGATATAAAACACTAATTGCAGGGAAATGGCAATTGGGGAAAGAGAAAGATTTACCTCAACATTTTGGTTTTGATGAACATATTTTGTGGCAACATAAGCTAACTAGAACAGATTCTCTTGGACATGACACTAGATATCCTAATCCAGTCCTTGAGGTTAATGGAGTGAATAAGAAATTCAAAAATGGGTCTTTCGGTCCTGATGTAATAGTTGATTATATAAACGATTTTGTAAATAAAAATAAAGATGAAAAATTTCTTGTCTATTATCCAATGCTATTAACTCATTGTCCATTTGTTCCTACTCCTGATTCTGATGATTTTGACCCAGAAGATAATGGAAGTAAAATATATAGGGGTAATGCAAAGTATTTTGGTGACATGGTTAGCTATATGGATAAAATGGTAGGTAGAATTTTTGATAATCTTAAAAAACAAAATTTACTTGAAAATACATTAATTATTTTTACTTCTGACAATGGTAATGATGCTCCAATAGTCTCATTGAACTCTGAAGGCGAAGTTTTGTGGGGTAAAGGACAAACTACTGATAACGGCACTCATGTTCCTTTAATTATTTCATGGAAAGATAAAATAAAGCCAGGTTCTTTGGACTCAAGTCTTGTTGATTTTAGTGATTTTCTTCCAACTCTTTGTGAAGTTTCAGGTTCAAATCTACCAGAAAATACAGGTATTGATGGTATAAGTTTTTTACCTCAAATTTTGGGTTTAAAAAATGATAAAAAGAAATTTATTCATAGTTGGTATTACCCAAGACCATATTATTCAGATTCAAATGATAATTGGGGGACTAAGGAATTTGAATGGACAAGAAATAAAACATTTAAATTATATTCTGACGGTAGATTTTATAATGTTAAAGATGATTTTTATGAAAANANTCCAATTAATCTTGNAGNGTTAAACAATCAGCAAATNAGAAATTACAAAGAATTAAAAGAAGGTNTAGATAGTTANAAAAAAATAATTTGGAAAAGGAAAGTATNAATCTTTATGTTTTTTAAGAAAAAATAATTATGTNAAGAATCTATTTTATTGGAATTATAATATTATTATCTGCAATAATTTTCAATATAATTGCTAATTTTTTAGGTGTTAAGACATGGTATGATTTTTTAAATGGAATTGCTCAAAAAACACCTTTTAAATCTTTAATTAATTTTTGGGATGCCCTTTGGTTATTTTTTATCTACCCTTTTTTATTAGGGTCAAGTTTTTATATTGGGGATATTTTTTTTAAAAAATTATTTAATTAGATTATAATTTTCATCTAAAATATTAAAAGTACAATAAGAATTAATTTCGAGTTGGTTAATTTTTATTTTAGGAGAAATTACTTTTGAGGGAGTATAACAGCACATTTTTACAGCATCTGAAACGCTTAAACCAACTTTTTGAATTAAGTTTTTAAAACTTTGTAGCATGGTGATTGAGGAACCTGACAGTACCCCTTTATTTTTGTATATCTCTCCTTCAAGTTTGTGAACATATTCCCCTTTATTTGACTCNGTAACAGCATCGGTTATGCAAAAGAGTTTATTTTTTTTGANCTTGTGAGCAAGTTTTATCATATTAAAGTCAACATGATNCCCATCACAAATAATGCTTGAAAAAANATTTGNCTCATTGAAAATAGCCTCAATTAGTCCAGGNTNTCTNTGNTGAATTTGAGGCATTGCATTNAATAAATGGGTACANGTATTTATCCCTTTATTAAAGTAATAGTTAGCTGATTTGAAATCTAAAGCTGAATGCCCAATAGAAATTACTATTCCTTTTTTTATTAAAAATTCAATAATTTGATCACTTACTANTTCTGGAGCTATGGTAATCATACTAATTACTCCATCAGCATAATCTATTATTTTTTTTACCTCATCAAATTCTGGAGAATGAATATATTTTAATGAATGTGCTCCCTTTTTTAATGGGTTAATCCAAGGGCCCTCAACATGAAGCCCTATACAACCTTTACCTCCTTTAGCAAAATAATTTTTTACTGCATCTATTGCTTTAAGTATAGTTGAATTTGATTCTGATGCGATAGTGGGTTGNAAGTAAAAAGTCCCATTTTTAGTATTATGAGTATTGATTTTTTTTATGGTTAAGTAATCACTTTCTACCATTAATAATGAATTTAATGCTCCATATATTTGGAGATCTATAAATCCGGGAATCATAATTTCGAAAGCAAGCTTTGGATCATACAAATCTTTGTCAAATCCAATTATTTTTTCATTATTTGTTATCACACAAACTTTTTCAATAATCTCATTTTCTTTATAGAGCTTTTTTATGTGATATTTTTTTATCAAAATATTATTAGAATTTTGTTTGTGTTTATTTTTTTAATTTAATCAAAAAAATAAGCTTTTCTATTATATTTATAAAAAACAATTATTAAAGTGATGACAATTTCTAAAGGTTTTAAGCTTTTGTTTTTAAGTATTATCTCAACCTGTTTTTTAAGTTGCGGTTCTAAATCAGAAAGTAATCCTCCAAATATAATTTTAATTTTAACAGATGACCAAGGGTGGGGAGATCTAAGTATTAATGGTAATAAGGATATTTCTACTCCAAATATTGATGAGTTAGCTATAAATGGGGTGAGGTTTGATCGTTTTTATGTAAGCCCTGTTTGTGCTCCTACTCGTGCTGAAATTCTAACAGGAAGATATCATGTAAGGGCTGGTGTTTATGATGTTTCCAAGGGGGGAGAAAGAATTGATCTTGATGAGGAAACCATTGCTGAGGTTTTTAAAAATAACGGATATAAAACAGCAGCATATGGTAAATGGCATAATGGTATGCAAGCGCCNTATCATCCAAATACTCGAGGATTTGANGATTTTTATGGTTTTTGTTCTGGACACTGGGGGAATTATTTTGATCCTATNTTAGAACATAATGGNGAGATCGTNAANGGAGANGGATTTATTATCGANGATTTTACTAATCGGGGATTAGAGTTTATTGAACAAAATAAGAATAATCCTTTTTTTCTTTATCTGCCATATAATACACCTCACAGCCCNATGCAAGTTCCAGAAAAATTTTGGAAAAAATTTGAAAATAAAAGTTTAATCCAAAGTGGAGTTAAAGTAGCTGAAAAAAGCTCTAAAGATTCTGGAGTTGATAATAAAAACAATCTAAATCACACTAGAGCTGCTCTTGCAATGTGTGAAAATATCGATTCAAATGTTGGAAAAATAAATAATAAGTTAAAGGAATTAGGGCTATTAGAAAATACAATTATAATATATTTATCTGATAATGGTCCGAACGGTAATAGGTGGAANGATCAGATGAAAGGNCGGAAGGGATCAACTGATGAGGGAGGCGTTCGATCACCAATGATTATTAAGTGGGAGGGAAACTTGCCNAAGGGAAAAATTATAAATCAAATCAGCGCGGGGATAGATTTACTTCCAACTTTAAAAGATTTAGTTAATATTAAAGACCTTCCAAAAAATAAATTAGATGGGGTAAGTCTTGAGCGTTTAATTAATGAAGAAGACATTAAATGGGAGGATAGAAATATATATAGTTATTGGAGAGGTAGACTAAGTGTTAGAAATCAAAAATTTAGGCTAGGTAATGATAATAAGCTTTTTGATATGGTAAATGATCCAAATCAACAAAAGGATGTATCTGATAAGTTTCCTGAAATTTTCCAATCCATGAAAAGTGAAAAGTTAAATTGGAATAAAAATATTTTAATTGAACTCCCGAAAAAAGATGAAAGGCCCTTTGTAATTGGGCATCCAAAAATGCAAAACACTCAAATTCCAGCTAGAGACGCTACTCCAAATGGTGATATTAAAAGATCAAATTATTATCCAAACTGCAGTTTTATGACTAATTGGATTAATATTGAAGATTCGATTACTTGGGAAGTTGATGTTGCTGAAGATGGGGATTTCGAAGTTGTAATTTATTATACTTGCGCCAAAGATGCAATTGGTTCTCAATTTGAATTGACTTTTGGAGAATCAAAAATTATGGGNCAAATTAATGAATTTNATGACCCTAAGGAATATGGTCAAGATCAAGATCGTTCTCCAAGAATTGAATCTTATGTTAAAGATTTTTTACCACTTAAGATAGGGAAAATTCAACTCAAAAAAGGTAAAGGTACTCTAAGGTTAAAAGGCATAAAAAAGACTGGTAAAGAATTGATGGATTTCAGACTTTTAATGTTAAATAGAGTTTAAATAACTTTGCTATAAAAATCAAACTAAATGAAAACAAAAATAAACTTCATAAACATTATAATGGGTAGTTTTTTATTGTTTCTTTTCTCTTGTAAGGAGAGTTCAAATATTAAAATGATTGAAAGTAATTTTATATATGAAAAACCACCTTTTATTGAATGTCATGCTTCATCAATTGAAGAGTTATCAGATGGTAATATTGTAATCGCTGCATTTGGAGGGACTAAAGAAAAAAATAAAGATGTTACTATTTGGCTATCTAAAAAAGGAACTGATAAATGGCAATCACCAAAATTAATTGCCGATGGTATTATAAATGATACATTAAGGTATCCTACTTGGAATCCTGTTTTATACAGGACAATGTCAGATATTTTATATTTATATTATAAAGTTGGCCCCTCTCCAAGGGAATGGTGGGGAGAATATATTTTTTCAACTGATCAGGGGGAGAATTGGAGTGAACTAGTAAGGTTACCGGATTCGATATTAGGCCCAATTAAAAATAAACCTGTTGAATTGAGTAAAGGAATAATTTTATCTCCTTCTAGTACTGAAACTAAAACTCTTGAAAAGTACATTTGGAAATCTCATATCGAAAAGTCTACNGACAATGGAGAAAATTGGACNAAAATACCAATTGACCATAATTCAGAATTTAATGTTATTCAGCCCACGATTTTAGTTCATTCAAAAGACACTATTCAAGTTTTNAACAGGAGTAGAGAAAATAAAATTATTTCNTCTTTNTCATATGATTCAGGNGAAAGTTGGACGGATTTANANCCTTTAGAATTAAATAATCCTAATTCAGGTGTTGATGGAGTTACACTTAAAAATGGTANACATCTATTGGTGTATAATCCAAATATTAATGGAAGGTCAAAACTAGTTCTATCAGAATCTGACGATGGAATTAATTGGACTGATAAATTAATTCTTGAAGATGAAGAAACAGGAGAATTCAGTTACCCAGCGATAATAGAAGCTTCAGATGGGCTAGTTCATATTAGCTATACATTCAATAGGCGAAATATAAAGCATGTTGTAATTGAAGTAAATTAAAATGAATTCAGTTGAAGTCATTGACATAACAGTCTTTATTATTTATATCCTGGGGATTTGTCTNTTTGGTATATCATTTTATAGATCAAATAAAACTTCCAATAAATTTATTACCGGTGGTGGAAAAATTCCTAGTTGGGTTGTTTCTTTTTCAATTTTCGCAACTTTTGTAAGTAGTATAAGTTATCTTGGTTTACCAGGGAGTGCATTTTCCTCGAATTGGAATGCTTTTGCTTTTAGTTTATCACTCCCCATAGCCGCAATAATTGCTGCAGTTTATTTTGTTCCACTTTACAGAAATATAAACAGTGCTTCAGCATATACTTACATGGAAAAAAGATACGGNTCATGGGCGAGGATATATGTTTCAGCTTGTTATTTGTTAACTCAGATTATGAGGATTGGAACAATTCTCTATTTATTGGGTTTGACTCTTAATGCCTTTATTGAAATTGATCTATCTACAGTAATTATTTTGACTGGTTTGATTGTGGGAGTATATTCTATTTTTGGAGGCATTCAAGCCGTAGTTTGGACGGATGCTATTCAAGGGATTATTTTAATTTTTGGAGCAATTATTTGTATAATTTTTATTTTATATAATTCAGGACAAGGACCTGATGAAATCATGAGGATTGCATATGAAAATAACAAATTTAGCTTAGGAGAATTTTCAACCAGGCTTTCTGTTCCGACTTTTTGGATTGTTCTGATTTACGGATTATTTATAAATATCCAAAATTTTGGAACTGATCAAAATTACATTCAGCGTTATCTTTTAACAGACACTGATAAAAAAGCTAAATATTCCGCTTTTTTAGGAGGCTTAATATATGTACCTGTTTCTGCTTTATTTTTATTTATTGGAACTNTTTTATATGGATATTATCAAACTAACGGATTACTTCCAATTGAAATTTCAGAAACTGCAGATAAGGTATTCCCGTACTTTATTGTTAATACTTTGCCTGTTGGATTTAAAGGGTTATTAATTGCTTCTATATTTGCTGCTGGTATGAGTACATTATCAACAAGTTATAACAGTTCAGCAACTATTTTATTAATTGATTACTACAACAAATATTTTAATAAAAAAAGAGTTTATTTTTCTCAAATGCATATTCTTTATGGTTCAACAATTTTAATTGCACTTTTAGGAATTTCTGTTGCCCTTGCTATGATAAATATTAAAAGTGCCCTTGATGCATGGTGGAAATTAGCTTCAATTTTTAGTGGGGGTATGCTAGGATTATTTCTACTGGGATTTTTAACAAAAGTTAAAGGGAATATAAGTCCTGTAATTGGAACTTTAGTAGGTGTTTTATCTATTTTAGTTTTATCTATTCCAGAATTTTTTAAATTTTTATTTGGCATTGAAAATCCTTTTCATAATTATCTTGTCATTGTGATTGGAACATCGATAATATTTTTGACAGGNTTTTTATTTATGATAATTTTAAAAAAAGGTAAATAGTTTATAAGATTTATTATATTGTCAACTATGAAAAAAATCACCAGTCTTTTATTCATGATGTTTTTTGTTGCAATAAATGCGCAAGAAAGAATAGAGCTTCCATACACAGAAACAGGTCTTGAGATATATCCTGAAAAAACATTTGATAGTTTTTTTGGGGAAGGTGTTTTCATAGACAATGTCACTAAACCAGAAATGCATTTTTATGAGGCTAAAGGAGAAAATATTACAGATAAAGTAATGATTATTTGTCCTGGAGGAGGTCTTTTTTTTAGTGCATATGAAAAGGAAGGAACTCTTTTAGCAGAAAAGCTAAGCAATAATGGAATAAATGCGATAGTTTTAAAATATACTCTTTATCCTATTGATGGTAATGCTCAAAAGTGGTTAAATGAAAATTGGGGTTCCCAAGATGATATAATTAAAAAAGCAAAAAAAACCCTTCCCTTTTCAGTAAATGATGCATTAAATGCTATAGAAAATATTAGACAAAATTCTAAAAAATACAAAGTGGATCCAAATAAAATAGGATTAATGGGGTTTTCAGCTGGAGGTGCAGTTACTATGGAGGCCAGTTATAAAGCGACTGAAAAAAATCAACCTAATTTTATTGCCCCAATATACCCATGGATGTTAATAGTTGAGGATCAAAAAGTCCCTGATAATAAACCTCCTGCATTTATATCTTGTGCTAATAATGATNNNTTNGAATTAGCNCCNCTTAGTGTAAAAATATATCAAGANTGGATTTTNGCTGATGCTAAAGCTGAATTNCATATGTATGNNNNGGGNGGNCATGGNTTTGGTATGTANAATGCAAAATTCTCCGGTCGATAATTGGTCAAATCTATTAGTTGACTGGATTTTATCTTTATAGGTTATGAATGCTTACGATACTCATAAGGATATTCCTGGAAACCCTTCNACGGCTAAAAGCAGTGAATTAATATTAAATCAAAGAATCGATAACAGTAAATTAAAATCTTTAACTGAAAGCCAGTGGTCTTTTTGGAAGGAAAATGGGTATGTCATTGTAAAANAAGCNATAANTAAAAAGCAGGCTGAAAAAACGGCTCTTTTTTTGTGGGAATTTGAAGAGAAAGATCCCTTAGATAAAAAAAGTTGGTACGCGCNNCCCAGAGCAGAAATGAAAATGAAAGAGCTCGCTGGTACCGGAATGGTTGAAGTATACAATCATCAATTACTTTGGGAGAATAGGCAAAATCCTAAAATATATGATGCTTTTNTTGATATATGGGGAACAGATAGACTTTGGGTTACTATAGANAGAGCAAATCTTAATTTTCCTCAAAAAAAGGGATTTGAAAAAAAAGGATTTATTCATTGGGATTATGACCCTTCTACAAACCCCCAGAATGTTCAAGGGGTAATAGCCTTGTCAGATCAAATGGATCCTTTGATGGGTGGTTTTCAATGTATCCCATGGTTATTCAAAAATTTTAATAGTTGGATAAAGACNCAAGAAAAGGGTNATAATCCNTTTATACCAAATTTAAAAGGNATTNAGGANAAGATTGTAAAGGTTGGACTTGAAAAGGGAGATTTATTAATTTTTAANAGNCTTTTACCNCATGGNATNAGGCCNAATTTAAGTATTGATAAAGTTAGAATTGCTCAGTATATTTCNATGATGCCCGCNCAAGAGGACAATAAAAGCCTGAAAGACTGGAGAGTTCAGTCTTGGAAAGAAAGGATTGCTCCTGAGGGTTACGCTTTCCCTGGCGATCCAAGAAATATTGAAAAAAATAAATTCAAAACGGCAAAATTATCAGTCCTTGGAGAAAAGCTTTTGGGTCTTAAAAGCTGGTGATCGTCTTGATTAATTTTAGATCATTTATTGTTTTAACGTCAGGTTGTATTAGTTTTTCGTAATTTGTTAACAAATTACGAGCAAATTAAGATTCAAATGAAGGTATTAAAACAGATGGTCATGAAAAAAATATTAACAATTTTAGCGTTTTTCTTTTTCTTTTTCGGATTTAGTCAAACGGGTATTAATTATCAAGCAATAATAAAAAACTCAAGTGGGAATGTATATTCAAATTCCACTATGGTTGTCACTTTTAGTCTAAGGTATGACACTTCTGGTGGAAGTGTTATTTATTCAGAAACGCATAATGCAACATCAACCAGTGAGGGGCAAATAAGTCTAGTAGTTGGAG
>NHJR02000006.1 GCA_002169155.2 Flavobacteriaceae bacterium TMED220
CCTAATTCATTCTCATTCCCTTCTATATCAGAAAAAGTATCAAGTAACCAGAATTCAATGAATTCCACATTGGATTGCTCAAAATTTGTTGAATTTATTGGCCGCATTATTCCTGCCCAATTATCTTTTAAATCACTTTGAAATTCTTGTAAAGTATTATTATTATAGGGTCCTTTATCTCCAGGAAAATAGGCCAAGTCTAAAGTATTTTGTACTGTAGTCTGACCCTGAACAAGATCTTGTTCAGGAAAAATTTCCTTGATAAAAATCCTTCTGGTTGTATTTAGAGAAATTGATTTATTATCAATCCCTGAAGGTCTCAACTGACTGGAATAAAAAATTGGGTCTATTGTATACCATGATAATTGAGCTCTGTTAAAACCTGAACTTAAATCATTACTTATTACCTGGGATCCTTTAAATCCCTGGATCGGAACACTAGAAAGGCTCCATGCAAATGGACTTTTAATATCAATACTGGTTTGAGCTCCTTCAAAATCATCAATATAGACAGTTGCATCTCCCTGTAAATTGGTGTTTTTAGGTGTTTTAGATATTAATGAGGCTACTTCACCTCTAAATAAAATTGAAGAGGGAACTTGAGTATTAATGTTTGGAATTCTATTTACAATTCTTGTTAAAAAAGGCATTGAAGTAGAATAATTCAAATTTAAACCAATCATTGTATTATTTACAGGTTCATTGCCATAATTGGCCTTCTGAGTCAAAGGATTTTCACTTAAATTTATAAAATTACCTCCTACAACTAGTTTTTCATTAAACTGGTGAATTAAATCAAATCCTGAAAACCTTTTATTTTGTTGGCCAAAAACTGAGTTGTTTTCAACAGAAATATTTATTGGTATATTTGAAGCTTTAAGAGCATTATCTAGTATTTTAACTCTTCCAATTTGATAGTTTACAGTATAATCAATCCCTTCAGTTAAAACTCTTCCTCCAGCAGTAACTTTAACTGATCCCCTAGGTATATTAAATGCTCCAATTGAAATACCATCTCCAGTTGAACTTTTATATCTTCCCTTTATTTTAAATTTATTTTTTTCAGTTGATTCTAATGCTGCCGATTGAGTTAGATTATACATTTCACTAAAAACATATTTTAATTGATTTTCATTGTAAGTCGATTTATTTTTATAAAATTCTGATTGTGAGTCTTTGTTTGATAATTTATTAAATAAAGATTCTCCAAAGGGTTCAACAGACGGAAAAATAATCCTTCCGTATCTTTTGTCAACTGTTATTCCTGGAATGAAATCAAAAAATCCATCTCCCTCAGGTTCAGGATTATTATTTTTATCAAGACGATCTAAATCAAAAGAATTTAATAATATTTTATTTTTAAAACTTTCAGGCCAAATTTCAGAATTTATNGGTGAAATATAATTTATTGGTGAGGGATCTGAATATAAAATACTTAATCTAAATTCTTCNTCAGATAGTTCAAATGCNCCGATATTGTAGATATTTTTCATCATTAAATCCCAAATAGGTTGATTTATATTTGTTAAACTACTCTTAAGTAATTTAACAACTAAATTATTTGAATTTTGAATTTGATTATTCTGGTTATTCTGGTTATTCTGGTTATTCTGGTTATTCTGGTTATTCTGGTTATTCTGGTTATTCTGGTTATCTGCAAAGGTATTCGTATTCGAATTAATTCCTCCATTTGCAAATTCTCCAACTTGATATACTTTCCCTTTGTAAGTATATTGAAAAGATACTCCTAAAATTTCGTCATTTGTCAATCTTTGATTTAAAGAAATATATCCCAGTTGATTATGAACTTTATACTCATTTTGCTCAAGTTTTCTTGCACTTTCAAGAGTGACAAAATCGATACCCTCTTTAATTATTGAATTTAATGGACCAAATGCATTGGATGTTTTTGAAATGTCCCTAATATCGTNACTTAAAAAAGATCCGCTTTCAATTGATTTAGGATCTAATTTATTGATCTCATTTCTGGGAATATTTTGTAAACCTTCATTGTTNAAAAAATTTTCATTTAAATTACCTAATCTAGTATTTTCAATTTGACTTTCCCCTAAATCTTGTAATCCAACTATATTTCTAATATTATTTGTAAGAGATTGCCTNTTTGTAACCCATACCTCAACTCTTGTAATATTAATNGGAGAATTTATATAGGGATAATTTTTTAAGAATAGATNATAATTATCTCTAAAATAATGAGCTAAAAAATAATGTCTGTTTGACTCATAATCTAAAGCAAAAACAGAAAATTCTTGGAGTTTGCCTCCTGCCTGGGCTATAAGTGACTGAGATTGTGATCTCTGCTCTGCAAATACTGCAGTTATATTAGTTTTTCCAAATTTTAACTGAGTTTTTACACCCATTAAACTTTGAGCCCCTGAAATTAAAGAACTGTTCAATGGCATATTAATATTTCCAATATCAATATTTTGAATTATCGCATCCTCTGAGATTGGCAAACTCATAAAATTTGAAATTTTATCCTCATATCCTTTAATTTGATCGGACTTTGACTTNAAGTAATCTATTTTACCCATTGCTTTTGATATGGTACTATTTAAATCATTTGGAAAATAATCTTCTGCTAATTTATATTTAGGAGGATTAAACTCCAGTTTAATTAAATTTTGAAAATCAAAGGTAGATTCAGTGTCGTAATTTGCAGTTATTTGAAGTCTTTCTCCAATCTTTCCAAGTAGACTTAAAGTTATTCTTTGATCAAAATCAAATGCGAAATTTTTTCTATTTCTTGGAGAAAAAGTAGGATTGTCATTTTTTTGAAACCTAGCNCCTAAATCAATACCAATAGATCCTTGAGGCTTGATNTCAATAAAACTACTACCAAAAATAGATTGGAAAAAATTTGAATTTACATAAAGCTCTGGTAATAAATTTTTCTGAATTTCATTTAAATTTTCACTATTCCCTCTCAATAAACTTAACTTTTCTTTAAAATANCCGTTAATTTTTTCCTCTATAACAAGATTATTAAATTCTTGAACAGTTAAAACTAATGGCGTATTAATAGGATAATCTCCAATATTTTTCGAATAAANATATAAGTTTGAATCTGCATCGAAAACATAATTAGTGATTACACTTTCACTTAAGGGGAGTTGAATTTTACCTAATTCATAGGGCAAATTATCNTTCTTTTGCCCATAGGAAGTATTAAAAAATAAAATTCCAATTAAAAAAAATGAAATTAAATTTGATTTTAAAGAAAAAAAATATCTTTTCAATAAATTAATCAAAAGCTACTATAGTTTATTCAATGCCGATTTTATTAACTCTTCTATTGAGCTTTCAGGATGACTTTGAATTATGTTATCAATTACTTTTTCAGTTTGTCTTCTTGAATACCCAAGAACTTCTAAAGCTGATAACGTTTCTTCTTTAATAGTATTGCTTTTAGACTGAAGATTTTCATCAAATCCTTCAATTTTTTGAACTTTATCTTTTAATTCTATTAAAACTCTTTGGGCGGTTTTCAATCCAATGCCTTTAATTGATTTTATAGCCTCCAAGTTTTCTCCTAATATTGACTTTTGAATTTCATGTGGATCCATAGAGGAAAGCATCGTTCTAGCTATGCTGGGGCCAATACCTGAAATTGAGATAAGGAGTCTAAAAATCGATCTCTCATTTTGAGTAACAAATCCATATAAAGTATGTGAATCTTCCTTAATATGTAGATGAGTAAATAGTAATAACTCCTCACTATTACCAATTTGACTATGAGTATTTAAAGATATATTTATATAATATCCAACTCCATGGCAATCAATTACTACGTTTGTTAGGTTTTTTTCAACTAGTCTTCCTTTTATTTGAGTTATCATTATTTCTTTTTTTGTTGAGCATCAATAACAGCTACTGCTGCCATATTAACAATTTCTTCAACACTTGCTCCTAATTGAAGTACGTGAATTGGTTGATTTAGGCCGAGTAAAATTGGCCCAATAGATAAATTATTATTTAACTCCTTCATTAATTTATATGTAATATTAGCAGAATCTAGATTGGGGAAAATTAATGTATTAACATTTTTATTTACCAATGAAGAAAAAGGGAAACGNTCCTTTAACATATCACTATTTAAGGCAAAATCAGATTGAATAGGCCCATCAACAATTAAATTGGGTAAAACTTTATGTAAATATTTAACAGCCTTAGATACTTTGTCAGCCTGAGAAAAACGAGATGAACCAAAATTTGAAAAAGACAATAAAGCAATAATTGGTTTTAATCCAAACATTTCAACTAGATCGGATGTCATTTTTGCAATAATTGCCAATTCCTTTGAGCCTGGATCAATGTTTAGAGAAGTATCTGATAAAAAAATGGGCCCCCTTTCTGTTAACATTATATTCGATGCAGCAATTCTACTTACTCCTTTTGCTTTTCCTATAATATCAATTATAGGCTTTACAACTGAAGGATAACTTCTTGAATATCCAGTTAACATTCCGTCAGCATCACCACTTTTTACCATCATTGCTCCAAAATAATTTCTTTCCTTTAATTTTGAAATAGATTCATATTCAGAAATTCCTCTTCTTTTTTGTTCATTCCAAAAGATTTTAGAATATTTTTCTCTATTAATTTTTTGATCTTCTGCTTTTGGATCAAGAATTGGGACNTCATTAACAAAGTCAATAGAATTCATTAATTTAAGGATCATTTCTTTATTCCCTAAAAGAATTGGTTCAGCTATTTTTTCTTCAGCTACGATTTGTGCAGCTCTTAAAACATTTAGTTGATCTGCTTCAGCAAAAATTATTTTTTTTGGATCCTGTTTTGCTCTGTCATGAATAAGTCGGATTGTCTTCTGGCTTCCGCCCGTTCTTTCAGATAATTTTAACCGATATTTTTNCCAATCATCAATTTTAACNCCTGAAACACCAGAGGAAATAGCAGCTTTTGCGACTGCAATNGGTATNTCTTCAATTAAACGAGGATCAAAAGGTTTAGGTATTATATAGTCTTTACCATAAGATAACCGCCGTTTTTTATAAGCAATATTTACTTGCTCAGGAACAGGCTTTTTTGCTAATTCAGCAATTGCNTTAACTGCNGCTAATTTCATTTCTTCATTTATTTTTGAAGCTCGAACATCAAGAGCTCCTCTAAAAATAAAAGGGAATCCCAATACATTATTTACTTGATTTGGATTATCAGATCTCCCAGTAGCCATNATTATATCGTCTCTAACTGAACAAGCAAGATCATAATTAATCTCNGGATCAGGATTTGCTAAAGCAAAAACTATAGGGTTTTTTGCCATAGATAATAACATTTTTTTATTTAAAATGTTTGGTTTAGAGAGCCCTATAAAAACATCAGCNCCATTTATTGCTTGTTCTAGTGTTTTTAATTTTTTTTTGGTTGCAAATTCAGCTTTTTCATATGAAATATTTTTCCTGTTTACATTAATAACACCCTTACTATCTGTCATTANAATATTNTCACGTTTAACTCCAAGAGACTTATATAATCTACCACAAGATACTGCTGCTGCACCTGCTCCAGATATTACTATTTTAATTACCTCGAGCTTTTTATTNACTAACTCAACAGCATTTATAAGAGCAGCAGCTGAAATTATTGCTGTACCGTGCTGATCATCATGCATNACAGGAATATTTAATTCCTCTTTTAACTTNCTNTCTATTTCAAATGCNTCTGGAGCTTTAATATCTTCTAGATTAATCCCTCCAAATGTCGGTGCAATTGCTTTAACAGTTCTAATAAACTCATCTGGATCCTTACTGTCAATTTCTATATCATATACATCAATATCAGCAAAAATTTTAAAAAGCAATGCTTTCCCTTCCATAACAGGTTTTGAAGCATGAGGACCAATATCTCCTAGGCCTAATACAGCAGTACCATTAGAAATAACTGCAACTAAATTTCCTTTATTTGAATATTTATAAACGTTATTAATATCTTTTTCAATTTCTAAACAAGGTGATGCCACACCTGGAGAATATGCTAATGATAAATCCCTTTGGGTTCGATAATTTTTAGTAGGAACAATTTTTATTTTTCCAGGTGTAGGCTTAGCATGGTAAACTAAAGCTTCTCGCCTTTTTGTTTCCTCACTCATTATTAAAAAATTTAATCATAAAGAATACTTATAAAAAAATAGAAATAGATAATATTTATTTAAGGTGAAATTTTATAAACCTTAATTAGTAAATTTAAAAAACAAAATGACTTGTACGTTATTAAATTGTAAAGATTATTAATAATGGGCCTAATTTTTCTTAGTCATTAATTTGTTAGAAATAAAATCTCCAATTTCTTGCCCCTGTGTCACCCCATTAGATATAGCCATTTCATAATGTATACCACCATATAATCTTGAGATTGCAGCTTCATCAGAGGCATGGATAAATGAATTAAATGATCTCATAGGTAAACCAAATTCTATTTCAGAAGTGTCATCAAAACTAAATTTATCACCATAAATTTTTGTTAAAATCACAGCTGATGCCCTGGAAATAACGGAATGCCCACTTGTGTATTCTGGAAAAGGGGGCGTCTGTAATAGTGGTAACCAGTCCTCATCGATATATTCATTAATTAATGTTTCTGGTCTTACAACTATTGTTTTCCATTTTTCGTCCCAACAACTTATAAAGGAATCAAATAAGGCTATTGAAACCAATGCATAAGTTCTAATGGATTCTAAGTCATTTGAATTTGATTTTTCAGAAACAATTTTACAAATATTTATCCAGTGCCCTCCGGGAGTTATTTTTTTTGTAGCAAACATTGCATGCCCTTTGTGATGNGACACATAAGGATTACAATCCCAAAATTTAGCCATTTCAACTTGTTCATCACTAAGGTTAGTTGTAACATTGTAAACTTCCATTAATTGACCGTAAAATGGACTGTTTTTTTTCAAGTTTACTTTGAATGGTTTGGGGGCAGGAAATTGAGATGATGAGTCAATTACCATAGTTCTAATTTTACTCCAATGNGGTTCAATNCCNTCCATATAGTCAGGAGGAGTGGGTTTCCAAAATTCATCCTCACTCTTTATNGTGTATTTTGGAAATGTTCTAGTTTGATTATAATTATCTTTTGACGCCCAATTTAAAATGTGCTCAGAAACTATTAATCCATATTGTTTAGAGTTCTTCAATATTTTTTTTGGTAAATCCTTAAAAATCTTATTACTATAAAAATCTTCATAAAATTTTTCATATCGCGCTTCAGAAAAAATTAGACTTTTACCAATATTTCTTATTGCTTCAATTGCTGCAATATTAAAATTAACTNGTTCTTGAGGCTTAGGAATTTCTTTTAATCCATTTAATTGATATGCTAGGGAATTATAATTTAAAGTATCTTTTTGTCTTAAAATTTCATAAGCTGCGATTATTGGATAAGAATAAACTCTGGAAGCAACTGGTGGAGAAAAAATATCATAAACTATAACGTCAGTTAAGTTTTTAATAGAATTATGAATAAATTGAGGATTATCAAACTTTGAATCATCGTATTCTAAGCTNGTACACGATACTATTAAAAGGAGTATCAGATAATTTAACTTTATTAAAAAANNNTTTTTGATGAGTTTTTTCCTTTTTCTAANACAAAGTTAAAGCTTTAATTAATTTTATTCAAATAAACTGTCTGTTTTAGAATAAAATTTGAACAAATTTATTTANTTNTCNAGAAAAGAAATATTTCTTTTTAACCCAGAAAATTTTGTTCTTTTTACAGGAGAATTATTAAATACTTTTTTAAAGGTATCCTCAGTTAATTCTTTCCAGTCATTTAAAGTCATATTTAATAATTCAGACTTTGGATTAAATAGTGGTTCATTATGCTGTTTAGAAAATCTGTTCCAAGGACAAACATCCTGACAAATGTCACAACCAAACATCCAGTTTNCCATTTTATTTTTAAATTCATCTGGGATTGAATCCTTTAATTCTATTGTAAAATATGATATGCATTTACTAGCATCAAGTTTATAAGGTTCAATAATTGCATCTGTTGGACATGAATCAATACAAGCAGTACAGTTNCCACAATGATCAGTTACAGCTTGATCATATTCAAGTTCCAGATCAACAATGATTTCGGCAATAAAAAAATAAGATCCCTTNTTTTTTGAGATAATATTAGTGTTTTTTCCAATCCATCCTAATCCNCCCCTCAAAGCCCATTCTTTTTCCATAACTGGAGCAGAATCAACAAAAGATCTTCCATTAAAGTTTCCAATTTTTTCTTTTAATGAAAAGATCAAATTTTTCATTTTTTTTTTAATTATAAAATGATAATCCTCTCCAAAAGCATATTTAGAAATTTTTGGAGCACTTTTATCTTTTTGCTCTTTATCAGTGAAATAGTTATATGTTAACGAAATAATACTTTTAGCACCATCAAATAGTTTTCTTGGATCTAATCGTTTATCAATATTTTTTTCCATATAATCCATTTTACCATGATGATTATTTTTCAACCATTCTTCATAGTTTTTAGCCTGGTTTTCTAAAAAAACCGCCTCAGATATTCCACATGAATCAAAGCCATTTTTTTTAGCCTCAGATTTAATAATTGAACTATATTTATTTTTTAAATTCATTAATTTAAAACAAACCCTTTTGATTATCTTTTATTAATCCTAAATGTTTATATGCTAACTCTGTTACCTCTCTCCCCCTGGGAGTCCTTACGATAAAACCTTTTTGAATTAAAAAAGGTTCATATACCTCTTCAATTGTTTCAGGATTTTCCGATAAAGCTGTTGATAATGTGGTAATTCCAACTGGTCCGCCTTTGAACTTTTGAATTAAGGTATTCAAAATTTTATTATCCATTTCATCTAAACCATATTGATCTACTTGAAGTGCCTTTAAAGAATATTGTGTTATTTTAAGATTTATTGATCCGTCACCTTTAATTTGAGCAAAATCTCTAACTCTTCTTAACAGTCCATTTGCAATTCTTGGAGTGCCTCTGCTTCTGCTAGCAATTTCGATTGCAGCTTTATTATCAATTTCAACATTAAGAATTGAAGCGCTTCTTAAAATAATATCGGATAAAATTTCTGTTGTGTAATATTCTAGTCTATTAGTAATTCCAAATCTAGCCCTCATAGGGGCAGTTAATAGACCTGATCTAGTTGTAGCTCCTACTAAAGTGAAAGGGTTTAAATTAATTTGAACTGTCCTAGCATTTGGTCCAGTTTCAATCATTATATCAATTTTATAATCTTCCATTGCAGAATAAAGATATTCCTCAATAATAGGACTTAATCGGTGAATTTCGTCGATAAATAAAATATCCCTAGGACTAAGATTGGTTAGTAATCCAGCTAAATCNCCCGGTTTGTCTAATACTGGACCCGATGTGATTTTTATACCAGCATTTAATTCATTAGCCAAGATGTGTGCCAAAGTAGTTTTACCTAGTCCAGGGGGGCCGTGAAATAATGAATGGTCAAGAGCTTCATTTCTTTGATTAGCAGCTGCCACAAAAACCTTAAGATTTTCTAGAATATAACTTTGTCCAGCAAAGTCATCAAAACTTACTGGCCTTAATGCGTTATCAAATTCTTTTTCCTCCTCATTAAGTTTTTTATCATCTGGATCTAAGTATTCGTTCATCAAAACAAATATAATAGAATAAATCTATGTTTAGAACGTAATTTATATACAACAAAATATAATATTAATGTTGTAACTCCTCTTCACCTTTTTTTAATGGTAAGGTCTGAGGTACAAAATCCTCTTTATATCCGGGCTTAGAATAATCATATGGCCATCTATGAACACTTGGAATTGGTCCTTTCCAGTTCCCATGAATATGTTCAATTTCAGCAGTCCATTCTAAAGTTGTTGAGTTCCATGGATTTTGAACAGTCTTTTTACCATAAAACATACTATGAATAAAATTATAAAGAAATACAAGTTGCGCAAGACCAGCAATTAATGCAAAAATGGTAATAACGATATTAATATTAGCGATATCATCAAAATAAGGAAAAGCTGTATTTGTATAATATCTNCTNGGTAAACCAGCCATNCCAATAAAATGCATTGGNAAAAATACACCATAAGCACATACAGCTGTAACCCAAAAATGGATATATCCCAAATTCTTNTTCATCATCCTTNNAAACATCTTAGGNAACCAATGATAAACTCCAGCGAATAAACCGTATAATGCAGAAATTCCCATAACTAAATGGAAATGGGCAACTACAAAATACGTATCGTGTACGTTAATATCTAAAGTACTGTCCCCAAGTATTATACCTGTTAATCCACCTGATATAAATGTTGAAACNAAACCAATNGAAAACAACATTGCTGGATTTAATTGAAGATTACCCTTCCATAATGTAGTAATATAATTAAAGGCTTTAACTGCAGAAGGAATAGCAATCAAAAGAGTTGTAAAAGTAAAAACAGAACCTAAGAAAGGATTCATACCCGAAATAAACATATGATGCCCCCAAACAATTGTAGATAAAAATGCAATTGCTAAAATTGAGGCAACCATTGCTCTATATCCAAAAATTGGTTTACGAGCATTAGTAGCAATAACTTCAGAAGTAATGCCTAATGCAGGCAATAAAACAATATAAACTTCAGGATGGCCTAGAAACCAAAATAAATGTTCATACAAAACTGGAGATCCNCCCTGATAATGTAACACTTCCCCTTGGATAAAAATATCTGAAAGGAAAAAAGAAGTCCCAAAACTTCTATCCATTATCAATAAAAAACCAGCAGAAAGTAAAACTGGGAAAGATACTACACCTATAATAGCCGTTACAAAAAATGCCCATATAGTTAAAGGTAGTCTTGACATAGTCATACCTTTNGTTCTTAGATTAATAACTGTAACAATATAATTAAGTGATCCCAAAAGAGATGAGGCAATAAAAATTGTCATAGAAACTAACCATAATGTCATTCCTAAACCAGAACCGGGTTGAGCTTGGGGTAAAGCGCTTAAAGGCGGGTATATTGTCCATCCAGCAGCAGCTGGTCCAGCTTCAACAAATAAAGACATTAACATTACAAGACTTGACAAGAAAAATAACCAAAATGAAATCATGTTTAAAAGTCCCGAAGCCATATCCCTAGCACCAATTTGAAGAGGTATTAAAAGATTACTGAATGTACCACTCAATCCAGCTGTTAAAACGAAGAAAACCATTATGGTTCCATGGATAGTGACCAATGCAAGATAAACATTAGGATCCATAACTCCATCAGGAGCCCATTTACCAAGTAAAGCCTCAAAAATCCAGAAGGGTTGTTCAGGCCAAGCCAACTGTAATCTAAATAGAAGGGACATTGCAATTCCAACAATTCCCATAAAAAGTCCAGTAATTAAATATTGTTTAGCAATCATTTTATGATCCTGGCTAAAAATATATTTAGTTATAAAAGTTTCTTTGTGATGATGATCTTCTTCATGATGTGCATCTAATACTATTGACATATCTTTTTTTTTTTTATTATTTATTGAATACTTTCTGCAAAATTAGGTTGTTCATTAATCCATTTTTCAAATTCTTCTGGTGTTTCTACAATTATTTTCATTTGCATATTATAATGTGAAGCACCACATATTTTNTTACANAATAAAAGGTAATCAAAAACGTAGGGNTCTAATGGTTCTTCTCCATTAGCAACTAAATTTTTACTTTTTTCTACTCTGATTTTATTTATTTTTTTCACCTTAGCTACNACTTCAGGTTTTTGCCTCATTTGATATGTAGTGGTAATNGGTGTAAATTGAAATTCAGTAATCATNCCTGGAACACAATTCATTTGAGCTCTAAAATGAGGCATAAATGCTGAATGAAGTACATCTTGTGATCTCATTTTAAAAATAATATCNCTTCCAACAGGTAAATGTAATTCAGTNGTAACTACATCATCAAATCCATTAGGATCAGTTGAATCAATACCTGCTATATTTTTNCCATCAAAATCTTGTAAAAATCTAACATTTGCATCACCTAAAACTCCATCTTCACCAGAGTATCTTGCCTTCCAATTAAATTGTTGAGCATATAATTCAATAACTAATGCTTCTTCATTTTCCTCAACACTCATTATATCAGTCCATGTATATAACCCGAAAAATATTAAAATTGCAAGAGTTATCATAGGAATTATTGTCCAAATAGCTTCCAACCTGTCATTGTCAGAATAAAATAAAGCCTTTTTCCCTTTTTCTCCTCTGTACTTGTAAGTAAAATAATGTAATAAAGCTTGTGTGACAGTTTGAACAAAAAATATCAATGCAAACGTAATCCACATTAAACTATCATATTGGCTTCCATGCTCAGATGCAGCTTCTGGAAGTAAAACGTCTCCCCACTTCCAAAAAGAAAATAATGTTATAATATATATAAATGCCAAAAAAGCAAACATTAGCTTTCCTTGAGTATTATTGTCATCATTATCTGCAATTTGAGAGTCGTTTATTTTAGCAGGCTGAGATAACTCAAAGATTTTTGTGATTTGCCAAATAGCAATAGTTACTAAAATTAAAATCGATAATATTAATACAATTGTCATATATATTTTAACTAATTATTAATAATGAAAATTTTTACTTTCCTTAATGTAAGGGTCACCTTTTGCTAATAATGGTGCTTTTTCCAGTTCCTTAAAAACTATATAAATAAACAGACCCAGAAAAAACATGAACCCACCAATTTCAGGCGCTCCAATAAACCAATTATGACCTACAGCTGAAGGCATAATCATATTAAAAACGTCTATGTAATGACCAAGTATTATGACTATTCCTACCATTACAATTATATAATTCATTCTTTTGTAATCACTATTCATAAGAACTATTAATGGAAAAATGAAATTTAAAACTACCATTCCCCAAAAAGGTAAAGAATAGTCTTCAATTCTACTCATAAAATAAGTTACTTCCTCAGGTATATTAGAATACCAAATTAACATAAATTGAGAAAACCATAAATAGGTCCAAAAAACACTTATACCAAACATAAATTTACCTAGATCGTGAATATGGCTATTATTGACAAATTCAAGATAGCCATTTGATTTAAGGTAAATAGTGACCAAGGCTATGGTGGTAATTCCACTTACAAACATACTTGCAAAAACATACCAGCCAAATAAGGTGCTAAACCAATGTGGATCTAATGACATGATCCAATCCCATGACATTATAGATTCTGTAACTATGTAAAAAACCAGAAAAGCAGCAGATATTCTAAAATTTTTCTTGTGGTTTGAGATATCGTTTGAACTGTCTTGAGCTAGCGAAAACTTCCTTGAAAAATATCTATAGAGTGACCACCCAAAAATAAAAAAGGCCGCTCTAACCAAAAAGAATGGTGTGTTTAAATATCCTGACTTTGCTTTGATAATTTTATCATGTTCAACTACCTCTGGATCCATCCAGATGAACAAATGATTTAAGTGCAGACTTGAAAGAACTAAAATGATAAAAACGATTATTGAACCAGGCAAAAGATAACCTGTTATACCCTCCATGACTCTATATAATACAGGAGACCACCCGGCCTGAGCAGCTCTTTGAATAGCGTAAAAAGCCAATGTNCCCAATGATATCATAAAGAAAAAGAATGCTGACACATATAAAGCGGCCCAAGGTTTATTTTGTAACTGGTGCAAAAGATGTTCNTCATGGCTTTTTTCATGACCATCATTTTTATTTTCNTGTAATTNGTTTTCACTNNTACCAGAATNNTCATGATGTTCAATATTCATTGNCTTTAACTNNTCAANTGATTTAGGGACAGNAATAAANCCATACGCAAGACCAAGAAAGCCAATAANCATTAATGCTATTGATAAATTTTTAAGGCTTTTTGAAAATATGTATGTCATTTTGTTTTCCATAAATTTATTTAACGAGATTACTTCTTAATTTCATCACATGTTGAGAAATTTGCCATCTTTCTATTTCATTTACTTGACTAGAGTGAGACCCCATAGAATTTTTACCATACATCAAAACATGATATATACTTCCTGGAGTTATTTCCCTATCAGCGTAACTAGGAATTCCTAAAAACTTTTCTCTNGTCATAAGTATTCCTTGACCATCTCCTTTATCACCATGACAAACAGAACAATAAACCTTATATAATTCTTTACCTTTTGATAAGTGAGTCTCGCTAATTTGAATTGGAGATGATAATGAATCCCTGGCTAATTCATAGCCCTCATTAGTATTTTCATATTCATATGGCTGCCATCCCCTTGAAATTGAACCCTCANCNGGNTTTTGAGCCTCTATNCCATTTGAAAAGGCATCTGATTCAGAGTATGTTTTGTAACCAACGGATTCATACATATTTGGAAAATATTGAAAGTTAGGCTTAGAAGGATCAAAACATGACCCTAACCCAAATAATAGAGTTAAAAATAATATACTATTTATTAAATATTTTATCATTTTTTTTCTGTTTTTTCGAAAATGGTAATTTCTAACGCTCCTGTTTTCTTTAATAAACCTCTTAATTCTTTTTCGCGATCATTTAATTCTAACTCCATTAAAAACTTATCATCTGTAGTTGATAAAACAGGATTTTCAGCTTTTTTAAAAGGCCATAACCTGCTTCGAAGGTAAAAGGTAATTACCATAAGATGTGCAGCAAAAAAGACAGTAAGTTCAAACATAATAGGAACAAATGCAGGCATGTTTTCTATAAAACTAAAACTTGGTTTGCCTCCTATGTTTTGAGGCCAATCTTCAATCATAATATAATTCATCATTAAAATAGAAACAATCAATCCGATACATCCATATATAAATGAAGTAATTGCTATTCTGGTGCTTTCAAGTCCCATAGCTTTGTCTAAACCATGAACAGGAAAAGGAGTATATACTTCTTCTATACGATATTTATTTTTTCTTACCTCCTTGACAGCATTTAATAAAACGTCATCATCATCATATATGGCGTGTATGAATTTATTTTCCATGATTACCGTTTGTTTTATTTTTATATTTATCTCCAGAAGTTTTTAAAATTGATTTAACCTCTGCCTGAGCAATTACAGGGAAAGTTCTAGCATACAATAAAAAAAGCACAAAAAAGAAGCCTATGGTACCAATAAAAATTCCAATTTCAACAAAAGTTGGAGAAAACATTGTCCATGAAGATGGTAAGTAGTCTCTGTGAAGAGAAGTTACAATTATAACAAACCTTTCAAACCACATTCCTATATTTACCACAATAGATATAAAGAAGGAAAACATGATACTGGTTCTTAATTTTTTAAACCACATAAATTGAGGAGAAAAAACATTACATGTCATCATTGCCCAATAAGCCCACCAATATGGGCCAGTAGCTCTATTTAAAAATGCGTATTGTTCATATTCAACTCCTGAATACCAAGCTATAAAAAGTTCAGTAATATATGCAACTCCAACAATTGAGCCAGTAATCATTATTACAATATTCATAAGTTCTATATGCTGTATTGTAATATAATTTTCCAAATTGCTAACTTTTCGCATAATTATTAAAAGAGTATTTACCATTGCAAATCCAGAGAATATAGCCCCTGCTACAAAGTATGGAGGAAAGATTGTCGTATGCCATCCAGGAATAACAGAAGTAGCGAAATCAAACGAAACAATTGTATGGACTGATAATACTAGGGGAGTTGCAAGTCCAGCTAAAACTAATGAAACTTCCTCAAATCTTTGCCAATCTTTTGCTCTTCCAGTCCATCCAAAACTTAATAAACTGTATATCTTTTTTTGAAAAGGTTTAACGGCTCTATCTCTAATCATAGCAAAATCTGGAAGAAGACCGGTCCACCAAAAAACAAGAGAAACTGATAAGTATGTCGAAATCGCAAAAACATCCCAAAGAAGAGGTGAATTAAAGTTAACCCATAAAGATCCAAAAGTATTTGGAATAGGAAGCATCCAATATGCTAACCAAGGTCTTCCCATGTGAATTATTGGAAATAATCCTGCTTGAATAACTGAGAAAATTGTCATTGCCTCAGCAGATCTGTTGATAGCCATTCTCCACTTTTGTCTAAATAAAAGTAAAACAGCAGATATTAAGGTACCAGCATGCCCAATACCAACCCACCATACAAAATTTGTTATATCCCANGCCCACCCAACTGTCTTATTAACGCCCCAAACACCAATACCTGTTGAAATAGTATAGATTATACATCCTATTCCCCATCCAAGAGCGCTCAAAGAAATCCCAAAAACAATCCACCATTGTTTGTTAGCAGATCCTTCAACAGGTGCAGCAATATCAACTGAAACATCATGATACGACTTATTNCCTGTAACTAAAGGCTTTCTAATTGGTGCTTCGTAATGTGAAGACATAGTTTATTNATTTATTTTTATCAACTTTCAGTATTTCTTACTTTAACTTGGTACATAACATTTGGTTTTGTTCCAACGCTTTCTAATAAGTGATACATCCGATCATTTTCCTTTAATTCTGAAACTTTACTTTCTTTATCGTTAACATCTCCAAAAACCATTGCCCCAGAGGAACAGGCATNTGAACAAGCCACACTAAATTCTCCATCTTTAATTTGTCTCCCTTCAATTTTTGCGTCTAATATAGTTTTTTGAGTCATTTGAATACAGAAAGAACACTTTTCCATTACCCCTCGAGATCTAACTACTACATCTGGGTTTATTACCATTTTACCTAAGTCATCNTTCATGTGAAAATCAAACTCATCATTATTGTTATATAAAAACCAATTGAATCTTCTTACCTTATAAGGACAGTTGTTAGCGCAATATCTTGTTCCAACNCAACGATTGTAAGCCATGTGATTTTGTCCTTGTCTTCCATGAGAAGTTGCAGCTACTGGACATACAGTTTCACAGGGAGCATGNTTGCAATGCTGACACATTACGGGCTGGAATGTAACTTGAGGATTTTCAGAAGCTTTTTCCATTTTCCCAAAAACAGTAAGTGAATCTCCTAATCCATCAATATTATCTTTTTTTTCATTATCAGCACTAAAAGAGTCTTCAGAGGAGTAATATCGATCGATTCTCAACCAATGCATATCTCTTGATTTTCTTACTTCTCTTTTACCCACTACAGGTACATTATTTTCGGCATGGCATGCAATAACACATGCTCCACAACCTGTACAAGCATTCAAGTCAATAGATAAATTAAAGTGATGTCCAATTGACCTATCAAACTCTTTATACATGTCAACTTCAGGTGATGTAACATATTCTTCAATATGATTTTTAGAAACTACCGGTACTGGNTTCCANTCTTTTTTATTTTTAGTATTAAAAATNTCTAAAGTAGTTTCTTTAACAATNTCACCACGGCCCATTAGAGTATTATGCAGCTGAACACAAGCAAATTCATGAAATCCGTCAGCAAGCGAGACATCAGCTTTTTGAACTGGATTAAAATTATTATAAAACTTAAATGCGTTTACTCCNACTTGCATCTCTTCTTTAATACCTTTTACTTTACCATATCCTAAAGCNAGACCAATACTCTGTTTTGCCTGACCAGGCTGAATTATAACTGGAACTTTAAGTAAAGTATTTTTAACTTTTAAATTAGCATAGCTTCCATTTAATCCACCGTTAGCCACATTAACATTTTTAATTCCTAAATTTTTAGCATCCGATGCAGAAATAGTCAAATAATTATCCCATGATGCACGAGTTATAGGATCAGGAAACTCTTGAAGCCAAGGGTTATTTGACTGCTGACCATCTCCCATTCCAACCTTAGTGTAAAGAGTTAATTCAAATCCAGAATTACTTGAATTAGAATAAGATTTTAAATCATTACTTAAGTCATTTAGTTTAAATTCTTCAGTTACATTTTGGGTTTTAATTTTATTAAAATATCCGTCATGAAGTACCTTATTCCATGAAAAAGACTCTAAAAGTTCGTCACGCCAATATTCTTTTATAGAATTATAATATGACGAGTAATTACCAGACCACCTTAAAATAACATCTTGAAATTGTAATGTATTAAATAATGGTTTAATAGTTGGCTGGGCTAAAGAATAAAAATCTTTTTTGAATTCATAATCTCCCCAAGACTCCAAATAATGTGGAGTAGCAGCAATATAATCACATAAAGAAGCGGTTTCATCTTCTTTCATTGAAAATGCTAAAGACAAATCCAGATTTTCTATTGCATTACCAAATTCTTCTCCATTACTCAGTGAATAAACTGGATTAACTCCATATGTGATTAATCCACTAACACTTCCTGAAATGATATCATTAATAGTCTTTTCTAATCCAATGTTGGATCCTGAACGGATTAATCTTGGATTATAAAAATCAATCACTTGACTGTTTAATTTCATGTTTATTGATAAGGCTAATTCTTGTGCATAGGCGTCTTGAATTCCAGTAACCAATACTGCTTTTTCTGCTGACTTTAATAAAGAGGAAATAGCCTTGTCCGCATTTGCTTTTAAATCTTTATCAATTTGAATATTTTCGTTCGAGCCAAAAACTACATTGTATATGTAAGCGAGTATTTTTTTCTGATCAGAAGGTTTAACTGCAAATCTGTGATCTGCATTTGCTCCAGTTAAAGACATGTTGGCCTCAAATTGGAAGTGTTTAGACATTGANCTTTTGCCTTTAACCTTTTTTGGTACTCGCTTTTTAGCATAATTAGAATCAAACCCTCCTCCTTGCCAATCTGATAGAAAGTCTGCTCCTATGGATACAATAGAATCTGCTTTGCCAAAATCATAATCTGGTAAAGCTCTTACACCAAAAATATTTTGATAAGCATCAAGTGTCGATGACTCTGAAGTTGTATCATAAACAATATGATTTATATTGGGAAACTTTTCGATAAAATCAGAAATTATTTTTTTTGTTGTGGGACTAGCAATTGTCTGAGTAAGAAGAACAATTTTCTTATCACTTTGAGACATTTCCCTTAATTTCGATATAATTTGAGAATTTAAATCATTCCAATCTATATCTACTTTACTTAAATCATCAGCTGTTCTTCTGTTTTCACTTTTAACCTTTGGCCCTTTAATCCTATTGGAGTCATACATAGACAAAACTGAAGCATTTACTCTGGCATTAGCAGAACCAAAAAAAGGAGATTCGTTGTTATTTTCAATTTTAATTGGTCTTCCCTCTCTTGTTTTAACTAAAATATTTGCAAAATCAAAGCCATCAGAAATTGAAGTAGCATAATAATTAGCTATACCAGGGATAATCCTTTCGGGCTGGAAAACATAAGGAACAGATTTATTAACCGGACCTTCGCANGCAGCAAGTGTTGCTGCAGCAGTACTAAATCCNACAAGTTTTAAAAAGTCCCTTCTTGANGCATTAGACTCGAAAGTTGAATCATCAAANGAATCAAGTGGCAACTTTTCAACAAATTCATTTTGCTCAAGCTTATCTATCAATTGATTATTTTCTTTCAATTGATCTATATTTTTCCAATATGTCTTTTTATAAGCCATAAACTAATTTAAAATTTAATAGTGACATTTNCCACATTCTAATCCCCCCATTTGCGCAACAGTTAAATTTTCAACTCCATACTTAACGGATAACTCCTCATGAATTTTTTTATAATATTCATTACTTTCAACTTTTAGGTTAGATTCTCTGTGACAATCAATACACCAACCCATAGTAAGTGGCGAATATTGGTATAGTATCTCCATTTCCTCTACAGGACCATGACAAGTTTGACAAGCAACTTTACCGGCAGTTACGTGTTGAGCATGATTAAAATACGCAAAGTCAGGAAGATTGTGAATTCTTAACCATTTCACAGGTTTAGTCTCACCAGTATATCTTTGATTAACTTCGTCCCATCCAACTGCAGTATATAATTTTTTGATTTCACTTGTGTAAAAGTCTTTTGTATAACCATTTTCAATATCCTCTTCACCATTATACTCTGCAATGTATAAGTGACAATTCATACAAACATTTAGCGATGGTATACCTGAATGCTTTGAAACTTTTGCAGATGAGTGGCAGTATTGGCACTCAATTTTATTATCTCCAGAATGTATTTTATGTGAATAGTGAATGGGCTGAATAGGCATATAGCCTTGATCAATTCCAATTTGCATTAAATAACCATAGGCAAAGTATGCACTAGATAATAAGAGAAAAACTACTGATGTAAGGACCAAAAACTCATTTTTTACAAAGGCAAACCATATTGGAGTTTTCTTTTCTTTGATTTCTTTTTTAACTAGTTCTACTCCACTTGCAATTGCAATTTTTTTCAGAGTCTTGTTAACCAAGACTAACATTACTATTAGTATGGTAAGTACTAACAACAAAGCAGATAATATAACTTCATTAGAAATTAAAGAATTAGATGATACTGTAACAGCTTGAACATTATTTGCTGCAACATTAGCTACTGCTGGCGGAGTATAATCTGTGTAAGCNATTATATTGTCTATNTCCATTTCACTAAGTTGAGGAAAAGCATTCATGTTTGACCTGTTATACTCTTCGTAAATAGCAATAGCTCTTTCATCTCCAGATTTGATCATAGCAGAGCTATTTTTAATCCANGTGTATAGCCATTCTTTTTCGTATTTTTGAGATACACCTCGCAAAGCTGGGCCNGTTGCTTTTTTATTTAGTTTATGACATGAAGCACAATGAACATTAAATAATTTCTTTCCCTCCATNGGATCGTATTCTTGCGAATAAAGGGNAACAGAATTTATTGCGAAAACACAAGAAAAAAGTAGAACCTTAAAAAAATTAAAAATGAAAGAATTTTTCTTTATCATCATTAACCTGAATACAATTTTTTTTATTAAATAACACACTGNTTAAACNCATGCAAAAATACTACCGAAAACAATATGAAAAAAGGTTTATTATTTTGAATTATATAATTTATAATGATTCTAAATAAATGATTGCTAATCATTAAAATTTAACAAACCTTTTAAGATTTAGACATAATATATTGATATTTGCTTAATGACAAATTTTAAAATTAAAATTAAAATTATTTTCTTTTTTATAACTATTTGCAATTCAGCTATTTATTCTCAGGAAGGTTCAGTTTTAATTAAAAAAGACTCTACACTTATTAAAATTGTTGAACTGAGAAATGAAGTAAATAGTGAAATTTATGATAAAAATTTTTACTCAATCCAATTGTATTATGGCAATCTTGATACTGCAAATAAACTAGCTAAAGATTTTTCTAAAGATTTTTCTGAATGGGAAACACAAATTATTTTCGAAACTCCTAATTATAAGTTGAGAGTTGGTAAGTTTAAAAAAATTCTTGAAGCTCAAAAAGAACTTGAAAAAATAAAAAAAATATATACTTCCGCCTTTATTCTAATGCCAAATAATTTATAACTTTTTCTTTACAGCTATTTCCTTGAAAAACTCAACAATATCGCCTTTTTTTATGTCATTGAAGTTCTTAATTTGTAATCCGCAATCATAACCTTTAGAAACTTCCTTTACATCATCCTTGAATCTTTTTAAAGAACTTAATGTTCCAGAAAATTGAACAATACCCTCCCTTATAATTCTGATATTTGAATTTCTGTAAATTTTACCACTTGTTACCATACAACCAGCAATAGTTCCAATTTTAGATATTTTAAATGTTTCCCTAATTTCTGCGTTCCCTGAAACTTCTTCTTTCATATCAGGAGATAATAATCCTTCCATGGCATCTTTTACATCATTAATTGCGTCATAAATTATTGAATATGATCTAATATCTATTTCTTCTTTTTCAGCTAAAGTTCTCGAATTACCAGATGGCCTCACATTAAAGCCTATTACTATGGCGTCAGAGGCAGATGCTAATAATACATCCGATTCAGTAATCGCACCAACTCCTTTGTGAATAATATTGACTTGAATCTCTTCTGTAGATAGTTTCAGGAAAGAATCTGTTAATGCCTCAACAGATCCATCAACGTCTCCTTTAAGGATCAAATTTAGTTCTTTAAATTCTCCAAGCGCAATTCTTCTGCCAATTTCGTCAAGTGTAATGTGCTTTTGAGTTCTTACATTTTGCTCTCTTAACAATTGAGTTCTCTTTGCAGCAATTTGNTTNGCNTCNCNTTCGTCTTTTAAAATATTAAAATTGTCNCCTGCNTGAGGAGCTCCATCNAGACCAAGAATTGAAATTGGAGTTGAAGGAGGNGCAGAATTTACATTTTTTCCCCTCTCATCAAACATNGCTTTCACTTTACCACTTTGTTTTCCTGCTAAAATATAATCTCCAATTTTTAATGTACCCGTTTGTACTAAAATAGTTGAAACATATCCTCGCCCTTTATCCAAAAAAGCTTCAACAACAGTNCCCTTAGCTTTTCTATTTGGGTTNGCTTTNAATTCAAGCAATTCAGCNTCNAATAAAACCTTTTCGAGNAGNTCTTTNACGCCTAGCCCATTAAGTGCAGATATATCTTGAGATTGAATCTTTCCCCCCCAATCCTCTACCATCAAATTCATTGAAGCTAAAGATTCCTTAATTTTTTCAGGATTTGCTGTTGGTTTGTCCATTTTATTAATTGCAAAAACAATTGGAACTGAGGCTGCTTGGGCATGACTAATAGCTTCTTTAGTTTGAGGCATAATATCATCGTCTGCTGCAATTACAATTATAGCAATATCTGTAACTTGAGCTCCCCTTGCCCTCATTGCAGTAAATGCTTCATGGCCTGGGGTATCTAAAAAAGTAATTTTTTGATCATTTTCTAATTGGACAGAATACGCTCCAATATGTTGCGTTATGCCTCCTGATTCACCTGCGATCACATTTTCTTTTCTAACATAATCCAACAAAGAAGTTTTTCCATGATCGACATGACCCATAACAGTAACAA
>NHJR02000007.1 GCA_002169155.2 Flavobacteriaceae bacterium TMED220
GATTTTTATTTTTTTTAATATAATCCTCAAATGTAATTTTTAAATTTTCAATTCTATAATCTGATTTTAAAAACTTAAAAACCCATTTATATTTTAAATATTTAATTTTTTCTTCTTCCTTGGAGTTTAACATTTTAATTATTTTTTCGGCATGTTTTGCCTCTTCAGAATTTGGTGATTTTTCTTTTATTTGAGCTAAACGATTTCTCCAAGACTTAACTCCATCAATTCTTCCAAATGAATTTGCAATTAACAATTCCATTTTTGAAAAATATTCAGATCCTATCAAAAATGGGAGGGATTCTTGACCACTTTTAATAACTTCTTCAAACTTCTGTTGTTTAAACAAAATTAAAGCTCTATTGTAAATTTTTTTTTGATCACTTATTTCATAGTTTTTAAAATTTTTGTTTTTTATAATAGAAGCATAAATTGAATTAGGGAATTCATTTAAAATCGAATTTTTGTATTCTTCTTTCTCATTGTCATTCCTTTGCAAACTAATACTAAAAAGTTGATATAGCGCGTCTACTTTTTGAATTTGGGTAGGATTATTTTTTAATAATTTTTTTAAATTATAGGAAGATAATTTATAGTTCTTAAATTTCTCTTTGTAAATTTTACCTAACTCTAAATAGCTTTTATTTTTATCAATAATTAATTTTTTAAGCTCTAAAGAATCTTTAGGAATGTTTTTTATCATTTTATCAACTTTCTTTGAAAAAGAAATATCATTATTAAAACCTTTATCGATTTTTATGTTTGACTTTATATTTTTGATCAATTCATAATTATTCCAATTATCAGTATTAGGCCTATTCCCCCAATAATCTAAAAAATAATTTTTGCCTAAAGTAACTAACCTGGAATTATAAAAGTAAAAATCTTCATTTAATTTAAAATCTAAATTATTTTCTTTAGCACTAACACTTTCTTTAATTAATGCTGTTTTAAAGAATAATTTTTGATCCTCATAATCTAAATTTGAAATATAAATTATACTGTCAATATTTTTAATTAAATTTTCATTATCAATTACTAATTGAATACCTTTTTTTTCTCTAATTAATTTATTTTTATTAAAATTTCTAGATTCATATTTTATAAGACTGTCTAAAAAATTACCCGTTTTAACAAAATTATTATTGATAAAAAAATAATCTGCTAAATCTCTAAAATTTAATTTTCTAGTTTGATCATCAATACTTGCAGATTCTAATGACTGATTTAAAAAATTAACATATAAGCTGTCTTTTAATTTTTTCTTATTCAATAAGGCTAATGTCCTAAATATAAAATGCTTAAAATTTTCATTTTCTATATCTTCTGCTAAATTTTTTAGTTTTGTTATTTCTTTATCTGATCCTTTTTTATCTTCATAACTAATTAATTTAATTTTTGATTGTATCCATATTCCTTTAGGTATTCTTCTTTTTTTATCAATTAAATCTGCTAAAACAACTTTCATCGAATCTTTCATTCCTAAATTTTCATATAATTGCGCTTGAATAAAAGTTAACCTTGAATTGACCTTTAAATTTCGCTCTGTTTTAATAGCTTTATTTAAATAAACAATTGCTGAATCAATATTCTTGAGATTAAGAAATCCCTGCGATATACTTGAATTTAGTAATGAATTAAATTTACTGCTTGATTTTAAATCTTTTGATAANGACAATAAATTTTTTAAAGCTAAATTATTATTGGACAGCCTTAAATTAGTTTTTTCTCTCCAAATTTTAGCCTCTAAAAAAACTTCTTCATTTGAATATTGCTCTAATAAAAAATTAAATGCTTCCATTGCTGGGAAAAACCTACGATCATAATATCTTGCTTTTCCTAATAATAAATATGCCTTTGCAATCTGCGAATTTCTTTGAATTCCATTTATTCTCATGGAATGTTTTTGAATTGTTTTAACTGCTTTTTCCTCAGCAACTTTAAAACTTGGAATTAAAGATGATTTTTCGTAATCTTCATTTTTAATTTTAATAGGCTCAATCTCTAATATTTTATAAAAATTTTCTGTTTTATTTTGATAAAGAACTTCTTTGCCAATTTCTAATGCCTCATACCCGTTAAACAAAACATTATATTTTGAATTTAATTTATGATACTCTCTATTTAAAAAACTGTCTTTTTTTGTAGAACAAGCATAAATAAAAATTATTAAAAAGAGAAAAGTAAAATTTTTCAAAAAAATTATNTTTTATTAANTATAAACTACAAATATTGACTTTTATTATTTTATGTTTACTTGTTTTTAATTGAAATTGAACAAAAAAATTATATAAATATGTTTATTTAATTTATTGTTTTAATTTTAAAAATAAAAATGGCTGATTTTTATACCTTAAAGGTAAATTATTTAAAAAAATCAACTGCTAACTCAGTTGTAATTGGATTTGATATTCCTTCTGATTTAAAAAATAAATTTTCATTCGAGGCTGGTCAATATATTTCATTAGAAAAAAAAATAAATGGAAATTTAATAAGAAGATCTTACTCTATTTGTGAAGAGCCCTCCCTAGGAAAACTCTTAATCGGAGTTAAAAAATTAAAAAATGGTTTATTTTCTTCTTATTTAAATGATGAGATCAGATTAGGTGATTCTATCAAAGTAAGCGTTCCTGAAGGAAGATTTAAATATGAACCCCTCGAAGAAGGTAAAAGTTTGGTCGCTTTTGCAGCTGGGAGTGGAATAACTCCAATTTTATCTATTCTAAAGTCAAGCTTAAAAAATAATTCCATCAAAAAAATTATTTTAATTTATGGAAATAAATCAGTTGAAGAAACTATGTTTTATTCTGAATTAAAAGAATTTGAAAGAACACATGTAAATAAACTTTCAATTTATTGGCTTTACAGTAGGGAAAAAAATGAAGGAAGTATTTTTGGAAGAATAGACAAATCTAATTTTAATTATTTATTCCCTAAATTAAAAAGTCTTGATTCTTCTTACTACTTATGCGGCCCAAAAGACATGATTATGACTATACAAGATCTTTTAATTGAGAAAAAAATAAACAAAAAAAAAATAAATTATGAATTATTTAGCGGTTTGGATGATAAGTTAGAAAAGGAACCTTTAATAAATAAAAATAACACATCTAACCTCACCATTGTCTATGACGAATTAGAATACAATATAAAAGTCAAAAAATCTCAAACAATTCTAGATTGCTCAATTGAGAATAATTTAGACGTTCCATATTCTTGTCAAGGAGGCGTTTGTTCTAGCTGTATTGCAAAATTAAAAAAAGGTAAAATTGAAATGCTAGAAAATCAAATCCTTACTGATGAGGAAATAAAAGATGGCCTTGTTTTAACCTGTCAATCCATCGCTGCCTCTGACAACATCATAATCGATTATGACGAAGTTTGATTCAATAAAATCTCCAAACTTTTTTCTATTATTGTTTTAGGAGAAATACTTCTTAATATATTTTCATACCCCATTGGAACTTTATTGCCATATACTGATGTAGGTATTAGTGGAAATTCTTGCCTATCAACTGTTATATTATGACTATTAGGTTGACCCCATGGAGCAAATCCAATAAATGGATGAGTTAACCCCCATATTGTCAATACTTTAACCCCCATATTTGTTGCTAAATGGCCATTAGCAGAATCCATAGAAATCATTAAATCAAAATAAGCCATTAAAGCTAGCTCTTCTGATAGAGTTAATTCCATTGAGGCAATGTAGGTATTCTCATATGCTTTCGCCCAGATGGTTAATTGATTTATCTCTTTTTCACCTGATCCAAATAGAAAAACTTGATTATCTTTTTGAAGATAAGCTATGACTTTTTGCATAAGATCCAAAGGATAAACTTTACCATTAAAAGAGGCAAATGGAGCAATCCCAATCCATTTTTTTGATTTTACATTAAATTTTTTATTTATTATTTTGGGGAGAATTGGTTTTGGTGGGAATTCATGTTTTTCTATATTAATTTCATATCCCACACTACTAAAAACATCAAGGTATCTATAAATTGTGGGTGTAAGTGGTTTAAACTTTTTATTATGTTTTTTTAATAAAAAAAATTTTTCTTTTCTCCCTTTATTTAAACTTTTAAATCTAAATAAAAATAACCTGAACAGTATTTTTAAAAATTTCGTTCTTAAAACAGAATGTAAATCAATAATTGCAGTTGGATTTTTTTTTCTTAATTCATTAAATAGAGCCCATAATCCAAAAATTCCATTATGCCTATTTATTTTTTCAAATGCAATTAAATTAATTTTATTAAACTCTTTGAAAAGGCCAAAAAATTTTTCATCGGTTACAATAGTTAATTTAACTTCTGAGTATTGTATAAAAAAACATCTAATAATGGGGATCATAATTGCCACGTCGCCTAAAGCAGAAAAGCGAAGTATTAAAATATGCTCTGCATTTTTCAATTTATTTTNTTTTTGCTTTATATAAAATAGGATTTAATTCCTCATCATTNTACATTTTCATTTGCTTNTAAACCTTCATGTATTTATCACCAGAGGATATATCTTCTAAAAGTTGATCTATAGCAACACATAAATCTTTTTTTTGTTCTAATAAAATTTTGAGCTTAGATATACATTGATTTTTATGAATAGAAGAAGAATTTNNCCTTAGTGTTTCTTCTTTCATATGATATATTTTCAGTTCTAATATTGACAANCTNTCNATAGCCCANGCNGGACTTTCAGTNTTTAATTTGGCATTATCCTTTACAGATNCATTTTTATAATAATTTAAAAAATACTCGTCAATAGCTTCAACTGTNTCTGTTCTGTTTTGGTTNGAATTATCTATCTTTCTTTTTAANTTTAAAGCCTCTACTTTATTAATTTTAGGGTCTCTTATTAAATCTTCGAAATGCCACTGAACAGTATCAATCCAACATTTTTTTGACAAGATGTAATTGATTGTTCCTGGCTTATAAGGGTTTTTAAAAACATGATTTATATCATCAAATTCATGATAATAAATGATTGTTTCAAAAAAAATTGATGATGCTGTTTTGCTATTCATTTTTACAAATATAGTCTTAAACTAAATGAGTATAAATAAAAGATCTAATTATTAATTAAAAGAGCTATGTAAAACTTTACTTTTTATTATCTTTACGAAGTTAAATAATTGTAAGAAATGTGGAAAGATTTATTTGAAGGAATTCAATTTATTTTTGAAGAGTTACTTTTTATTCCCTTTGAGTTATTTAGAGAAACTCAACTTTGGAATTGGTGGATAGCTAACGGAATAAATTTTACATTTGCAATTATAGGCTTTATAGCTTTTTTGTATTGGTTAAAACAGCTTAAATCTTTTGATGATAATGGAGAAGAAGATAAAGATCAGTCTGCCCATTCTTTTTTATAAATCAAATCCAATATCCTTTCTATAATTTATATTTTTAAATTTAATTTTATCAATCGCTTTNTAAGATTTTTTAATAGCTTCNTTNTGATNATTACCATATGAAGAAACAGCGATNACTCTNCCTCCTGCAGTTATNACCTCGCCNTCAGAATCTATTTTAGTNCCTGCGTGAAAAAAAATACTTTCACTTNTCCTTATTTAATCCACTTATTTTATATCCNTTTTTATAATTCTCTGGATAACCTCCTGAAACAGCCATTATAGTTGCNACTGAACGNTTATCAATTTCTANCTCAATATTGCCAAGTGAATTATTTTTAATAGTNGAAAATAATTCNACCAAATCATTTTTTATCCTNGGTATAACAACTTCNGCNTCNGGGTCTCCCATCCTAACATTATATTCAATAACATATGGGTTTTCACCAACTTTTATTAANCCGATAAAAATAAATCCTTTATATTCCAANTTNCCATNNATAATTCCTTTCATTGTGGGTTTAATGATTCTNTCATGAATTTTTCTTTCAAAATCCNTNCTGACGAANGGNACTGGAGAGACNGCNCCCATACCACCNGTNTTNAGNCCTTTNTCATTTTCCCCTATTTTTTTATAGTCTTTTGCGAAAGGCAAAGTGACATAGCCTTTACCATCTGTAAAAATAAAACAAGATAATTCAGATCCGCTGAGGAACTCTTCAATAACAACCATTTTTGAAGCTTCACCAAATTTTGAATTTAACAGCATCTCTTTTAACTCTCTTTTAGCTTCATTCTTATTATCAATAATTAGAACCCCTTTTCCTGAAGCTAAACCGTCGGCTTTCAAGACGTATGGAGAGGGATTGTTATCAATATAATTATATCCTTGTTCAATATTTTCTTTTGTAAAAGANTGNTGTTTAGCAGTGGGNATATTNTTTTTTAACATAAATTCCTTAGCAAATTTTTTGCTTCCTTCAAGCTTTGCCGCTTCCTTTTTAGGGCCTACGATTATAATATGGCGTAATTCCTTAATAGAAATTAAATAATCATGTAATCCGCCAACTAAAGGAGCCTCTGGTCCAATAATTATCATTTCTATAGAAAATTCGATCAAAATATCTTTAATTTTTGCAAAATCTTTAAGATTTAAATCAATGTTTTGGCATATTTCTGCAGTACCTGCATTACCAGGCGCAACAAATAGTTTTGAATATTTTGAACTTTGTTTAATTTTCCAGGCTAAAGCATTTTCTCTTCCTCCTGAACCTATAATTAATATTTTCATTAAATTATTTTTATAACTGTTCCTTTTTAAAAAAACCATTTAAAACTTTATTTAATCTATATTTTCTAATATATACCCCTTCCTTTTTGGACACAATATATTTAGGTTTTTTAAAATAGGCTACTATTACCCCAGAAAAAACACCTAAAAAAATAAATGGGTTTTTTTTAATAAATAAAATTTTTAATGAAGCCAATACACTAATAAATAATCCATATCTCATTTTATAAAAAGCTTCACCTTGAAGCCTAGATGAACTATCAGAATATAAAGAAGCCGTTGGGCGAAGATGAATAACCTTAAGCTCTTTAAGGGTGATTGTTTTAAATCCATGATAAGAAGCTAAAATTTCATCTACACTATCCCATCCCATTGAGGCTCTAAGACCTCCCATTTTTTCATAACAAAGTTTAGAATATGATTTTATTGCGCCTCTTACATGGTTTACATCCATAGGATGATCAATAACTGACTCCCCCTTATTGTTTTTTTTGTACAAAAAGCCTCCTACAATTCCAACGTCAGGTTTTTTAAATATTTTGGATAAAGACTGAAAATAATTTTTAGGTAATAAAATATCCGAATCCAGTTTGGCTATAACTTCATATTTTTCTTTTAATTTTTCTAACCCAAATAAAAATGCGTTAACGACTTTCGCTCCAGGTATATGAGAATCACTTGAAGAATGTTTATAAGATTTAATTAACTTATTATGTTTGACCAACTCCGTAATTATTAAATTAGTTCCATCAGTAGAATTATCATCTATAATTACTATTTCAATAGGTTTGATGGTTTGAATTAATAGGCTTTTAACCATTTTCCGAATAAATTCTTTTTCATTATGAACTGGAATAATAACACTATATATCATTAAATTGAAAATTTAATTAGATTATCAGCTATCTTTCTGTCGTTAGATAATCTGGGAACCTTGTTCTGCCCTCCTAATTTTCCAATTGACTTCATATAATCCTGAAATCCCTTTTTCTTTATTACTGTAATTTTCAGAGTTCTCAATATTTTACCTTCTATTAAATCCCTGTAATAAGAATTTTGATCTTGAATACTAAGGTCAAGACTTTTAGAAAACTCTTCCATGTCCTTTGGAAAAGTCCTGAATTCAATAAACCACTCATGATAAGGCAACCCGCTTTTTGGGGAAACTTCCGGGGCGACAGAAAATTCAACAATTTCGATGAATGAGTTTTTTAAAACTTTTTTTATTGCTCTTTCTACTTCAATTCCAATTACATGCTCCCCAAAAGCAGATATAAAATGTTTTAATCTTCCAGTAACCAAAATTCTGAATGGTAAAATAGATGTAAATTTAACAGTATCTCCCACATTATATGCCCAAAGGCCTGCATTTGAAGAAATAATCATAACATAAACAACCCCTACTTCAACTTCTCCCAAGGATAATCTTTCTCTGTCAGAATCATAAAATTTTGAAGCTTCAATAAATTCATAAAAAATACCATTATTTAAAAGCAATAATAAATCTTCCTTATTAGGTTTATCTTGATATGCGAAAAACCCCTCTGAGGCAGGAAAAAGTTCAATAGTATCAATTTTCCTTCCAATTAATTTTTTAAACACATTCTTATATGGTTCAAAATTAACCCCACCATAAATAAATAATGAAAAATACTTAAAAACCTCTCCTATCTTATCACCTCTCTTCTGAATTATTTTTTCAAAATACATTTGAACCCAAGGAGGTATCCCCCCAATTAGGGTCATTTTTTGATTTATAGTCTCTTCAACTATCAAATCCACCTTCTTGTCCCAATCTTCANTGCAATTGGTTTCCCATGACGGCAATCTGTTTTTTTGAAGATAACTAGGAACATAATGAGCTACAATTCCAGAAAGACGTCCANTAGAAATATTGTTTTTTTTTTGTAAAANTGGGCTNCCTTGTAAAAANATTTGTTTTCCATTTATAAAGCTGGTGTTNCCAGAATAATAAATATAACTTAAAATAGCATCTCTTGCTGAGATAATATGTGTTGGCATAGATTCATTAGAAATTGGGATGTACTTTACTCCTGATGTAGTCCCACTTGTCTTAGATAGATATACTGGTTTTCCAGGCCATAATACATTATCCTCTCCCGCTAATATAATATCTATGTATGGTTTAATTTGTTCATAATCTCTAACAGGAACTTTATCTTTGTAATCCTTGTATGATTTGATTTTGTTGAAATTATGTTCAATCCCAAATTTTGTACCGCTGGCTTTATTAATTAATTTTTTGAAAGTTTTTTTTTGATATTCAATTGGATTATAAATCCATTTTCTGTTTTTATAATATATATACGTTGCAAATACCTTTGCAAGAAACTTTCTCATGACTAATCAATTTTAAAATCGATGAAATTTACTGGATCAAGAGGATAACCTTGACTCCACAATTCAAAATGTAAATGCCATCCTGTAGAATATTCTCCCGTATTACCAGCGGTAGCAATTACCTCTCCTGTTTTAACATAATCCCCCTGTGTCTTACTTAAGGAAGAATTATGTTTATAAACTGAAATTAAATTATATGGGTGTTCAATAATAATTACATATCCAGTTTCAGCAGACCATTCTGAAAAAATAACAGTCCCCTCGTTGACAGCTTTAATTGGATCATTTTCTGATAGAATAATATCTATGCCATAATGTTTATCTTCAAAATTATAGATTTGAGAGATCTCTCCAATTGCAGGAGGATATAAAACAAAATTAACTCTTGACTCATCCCCACTATTAATATTATATTTATCTTCCTGATAAACCTCTTCTCTTAATAGAGAGTCACTGATGTTTTTTTTCACAATTAAAATTTCTCTATCAAGATCAATCGCTTTGTTTTGATCTAAATTTAAATCGCTATCTACATCTCCTGAAAGGGCTTTTTGTAGATATTGAAACCGTAAACTTGACTCTTGCATTGCGATTTGAATTGAATCTAACCTAAAAGCGTTTCTTACTGCATTTAGTCTTAACTCAGTAGATGGATAGCCTGGTATGTATTCTCTTAATGAGGTATAAGAAATAAGAAAAAAAGTTCCTGTTATAAAAAAAGATAAAATTAAGGTTGAAATAATAATGACATTAAACCTTGACAATTTAAAAAAAAATTGTTCTTCAAAAGTATCTTCGTTAAGAACTACCAACCTATACTTACTTAAAAGTTTTCTTATCAGTATTTGAGATGTCTTCTCTTTCTTTTTAGTCATTTAAAACAAAGATATAGAATTGAATTTTTAAAAATTATGAGTTATCAACAACAATTTATATTTGATTTAAAGAATATTTTCATATTTTTACAAATATATATACTATTAATCATGTTTATAAACTTTATTGGTGCTATTGGTGCTCCTCAAGTAATTTTAGTTGTAATAGTTGTTTTATTATTGTTTGGTGGNAGAAAAATCCCAGAATTAATGAAAGGGCTAGGTAGTGGAATTAAAGAATTTAAGAAAGCAACTAAAGATGAAAAAGAAACTTCAGATGTCGAAAAGAAAAAAGAATAGTCTTTCTTCAATAAATCTTNAGNGTTCTTAGAATAGTTTTTAATTCAAACATATATTCCCTTTTTGAAATTGAAGGAGCAAAAACAAAGCCTTCTAAAACAATTACCCTATCGTTTTTAAAATCATCAATTAAATAATTAATAAATGGTCCTCCCATGAAGTCATTTTTTACTTCCCACATTCCCTTGATTGAAAAAANATTTAATTCTGAGAAAGATATTTTATCAAAATACGGCATATAATCTCTATCAGTAGACATAAATGTTTTAGNTAATCTTCCTGGNANATATATACNCCCAATTGAATCCCTAATATTAATTACTCTTTCAAGATTTATTTTGTTAAAATTTTCATANGGTAATGTATANCTGATAATATTTAAAGTGCCTTTTGAGATTTTTTTCTCAATCCATATAAAGTTAAATGTATCTTTAACAGTCTTATATATNGATGGGTATTTCAAATCAAAATTAAATTTTTTAAATAATGNTTTGTCTTTTGACAATGCTTTTAAAATTCTTGCCCTTTTCTCATTAGCCTCATTTTTGTTAAACTCNCTGATCATTGAATCACACANATTTTTAATTTTAATNATTAAATTTTTTTCATTTATGTCTGCAAAAAATGCAACAACCTGAGGTTTAGCATACTTATTTTTTAAAAATTTTGTTTCACTTGTAGAGTCTTTACTGATCAATAAAATATTTCTNCTGCTTTTTGCAAAACCTGAAAATGAGTTTATTGGTAAATATTTTAAGGAAAAAATTGGTTCATCAATTGGAAGTCCCTCATATGGTAAACTTAATTTTTCTCTTATAAGACCTCCTACTTCTCCATTCCAAATATCCTCTGATGCAACCACTGTAACGTGATTAATTTTTCCGTTGGACTTTGGAACATACCTTTCAGATTTATCTTCTTGACAAGAGATAATTAAAATAAAAATAATTATCGTTTTCTTCAGCATCATTATAAAAGCGCCTTAATTCCTGGTAATACTTTACCCTCTAAACTTTCTAGCATGGCTCCTCCTCCTGTTGAAACGTAACTAACTTTATTTTCAAATCCAAATTTTTTGACAGCCGAAACAGAGTCTCCTCCACCAACTAAAGAAAAAGCACCTTTAATAGTTGCAAGGGAAATATATTCTCCAACCTTAATTGTTCCATTTGCAAAATTAGGAAATTCAAACACACCAAGTGGACCATTCCATAATATCGTTTTTGATAATAAGATTGTTTTTTTAAAAACTTTAAGTGATTTTGGTCCACAATCCAAACCCATCCAGCCTGATGGAATTTTATCAATATCAAACACCTCTTTTTTTGCATTATTTGAAAAAGAATTTGCGCCATAAACATCTACCGGTAAATGTAATTTAACATTGTTTTTTTTTGCATTTATAAGTAGTTTTTTTGTGTATTCTAGATAGTCATTTTCGCAAAGAGATTCTCCAATTTTNCCTCCGCTTGCCTTAATAAAAGTATATGCCATTCCTCCTCCTATTATTAAATGATCAACCTTTTTTAAAATATTTTCAATTATAGTAATCTTTGATGATACTTTTGCCCCTCCAATTATTGCTAAAACTGGTCTTTTGCCTGAAATAGTGACATTTCTAACCGCAAAAATTTCTTTTTCAAGTAATTTACCAAAACATTTTTCTGAAAAGTATTTTGCCATAATAGTTGTTGAAGCATGAGCCCTATGAGCTGTCCCGAAGGCATCATTAACATAAACAGTTCCATGTCTTGATAGTTTTTTTGAAAAATCTTTATCTCCCTGAGTTTCTTGATTATAAAATCTTAAATTCTCCAAAAGTAAAACTTCACCAGGTCTTAAATTTGATGAAATATTTTCTGCTTTTTCGCCAATACAATCATTAAAAAAAATTATTTCTTTACCTAAAACTTTTTCAACTTCCTTAACTATATGTTTTAAAGAATATTTGGCTTCTATGTTTTTTGGCCTTCCTAAGTGTGAAATAAGTATACAGCTCCCACCATTGGATAATATATATTGAATTGTTGGCATTGCTGCCTTTATTCTTGTATTATCAGTCACTTTAAATTTATTATCNAAAGGNACATTAAAGTCAACCCTAATTACAGCTTTCTTGTTTTTAAANTCAATTTTTTCTAAAGTATTCATGCTNATAAAAAATTTTGNTTCAATTAAGTGAATTCTTTTCTATTAACAAAGTTTAATTCTTTTATATTTATAAAATGTATTTTAAAAATATAATTGGGCAAAAAAACATAATAAAACAACTAAATTTGCTTTTTGAAAACAACCAAGTTCCTCATTCTCAAATATTTATAGACCGATATAACTCTGGAGGCCTTCCAATAGCTCTAGATTACTCCTTATTGCTTTTGAATAATCAACATAAAACAAATTTAAATCAAAAAAGTGAAATCAAAAGATATTATTTTGAACATCCTGACCTTAATTTTATTTTCCCTTTACCTGGTCCTAAAAACACCATTTCAGAATATNTAAGCCCTTGGTTTGAATTTTTAAATAGCAAAAAATATCATNCAGNTGAAGATTGGTTAAATCATATTGAAAGCGGAAATAANCAAGGCATTATTAGTGTAGAAATGATTAAGGAGCTAAATAAATCATTNAGACTAAAATCNTTTANCGGGGGTAAGAAAATATGTATTATTTGGGGCGCAGAAAAGCTAAATGAATTAGCGTCAAATAAATTACTTAAATTAATAGAAGAGCCTCCTTCATTAACTTACTTTTTAATAATTTCAAAAAATGAAAAAAAACTGCTTCCAACTTTAAAATCAAGATGCCAGGTAATTAGAATCCCTCCGACAAAAAATGAGGATATTAAATCCTATTATACTAAAGTTGGAATTGAAAATAATAAACAAGCCTATTTGATAAATGCTAGTATGGGTAGCTCTAGTATGGCTATTAAACTATTAGAAGATGAAAAAAACACAATCAAATTAGAAGAAATGCTTATAAAGTGTTTAAGACTCTCTTTTTCAGCACAAAAAACAAAGGACTCCTTTGTGAATTTGATGATTTGGGCTGATGATATTGGGGCATGGAGCAGGCAATTACAGCTTTCATTTTTACAGTTTGCATCAAGTTTTATAAGAGATTCCATGCTAATTTCATATGGCTCAGAAGAAATAATTACCTATCATTCTAAACTGGATTTTAATATTAAAAACTTTGCTCCTTTTATACATTCTAATAACGTAGAAGAAATTTTTAATTTAATTGACAGCTCTTATTCTTTAATTGAAAGAAATGCTAACGGCAAAATTTTATTTACTGATTTTTCATTGAAAATGATGAACTATTTAAAAATCAAGGANATAAATTAGATTTTTCTAAAAAAATACACTTTTGACGAAAACTCTCCAGTTTTTATTGCTGTAAGGTTTGATATAATCCCCCAAAAAACTCCTTTAATTAAAGAGAATTTACTTTTTCTGTATTTTTCCGATAAATATGATATGTATATGGCGTCCCAAAAGAGAGGTCTTTTTTTTATAAATTTAAATTTTTTCCTTTCTAAAAAATCAATAATCCCTTCCTCTGTGAAATGCCATAGATGCCTAGGAACGTCATATCCTGCCCAAAAAGACTTATACTTTTTTGCATCAAAAGATCTAATGTTAGGNAATGCAATTACCAGAATACNCTTACTATTTATTTTTTGACTAAACTCATTTATAGTTTTATTAATATCATATACGTGCTCNAAAGAGTGCCATAAAAATATCATGTTNAACTTCACTTTATATTCTTTCATAGCGCTTACCACCCTTANTCCCTTNGCTANCGAAGTACTCCTGGCAAAGTCATTAGGCTCCACTCCANAAGATTCATATTTAAAATTCAATTTATACAAAAAAGATCCGCTGCCTGAACCAAAATCTAAAACCTTATCATTCTTTGATAAAAAGGGTTTTATCATTTTCAATTTATTTCTGTTCATTAAAGACCTAATTGCTAAATAGATCAATGAAATNAANCCTATTGCTTTTGGATTATGAGAAATATAATTCTCAGAATTATAATATTCTTTTAGATTATTTTTTAATGGTTTTGGATAAGTCTTTGCAATCCCTTTGTATTTGCTCCAAACTATTTCAAATTTTTCATTAGAANCNANATAATCTTTTGTTGTGCAAACCCTTTTTTTCATATTGGCTATGTTCCCCGTGGAACTTTTATCTTCCTAACTCAACAAGTATAACAGACAAATCACTTGGCTTTATTCCGCTTATCCGTGAGGCCTGAGAAATTGATTTTGGCCTAACCCTATTAAGNTTCTCNTTTGCTTCAGANGATAAAGACGGAAGAATGTCATAATTGAATGCATTAGGAATGGCTAAGCGCTCAAGCTTTTTTAATTTTTTTACATTGTTTAATTCTTTTTTGATATATCCAGAGTACTTTATAGAAACTTCAGCTTGTTCGATTGCGTTCTCTTCTATGCTGTTTTTTTCTATAAAGGCTTTTACTTTGTTTATCAAGCTCATTTCCTTAAATAAAATATTTGGCCTTGAATAAATTTTAAATAATTTTTCTGATTGTTTTATAATAGGGGTCTTTTTATTTACCAATATATTATTAATNTCATCTGGNTTTACGCTNGTTTTTTTATAAAAATCAATTAAACTTTTTGTTTGTATCTTCTTTTTATTAACTAAACCCATTCTTTGCTTNTTAGCTAAGCCTATTTTATTTGCTAAGGGAGTAAGGCGTAAATCTGCGTTATCTTGTCTTAAAAGGGTTCTATATTCAGCCCTAGAAGTAAACATTCTATAAGGCTCGTCTGTTCCTTTTGTAATTAGGTCATCTATTAGAACTCCAATATAAGCTTCTGCTCTAGATAAAACTACAGGCTTTTTATTGTTAATTAAACGGTTTGCGTTAATNCCTGCCATTAAGCCTTGNGCTCCTGCTTCTTCGTATCCAGTTGTTCCGTTAATTTGTCCTGCAAAGAAAAGNCCNTTTACAATTTTTGTTTCAAGAGATAATTTTAATTGGGTAGGNGGGAAGNAATCATATTCAACNGCATAGCCTGGTCTAAAAAATTTNACNTTCTCNAATCCTTTTACCTTTGAAAGGGCCAAGTACTGAATNTCCTCAGGCAAAGATGTTGAAAAGCCGTTTACATANCATTCTATTGTGCTCCACCCTTCTGGTTCGACAAACAGTTGATGACTATTTTTCTCTGAAAACCTATTAATTTTATCTTCAATTGAAGGGCAATATCTTGGCCCTACACTTTTAATAGAACCATTAAACATAGGTGATTTGTCAAANCCCTGCTTAAGGGAATTGTGAACTTTTTCATTTGTGTAGGCCATAAAACAACTTTTTTGAACCTTTANNGGCTTTGTTTCATTTGAAAAACTAAACTTTNCAGGAAAAGCATCGCCAGGCTGTTCTATCATTTTTGAAAAATTTAAAGACCTGGAATCAACCCTAGGAGGTGTACCTGTTTTCATTCGGCCGCTTATAAAGCCNTTTTCTATTAAAGCTTTTGTTATTCCTTTNACAGAGGGATCACCTGCTCTACCTCCACCAAAGTTTTTTTCTCCTATATGAATTAATCCATTTAAAAAAGTACCATTTGTTAAAATTACTGATTTAGAATAAACTTTAACTCCAAGACTTGTAACTACGCCACATACAGAGTCGCCTTCAAAAATTATATTCGAAACCATTTCTTGATAAAAATCAAGATTAGGTGTGCCTTCTAACATTTCTCTCCAATATTGAGAAAAAAGCATTCTATCAGATTGTACTCTAGGGCTCCACATAGCTGGCCCTTTAGATTTATTTAACATTTTAAATTGAATCGCGCTTTTGTCTGAAACTATACCGCTATACCCNCCTAAAGCATCAATCTCTCTAATTATTTGCCCCTTAGCTATTCCCCCCATTGCAGGATTACAAGACATTTGCCCAATAGCCTGTAAATTCATTGTAATTAGAATTGTTTTTGAACCCATATTTGCAGCGGCNGCTGCTGCTTCAGCTCCAGCATGCCCTCCACCAACAACAATAACATCATATTTCGAACTAAACATTTAAGAAGGTTTCACGTGGAACAATTTAATAAAAAAATCTTCTTCTTTTGACATTTCTTTTTTCTTGGCTTTATCATTGTCTTTATATCCTAATAAATGCAANAANCCNTGCGAAATTAGCCTAAGTAGCTCATTATCAGTTGATTGAAAAAGTTTTTTAGCGTTTTGGAGGAGCATAAATTCAGAAATAAAAATTTCCCCCTCAATTTTATTATCTAAAGAATAATTAAAAGTAATTACATCAGTGTGTGAATCATGATTTANNAANTCTTTGTTAATNTTTAACATTTGATCCTTATCAATTATATTAATAAAGATTTTTCCTAAAATAACTCCTTTATTNTTTAAACAAGAGANAACCCATTCTTTTAATGAATTTNTGGGAAAAGGAAGATCCATTTTNCTTTCAATAACTATCATAATCTTTTTACAAAGATAATAGAAATAGGTTGTGCGNAACAACAAAGAAATGATAGTATATTTGTANAAGAATAAAAAACTATGGAAAGATTGCGTTTTGCTCCCAGCCCCACAGGNCCTTTACATATTGGAGGATTAAGAACAGCCCTCTTTAATTATTTATATGCAAAACAAAATAAAGGTAAATTCATTTTAAGAATTGAAGATACTGANAAAAAAAGAAAAGTTGATGGNAGTGAAAAGCATATAATTGATAGTTTAAGGTGGACTGAAATTAATTACGATGANGGTCCAGGAATTAATGGTCCTTTTGGGCCTTACAGACAAAGCGAAAGGGAATCAATATATTCAAAATATATTAAAATTCTTTTGTCACAAAACAAAGCTTATTACGCCTTTGATTTAAGCGAAGATCTAGAAGGNGCTAGAAAGAAAAAAGAAAAAAATGGTGGTCGTTTTATTTATGGTATAACTTCTAGAAAGAACTTTAAAAACTCTCTAACACTAAGTCTAGAAAAAACAAAAGAGCTTATAAAAAAAAATACCCCTTACGTTATTAGACTAAAAATAGATGACAAATCAAATGTATTTTGTAAAGATTTGTTAAGAGGCGATATAAAATTTAAAGGTGAAGAGTTAGAAGACAAAATATTAATAAAATCTGATGGTTCTCCAACGTATCACTTTGCAAATGTTGTCGATGATTATTTAATGAAAATAACAACAGTAATTCGAGGAGAAGAATGGTTGTCNTCTTTTCCAATTCATCTAATTTTATATAGNNNCTTTAATTGGATTCCTCCAAAGTTTATTCATCTCCCCTTAATTCTAAATCCCTCAGGAAAAGGTAAATTAAGNAAGAGAGATGGTATAAAGAATGGTTATCCCGTCTATCCTTTAGGATGGAGTGAAAATGAGATATTNATNCCTGGTTTTAAAGAAAAAGGATTTATAGGNCCTTCACTTTTAAACTATATTGCCCAGCTAGGATGGAGTTTTTTTGAATCAAACGAAATGTGTGATATAACAAAATTGATAAAAATTTTTAATATTAAGAAGCTTCAAAAAGGAGGAGCAAGGTTTGATTACACTAAAGCGGTTTGGATAAATTCTAAACACATTCAAAAAACTGAGAATAAAGATCTTATAAATTACACCTCAGAAGAGTTTAAAAAGAAANTTAAAAANTATGACCAAAAAATAATAAATTCAATACTTGACTTAATAAAGANNAGGATNGAACTTATCCCTGACATAGAAAAAAAAATTAATTTAATTCTCAATTCCCCTGTAAAGTTTAATGAAAAGGATTTAAAAAAAGTTATAACTAAAGACTCCTTTAAACTTTTAAAAAGTTTGACAAATATTTTATCCGATAAAAATAATATGATTTCAAAAGATTTTTTAATAACTTATTGTGATGAGAATAAAATAAAATTCGGTAATATTATGCAATTATTAAGACTCGCTATTATTGGTGAACTTTCAGGTCCAGACATAATAGAAATTATTAAAATTATTGGATTAAAACGGACAATTGAAAGAATTGAGTTTTTAAATAATACTATCTCTAACTTTAAAATTTAAATTATGAGCTATACTTTACTTTTCTTTTTAATTTCTGTTGTTTTTGCTTTAATATTTTCTGGACTATTTATTGTGAAACAACAAACTTCTGTTGTTTTAGAAAGATTTGGAAAGTACCTTGTTACCAGAAAACCAGGCCTTCACATAAAAATACCATTTGTAGATAAAATTGCAGGAAGAATAAGCTTAAAAATATTACAACTCGATGTAAGTGTTGAGACTAAAACTAAAGATGATGTGTTTGTGAAACTTAAAGTGTCTGTCCAATATAAAGCAGTACCAGAACGCGTTTATGATGCTTTTTATAAATTAGAATTCCCTCAAGACCAAATTACTTCATACGTCTTTGATGTAATAAGAGCTGAAGTCCCTAAAATGAGACTTGATGATGTTTTTGAGAAAAAAAATGATATAGCTAATGCGGTTAAAGGTGAATTAAATGAAGCTATGACTAATTATGGTTATGATATTATTAAGGCGTTAGTTACTGATATTGAGCCTGATGCCCAGGTAAAGGAAGCAATGAATAGAATAAATGCTGCAGAAAGGGAAAAAGTTGCAGCTCAATATGAAGGAGATGCTGCAAGGATATTAATAGTAGAAAAGGCTAAAGCTGAAGCTGAGAGTAAAAGATTACAAGGTCAAGGGATTGCTGACCAAAGAAGAGAAATTGCGAGAGGATTAGAGGAATCCGTTGATGTTTTAAATAACGTTGGAATAAATTCTCAAGAAGCCTCTGCNCTAATAGTTGTTACNCAACATTATGATACTTTGCAATCTATTGGGGAAGAGACAGGCAGCAACTTAATTCTTCTTCCTAATTCACCTCAGGCAGGGAGTGAAATGTTAAATAATATGGTTGCTTCCTTTACTGCAAGTAATCAAATTGGAGAGGCTATGAAGGCACAAAATTTGAAGGATAATAAAAAAACAGGTGGTAAAAAATCTTCTTAATTTTTTTTAGTCCAATTATCTCTTAGTTCAACTGTTCTGTTAAAAATCAGACTTCCTTTTTTACTGTCATCATCAACAACAAAATATCCCTTTCGCTGAAATTGGAAAATTTGACCAACCTTTGAGTTTTCAACGCTCCTTTCTGCTTTAACATTAATTATCTTTAATGAGTTTTCATTAAATGACTCTAGGAAACTTTTACCTTCTGTTTTTTCTGGAAATTCATTTTTAAATAATCTATCATATAAGTTAACTTCCGCATCTAAAGAATTAGATTTAGAGACCCAATGAATTGTCCCTTTTACTTTTCTCTCACTTTCAATTGTACCACTTCCACTTTTACTTTTTGGATCATATTCACATAGTATTTCCGTAACCTTCCCGTTATTGTCCTTATTACAAGAAATTGCCTTAATTATATAAGCACTTTTTAACCTCACTTCTTTGCCGATTGATAGCCTAAAATATTTTCTGTTAGCTATTTCTTTAAAATCTTCTCTTTCAATATATATTTCCCTTGAAAAAGAAACATTCCTGGTGCCACTATTTAGATCCTCTGGATTATTAACTATTTGTACATTTTCATTTTTATCCTCTGGATAGTTTGTGATTATCAATTTAACAGGGTCTAGAACCACCATGACCCTATTAGCTACTTTATTTAAATTTTCTCTAATACAATATTCAAGAAGAGAAACATCTATTAAATTTTCTCTTTTTGAAATTCCGGCAGTTCTAATGAATTTTTTTAGCGCCTCAGGAGTATATCCTCTTCTTCGTAATCCAGAAATTGTAGGCATTCTTGGGTCGTCCCATCCTTTTACATGCCCCTTATCTACCAACTCAGCTAATTTTCTTTTGCTCATAATTGTATAAGAGAGATTAAGTCGCGCAAATTCCCTTTGCTTAGGGTATTTAATTGATTGATTCACTATTTTATTTAAAAACCATTCGTAAAGATCACGATGAGGTTTAAACTCAAGCGAACATAATGAATGTGAAATTCTTTCTATATAATCCGATTGCCCATGCGTCCAATCATACGTGGGAAACAAACACCATTTTTTTTTAAGCCTGTGGTGGTTTTTAAAAATCACTCTGTACATAATTGGGTCTCTCATTAATAAATTTGATGAGCCCATGTCTATTTTTGCCCTAAGAACATGTTCGCCTTCCTTATGAACTCCTTGTTTCATTTCTTCAAAGATCTTTATATTTTCTTTCACGCTTCTATTCCTGTAAGGACTATTTTTTCCAGGTTTATTTAAAGTTCCTTTTTGAGAAGCTATAGTTTCAGAATCCTGTGAATCTATATAGGCTAAATTATTTTCAATTAAAATTAAAGACCACTTATATAAAATTTCAAAATAATCTGATGCATAACATTCCTTATCCCAATTATATCCAAGCCATTTTATATCACGTCTAATCGCATTAACAAATTCTATACTTTCATTGGAAGGATTTGTGTCGTCAAATCTTAAGTTAACCGAAGCGTTATATTTTTCTCCAAGTGAAAAGTTTAAATCTAGTGCTTTAAGATGACCAATATGAAGAAATCCATTTGGTTCAGGAGGAAAGCGAAATTTTAAATCTTTTTTATTAAATCCTTTTTTTAAATCTTCTGCTATGATTGAGTCAATAAAATTTTCATATGAAATTTTTTTATCCATTTAAAAAATTTAAACAAATATATTGAAAAACACACCAAACAATAATTATTCTTATTATAATTATATATTTATAAAAAAATTTAAATGGGCAAAATAAAATTAAAAGATATCAAGATATATGCCTACCATGGCTGTTTAAGTGAAGAGAATTTAATAGGAGGAGAGTATTTAGTAAATCTAAGTGTTTTTTCTAATTTGAAAAAATCATCACTTTCTGACGAATTAAAAGACACCATAGATTATGTATCGCTTCTTGATATTGTTAAAAAAGAAATGCTATCTCCTTCAAAACTATTAGAAAATGTTGTTAAAAGAGTAGTAGACAAAATATTTTTGGTTTTCCCAAAAATAAATAAAGTTTCATTAGAAGTAAGCAAATTAAATCCTCCTATTAATGGAAATGTTTTTAGTGTTTCAGTCAAAAATAAAGTTAAAAGGAAGGAAATGCATACTAACTAAATTTGTTTATTTTTACATTTAATTTGGCATCGTGGCCGAGTGGCTAGGCAGAGCTCTGCAAAAGCTTGTACAGCGGTTCGAATCCGCTCGATGCCTCATTAATTTTTATTATAATTAAAATCATATCATTTCTAAATCTATTTGTCTTTTATTTATATCAACTTTTTTAATAATTACTTCTACTAAATCTCCTAATTGTATAATTTTATTGGTTCTTCTTCCAAATAATTTATGTTTTTTTTCATTATATATATAAAAATCATCTTTGAGGTCTTTTACCCTAACTAAACCCTCTGCTTTGCTATTACTTAGTTCAATATAAATTGCCCTCTCTGTCANGCCAGACACTACTCCTTCGCTTGTTAAACCTTCTTTTTTTTCTAAATATTTTATTTGCATTAATTTAATTGACTCTCTTTCAATTTTCACAGCTTCTTTTTCTTTATTTGATATATGAATACATATGTTATTTAAATTCTCCACATCAACTTTATTTTTATTTAAAATTTTGTTGTGTAAAATACGATGAACTAAAACATCTGAATATCTTCTAATAGGTGAAGTAAAGTGAACATAATTTTCAAATCCTAAGCCATAATGCCCTATGTTATTTGTATTATACTCTGCCTTACTCATTGCTCTTAAAGCAAGATTATTTATTAAATTCTCTTCATTTTTCCCTTTAATAAAAAATAATAATTCATTTATAGATTTTGATATTTTATTTTCTTCTGTTTTTAAATCAAATCCAACGGCGCCAGCTATNTTTTTTAGATTTTTTATTTTATCAATATCTGGTTTATCATGAACTCTGTAAACATTTTTTGTGTTTTTTGATAGACAATATTCTGCNACCTTTCTATTAGCTAACAACATAAATTCTTCAACTAATTTATTGGCTTCTTTTTGTTTTTTTAATATTATTTTTTGTGGATTTTTTTTTCTATCAAGNATAAACCCAACTTCCTTTTTATCAAAAAATATCGCTCCTTTTTCTAATCTTTTTTCTCTATATTTTTTTGCTATTTTATTTAAAAAAATAATAGAATTAAATGTATTAACATCTAAAATTATCTTACTTTTTTTTAATGAAACTTCTTTTTTAATTACAGGTGAATTATTATCTATAACGCTTTGAATTTCATCATAAGTAAATCTATAGTCTGAGTTAATAANAGTTTTACCATACCATTCATTTAATATTGTTCCTTTTTCGTTTAATTCAAACATTGCCGAAAATGTCAATTTATCCTCATTTGGTCTTAAAGAGCAGACTTCGTTAGATAATTTTTCTGGAAGCATNGGTATAACTCTATCTACTAAATATATAGAATTTCCCCTTTTCAATGCTTCTTTATCTATTTCTGAATTAAAATTTACATAATGGGATACATCTGCAATATGAATTCCTATTTCATACTTTTTATTATCAATTTTTTTAATTGATATTGCATCATCAAAATCTTTTGCAGTATCTGGATCAATTGTTAGTGTTAATATATCCCTAATGTCTTTTCTAATATTAATTTCCTTTCTATCAATTTTTGTATTAATTTTTTTTGTTGAATTTAGAATTTGTTCGTTAAAAAATTCTTTAATTTTAAAATCATTTAAAAGAGATTTAATTTCTGTATCTATTTCTCCTTTTTTTCCTAAGTTTTTAATTATTCTACCAAATGGGTTCTTAGTATTTTTAGGCCAATCTTTAAATTTNACTAAAACTTTATCTCCCTCTTCAACATCTACTATGATATCTTTATCAGAAATATAAAAATCTGTATACATATTTTTGTTTTGAGTTAAAACAAATCCGCTATTTTTATGTTCTTTAAATTCTCCAATAAATTCTTTTTTATTTCTTTTTANTATTTCAATAATTTCCCCTTCTATTCTTTTTTTATTATTAAAAACGTTAACCTTCACATAATCACCGTCAAACGCTTTATTTAAGTNAATTTTATTTACCATGACATCGCTNTCCATATCATCTACAATAACAAAACCTCTGCCTGTCGATGTTAATTGCAATGTCCCNGAAAATGTATTTTTTTTATTTATATAATATTGAAATTTTCCTTTATCAATTGACTTAATAANATTTTNTTCAATTAAATTTTGAATAATTCTAATAATTTTTTTTCGTTGTTTTGGATCATATATTCCCAAAACAGAAGATATTTGAATATNGTTATATTTTTTATTTTTATTTTGTTTTAAAATACTTAATATTTTTTTTTTTAATTCTTTCATTTTTCAAACATAAAACTACGTATTAAATATTTTAAAATTGTTTTAAACAGTTATTATAATTATACATATTTATTATAATTTATAAATTAAAAAAATTATGTATATGTATGTATGTTAATATTTACATTAACTTTTATGAAGTAATATTGTTTATTTAAAAAAGATTAATTTTTAAAAAGATTTAAATAACTATTATTTTATTATAATATTGAATTACAATTAATTAATTTAGTTTTGAACTAATGTTAATAATTATAAATGTTTAAAAAATAAAACATTTATAATTAAAAGAATTGTCAATAAGTAGAAAAAATAAATAAATATTTTTTTAATAATATAAAATAATTTTTTTTGGTTTTTAATATTAAATTTTTAATAAATAAAAACAATTAATAACTTATTAAAAAACAATAATTAGTTTTCAACATATTAATTAAAACAAATCAGTATAAATGATTATATCTATTGGTAATGATCACGCCGGAGTTACTTACAAAAAAATAATAATAAAGCACTTTGAAAAGAAAGGATTAAAATTTGTAAACCACGGAACAGATGATGAAAAAAGCGTAGACTATCCTGATTTTATTCATCCTGTTGCCGAGGACGTCTCATCTAATAATAGCGAGTTAGGAATAATAATTTGTGGATCTGGAAATGGAGCTGCAATGACAGCAAATAAACATCAAAAAGTAAGAGCAGCTCTTTGCTGGAATATAGAAATAGTAAAATTAGCGAGAAAGCATAACGACGCAAACGTTATTAGTATTCCCTCTCGTTTTATAAGTTTAGAAGAAGCTATAAAAAGTGTAGAAATTTTTATAAAAACTAAATTTGAAAAAGGAAGACATTTGAATAGAATAAACAAGATAATGTGCAAATAAATTGGCTGATTCTAGATTTTAAAGAAATTAATAATTTTAATTTATATCAATTATTAAAATTGCGNTCAAAAGTGTTTGTTGTAGAACAAAATTGTGTTTATCAGGACTTAGATGACAAAGATCAAAAAGCTAAGCANATTATTGGAGTATTTGACAATCAAGTAATTGCGTGTTCTAGGGTATTGTTTGAAGAAGGATACTATTTAATAGGAAGAATAATAGTTGAAAAAAAATATAGGAGAAAAAANATAGGACAAATAATTGTAAANAAATCTATACAATACATTTTAAGTATTAATAAAAATAATAAAATAAAAATTTCAGCACANGCAAGGTTAAATGATTTTTATATTAAACTTGGATTTATAAAAAAAGGGAAAAAATATATGGAGGATGGAATATTACATCAAGCAATGTATTACAAATAATNAAACTACTCTGTTAATGATGTGAAAAATTGAAGCCTTTATTTCTTTATATGACTTCATGGAATCGCCAGTAAAAATAAAAAAAGATGTGTTAAAAGGATATAAATCAGTTGAATTAATTTTATAATAATTCCTAACGCTTTCTCTCATTAACCTTTTCAATTTATTTCTATCCACAGCCTTTTTGAAGCTTTTTTTTGGGACACTTACAGTATAATGAAAATAATTTTCGCCAGGTTTTTTTGAATATATTAATTTTATAATAGAATTTGAAGTAACTATACCATCTTTAAAAAGAAAAGCAATCTCTTCTTTGTTTTTTAATATTTTTATTTCCGGTTTATGGATCATTATTGTTTAAATAATAATTATTTGATTTATCAATGTCAGCCATAAGATTGCTGGAATCAATAGTTATTTTTTCAATAGAATCAAGAGGAGAATCAATAATTAATTTATAATTGGGAGTAGACCAAGTCCAATCATTATGCAAAATCCATTCTATATCAACATATGGTTTTTTTTCACCCCTCATGATTCCAATAGGGACATAATGAATTTGTTTATTTCCATTTTTAAAAGAAATTAAAATTTCTAAGGGCATAGGCATCATACCAACTCTCTCAAGATCTATAATTGTTTTATTATCTAATTTAGAAACTCCAGATATTTTGTAATCAATAGTATTTGTTGTTTGGGTCCAATCAGTTAAATACCAATTCAATAATATACCAGAAACTCTTTCAGCAATTCTTATAAAATCTCTTGGCGTGGGATGTTTAAACTTGAATTCTTCAAAATAAATTTTTAAACTAGTATTTAAATTTTCTTTCCCAATAATATATCCTAATTGAGATAAAAAAACGGCACCTTTATTATACGCGGAACTTTCATAAGCATAATTATAAGCATATCGGTTAGCATTCGTTTGTTGAGGTTGTTCAACGCCAGATAATGCTAAATTATAATAACCTAAATAGGCATTTCTTAAAGGAAAAATTTTGTTTTCTTTTAAAACTTTATCAGTAGCAATTGTAGAAATATAGGTAGTGAACCCTTCATCCATCCATTCATGTTTCATTTCGTTAGTTGCTAATATATTTTGAAACCAAGAATGGGCCAGTTCATGTGCGGTTACTCCAACTAACGAACCAAATTTTCTTTCACCTGTAATCAGGGTTAACATTGCATATTCCATTCCACCATCACCTCCCTGAACTACAGAGTACTGTTTGTAAGGATAGTCACCTATAGAAGAATTAAAATATTCCATTAACTCAGCTGTTAAGGGCTGAAGTTTTTTCCAGTTATCAATTATTGAGGGATTATTTTTATAGAAAAAATGTAATTTAACATTATTGGGGCCAGGATAAATATCATGAATATAGTCTTTGTCCGCTGCCCAAGTGAAGTCATGAACATTTGGAGCAATAAAATGCCATGTTAATTTACCTTTTTTTGATTTACTTCTTTTAATTTTTTTATATCCCTTTCCAATGTCTTCAGGATTTTGGAGGTAACCACTTGCGGCCACTGTAAAGTTTTTATCTAATGTTATTTTCACATCAAAGTTTCCCCAAACACCGTGAAACTCACGACCCAAATATGGGCTGGCATTCCATCCATCAATATCATATTCAGCAAGTTTAGGGTACCATTGAGCCATAGAGAAAGCTACTCCTTCAGAGGAATTTTTCCCAGATCTCCTTATCAAATCTGGAACTTGTCCGCTAAATTCTAAATCAAGAACAGCGCTTTCTCCAGGCAAAATAGGATTAGCTAGCGGAACTTCAAGTATTGTTTCAGAAAAAAAAGGATTTAAAAGAATACCGTTTTGCTTTAAATTTTTCACTTGTATTTTTCCATAACTCTTGGGGCCAATCGAATCAATAATTACTTTAAACCTTCTATTTACATCTAAAGAACTCTTTTGTCTTTCAGCCATTTCACTCCCTGGCCTAAATGCATTAAAATATAAATGATAAAAAACTTTATTTAATGTTTCAGGAGAGTTATTAGTATATAATATTCTTTGTTTACCATTAAATTGAGCGGATGAAACGTCTAATTCAATTTCCATTTCATAATCCGCTTTTTGTTGCCAGTATTGAGAAAATAAAATAGGAGCCATGACAAAAAAAGAAATCAAAAAAAGAATATTTTTAATAAGCATCAATTCAAAAATATGTTTTAAGAGTGAAAGAATCATCTAAACGGACCCCTTTTTCAGTTTTTTTTAATGATATAAGCTCATTGTTAGGATCATGTTCCATAAAAAGTAAGTAATTGTTTTTTTCAGCCAAATCTAAAAAAGAAGCTTTTTCTTCTAAAGAGATTAAGGGTTTGGTGTCATAACTCATTATATAAGGAATGGGTAAATGACCAACTGTAGGAATTAAGTCTCCAGCAAAAACAATAGTTTCGTTTTTATATTTGATCACGGGGAGCATCTGTTTTTCAGTGTGTCCATCTACAAATAAAATATCAAACTTTAGAGGAGAATTTTTAAAAATAGAATCTTTAGGAGAATCCAAAAGTTGAAGTTTTCCGCTTTTTTCAATTGGTAAAATATTTTCACTTAAAAAAGAAGCTTTTTCTCTTTCATTAGGGTTTTTCGCACAATTCCAATGATCATGATTTGACCAATACTTTGCGTTTTTGAAGGCTAGCGAAAGCTTACCATTTGAATCCTTTTCAATTGCACCCCCACAGTGATCAAAATGTAAATGAGTTAAAAAAACATCTGTAATGTCATCTTTAGAAAAGCCATAATGGGCAAGTGATTTTTCCAAAGAAAAGTCGCCCCATAAAGAAAAATGGCTAAAAAACTTTTCACTTTGTTTATTACCTAAACCTGTATCAATTAAAATCAATTTATTTTCATCCTCTATTAAAAGCGATCTTGCAGACATTTTAATTCTGTTAAGTTCATCAGGAGGGTTAGTTTTTTCCCAAAGGCTTTTTGGAACAACTCCAAACATTGCCCCACCGTCTAGCTTAAAATTACCTGTTTCTATAGAATATAAATTCATTTAACAAGTTTTATTCGAGTCAGATAATTATCAGAAGTCATATATAGATATGATTCGTCTGAGTTAAAGGCACAATTTGAGGAAGCAACTTCAGTTAATATTGTTCCAATATGTTTTTTATTATTATTAAAAATAAGAATACCTCCAGGACCTGAAGCGAAAACATAGCCTTTCGAATGTACTTTAAGCCCATCAGGCAATCCCTTTTTTTCTTTACTAACTAAACTCGTCGCATCAAAAAAAAGCTCAGGAGTTAGGGGAGGAGCTTTATTCAAGTCAAAAACATACCAGAGGGCTTTTTTGGGGTCGGAATTAGCAACATAAAGTTCAGAACCGTTTTTTGAAAAAGCCAATCCATTTGGTCTAGTCATGTTTTTGTATAGAAGAATGGTTTGGTTATTGGAATATTTATAAACGCCATTAAAGCTTAATTCCTTTAATGAATCATTGTCTTGATTTTTTAATCCGTAGGGGGGGTCGGTAAAGAAAACATCATTATTTTCATTGACAACCACATCATTTGGACTATTAAATCTCTTGCCCATATATTTGTCAGTAATTGTCTCAAATTTGGGTTCTGGATTTTCAAAAGAGGAATTGAATCTTGCTATTCTTCGATCTCCTGGATGAGCCATTATAATGGAGCCATTTGTATTAAAGGCCATACCATTACTTCCTTTTTTCAGTGAAGATGGAGCATAACCAGTATATCCACTCGGATCAAGATAAAGCTTGACCCCAGGTCCCTCAGTCCAAAGATACATTTTGTTTTCTGGAGGGTCGTTAAAAAGAAGCCCATTTAAATTCTCAACCCATATGGGCCCTTCAGACCAATTATAACCCGAACCTAAAATTTCAATTTTGGCATTTATAGGGATTAAAGAATTTATTTCAGGGTCTAACCTTTCAACACTTCCAATGGTTGATTGTCCATAGAGGGAGTAAAAATTATAAACCATTAATAAAAATATATAAAGTGTTTTATTCATTTTTTTTATTTTTTAAAATTAAAACAAGCTCGGTCGCAAAGCTTAAAAGTTTTTTTATTTCCTCAATGCTCAGAAGCCTGTCCTTTCTTTTAATTAATAAATATGATTTTTTTGATTCTATATAATAATCAACATTTTTAATTAAAAAATTTATAAGCTTTTCATCAAATAAAGTTCTAACCTGCGATTCATTACTGCCAGATAAATAAAATCTTTTTGAAAAAACAGGGTGCTTTTTAAAGTCAAGATCTTTATATTTAAATCTTTCATTAATAGTCCCTAAGAACATTTCTTTGTCTAACATAAAAGATGGTATTTTCTCTTTTAAATTAATTAATAGAAAAGAAGCCTTTAAATCTTCTTTAGCTATAAAAGCCCCCTCGCTGTAAGATAAGTCAAAAAAAGAAAAGTTGTTTTCTAAACTTATCAATTGATTGTTTTGGTAATTAATTAGCTTAGTTTTGAAAAAAATAAATTGATCAAGACTTTTAGATTCTGAACTCATTTCTGGGTTATAACTTAAGTTTAAAACTTTAGAAAGTTTTTCAAGAGATAATTGTCTCTTTGTTAGATTCTTATTAAGAGCAAAAAATTCTTTAATTGGAAGAACTTTCCTTATTGCAAATGGGTGTTCTGTGTCTGCAAGGTGAATATCTAAACCAATAATTTCGAATAGACCTCCTTTTCTTGAAAACACTCTTCTATAGTCGTTTACTCCTTCCATTACGGTATGATCGACGAACTCACATAAAGAAAAATCCAGAATAGCATGGGCATTTTCAGGTATTTCGTCAAGCATTTTTTTTAGTTTATAAAAGTTTAAAAAACTACAAAAGTTTTTGACACTAACATAATAATTTCCGCTCTCTTCTTCTCTATACATCAAAACGTTTGGCTTTAAAATATTTCTTGTAAATAATAAAAAAGAATTATTAATTAAAACATGAATTAAAAAAGCACTGATTATACCAATTGTTATTCCAAGAATTATACCCCCTAAAAGCGTAGTAATTAGGGTTGCCAGAAATATTGCCAACTGTTCTTTACCAATTCTTGCAATTCCTAAAATATTTGAAGGAGAGGATAATTTATATCCAGTATAAACTAATATTGCTGCTAGTGCAGGGAGAGCAATTTTTTGAATTTGATTTTGGAAAAGTATAACAAATAATAAAAGAAAAAAGGCATGAAAAAAATTAGATGATCTATTTGAGGCACTATTATTAACATTTACAGAACTTCTGGCTATTACAGTTACAACATTTAAACCTCCAAAAAAACCACTTATTGCAGACGCTAATCCTAGGGCTCTTAAATCTTTATTTAAATTTGATCTTCTTTTTTGAGGATCAAGCTTATCAACTGCTTTTATACTTAGAAGCGATTCTATACTTGAAATTAACGTCAGAGATAATACAATTCCTAAAAATTGAAAATCCAAAATTTTATTAAAATCTGGAAAAGGGAAAGAGCTAAGCAGGTTTTCTGGCAATGAAATTAATAAGTTAGAAGCTATTGGATAATCCATATTTGAAAACAGTTCAAAATAATAACTTAATCC
>NHJR02000008.1 GCA_002169155.2 Flavobacteriaceae bacterium TMED220
CCTAAAACTAAAGCAGATGTAGATAAATTGGGAATGTCATTAGCTAAACTAGCAGAAGAGGATCCCACTTTTGTAGTAAAAACTGATGAAGCGTCTGGTCAAACAGTAATTTCTGGAATGGGTGAATTGCATCTTGACATAATTGTAGATAGATTAAGAAGAGAATTCAAAGTTGAAGTGAATCAGGGTAAACCTCAGGTTGAATACAAAGAGGCTCTTACTGCTTCTGCAGATCATAGAGAGGTTTACAAAAAGCAAACTGGCGGTAGGGGAAAGTTTGCTGATATCGTTTTTACTATTGAACCTGCAGAAGAGGGGAAATCAGGTTTAGAATTTGTTAATTTAATAAAGGGAGGGAATATTCCAAAGGAATATATTCCATCTGTAGAAAAAGGTTTTAGAGATTCTATGTTAAATGGACCTTTAGCTGGATTCGAAGTAGATTCGATGAAGATTACTTTGAAAGACGGATCATTTCATCCAGTTGATTCTGATTCATTATCTTTTGAATTAGCTGCCAGGCTTGGATTTAAGGATTCCTCAAAGNCTGCTAAAGCGGTAATAATGGAACCAATAATGAAANTAGANGTTTTAACTCCTGAGGAAAATATGGGNGATATTGTTGGAGATTTAAATAGNAGAAGAGGTCAGGTAAATGCTATGGATGANAGGGCNGGATCTAANGTNGTTAANGCTGANGTTCCTCTTTCNGAAATGTTTGGTTATGTTACATCCTTAAGGACATTGTCTTCAGGTAGNGCAACATCAACNATGGAGTTTTCTCATTACAGNCAAACTCCNTCNAANATTTCAGATGAAGTNATTGCTGAAGTNAAAGGAACTAAATCNTAAAAANTAAATGAGTCAGAAAATTAGAATAAAGTTAAAATCGTATGATTACAATTTGGTAGANAAGTCTGCTGATAAGATTGTTAAAACAGTTAAAACTACTGGGGCAGTGGTAACTGGTCCTATCCCTTTGCCAACTCATAAGAAAATTTTTACTGTACTTCGTTCGCCTCATGTAAATAANAAATCAAGAGAACAGTTTAAGTTGTGCTCATACAAAAGGTTATTAGACATCTACAGTTCCTCATCGAAAACTATTGATGCTTTAATGAAATTAGAATTACCNAGTGGTGTTGAAGTTGAAATAAAAGTTTAAAATAAAAATATATATAATGTCAGGTTTGATAGGTAAAAAAATTGGAATGACCAGTATCTTTGATGATAAAGGTAAGAGTTTGCCTTGTACTGTTNTAAATGTTGGGCCTTGTATTGTAACTCAAATTAAGACTCAAAAGAATGATGGTTACAATTCAATTCAACTTGGCTTTGAAGAAAAATCAGAAAAAAAATCTTTAAAATCTGAATTAGGACATTTTAAAAAATCTAATACAACTCCTAAAAATAAGATTTATGAATTCAGAAACTTTGAGGAAAACTATAAATTAGGTGATAAAATAACCGTTGAACATTTCAAAGAGGGTGAATTTGTGGATATTTCTGGTATTTCTAAAGGTAAAGGGTTTCAAGGTGTTGTAAAACGACATGGTTTTGCAGGAGTTGGGCAATCAACTCATGGTCAACACAATCGTCTAAGGGCACCTGGTTCAATTGGAGCCGCTTCATATCCTGCTCGAGTTTTTAAAGGAATGAGAATGGCAGGTCAAATGGGAGCTAGTAAAGTTAAAGTTCAAAATTTAAGAGTATTAAAAGTTATTCCAGAAGATAATGTTTTAGTTGTCAAGGGGAGTGTACCGGGTCATAATAAATCTTATGTGATTATTCAAAAATAATGGAAATACCTATACTAAATATAAAAGGAAAAGAAACTGGAAGAAAAGCTAGTCTTTCAAAATCAGTTTTTCAAATTGAGCCTAATACTCATGCTGTATATCTCGATGTCAAACAGTATTTAGCTAATAAACGTCAGGGCACACATAAAGTTAAAGAAAGAGGAGAAATAACTGGGAGTACTAGAAAAATTAAAAAACAAAAAGGAACGGGTACTGCAAGAGCAGGAAGTATAAAAAATCCACTNTTTAGAGGAGGAGGTCGTATTTTTGGTCCCCGAGTAAGAGATTATTCTCAAAAAGTTAATAAAAAAGTCAAGCGTTTAGCTCGAAAATCGGCTTTATCTATTAAAGCCAAAGAGAATTCAATAATTGTCTTAGAGGATTTTAATTTTGATATTCCAAAATCAAGTTCTTTTTTGAAAATAATAAAGTCAATTGGANTAGAAGACAAAAAAACTTTATTGGTATTGTCTGAGCCAAATAAAAATGTATATTTGTCGTCGCGTAATTTGAAAAAACATAGCATCATAACTAGTTCAGAATTAAATACTTATAACATAGTTAACAATAAAAGCCTTATTATTTCTGAAAGTGCAATTAGTTTGATTGAAAAAATTTTAAATAAAGTNTAATTCTATGAAAATTTTAATTAAACCAATTATTACTGAAAAAGCTACTAATGATAGTGAAATGAATAGTAGATATACTTTTTTAGTTTCAAACGGTTCAAATAAGTTAGAAATAAGGAAGGCAGTNGAAAGCAATTATGGTGTTAAAGTTGAAAAAGTTAGAACTTTAAATTATGGACCAGTTAGAAAAACAAAGTATACTAAAACTGGTATTCAGCGTGGTAAAACTAAAATCTTAAAAAAAGCTATAGTAAAAGTCTCNGAAGGAGATACTATTGACTTTTACAGTAATATTTAAATCTAATTATGTCAGTAAGAAAACTAAAGCCAATAACTCCAGCCCAGCGATTTACAATAGTAAATGGCTTTGACGCTATTACTAAGAGTAGGCCTGAAAAATCTTTATTAGCTCCAAAAAAAAGAACTGGAGGTAGAAATAATTCAGGTAAGATGACTGTTAAAAATATAGGGGGAGGTCATAAAAAAAGATACAGAATAATTGATTTTAAAAGAGATAAATTTGATATTGAAGCTGAGGTAATTTCAATTGAATATGACCCCAACCGCACTGCATTTATTGCATTACTTAAATATTCTGATGGAGAAAAAAGGTATATTATTGCCCAAAATGGTCTTCATGTAGGTCAGAAAATTATTTCAGGTAAAGATGATGTATCACCTGAGCTTGGTAATTCATTACCTTTATCAGCTATTCCTCTTGGAACAATTATTTCATGTATTGAACTAACTCCCTCAAAAGGAGCAAGTATTGCAAGAAGCGCTGGTACTTTTGCTCAATTGATGGCAAGAGATGGTAAATACGCTTCAGTAAAACTGCCTTCAGGGGAAACACGTTTGATTTTAGTAAATTGCATGGCTACTATTGGGACAATATCAAATTCTGACAATCAACTTTTAGTTTATGGTAAAGCTGGTCGTTCACGTTGGCTTGGAAGAAGGCCAAGGACTAGACCTGTTGCAATGAATCCGGTTGATCATCCTATGGGTGGTGGAGAAGGTAGAGCTTCTGGTGGGCATCCAAGATCTAAAAATGGAATTCCTGCTAAAGGTTTTAAAACCCGATCTAAAAATAAAATTTCAAACAGATTAATTGTCGAACGTAGAAAAAAATAATTATATGGCTAGATCTTTAAAAAAGGGACCATTTGTCCATCACAGTTTAGAAAAAAAAGTTTCACTAAATGTTGAAGCAAACAAAAAAACCGTTATAAAGACATGGTCAAGATCATCATTAATTATTCCTGATTTTGTGGGACAAACAATTGCTGTTCANAATGGAAGGCAATTCATNCCAGTTTANATNACCGAGAANATGGTTGGCCATAAACTAGGTGAATTTTCTCCAACTNGATCATTTAGAGGTCATTCAGGAGCTAAAAACAAGGGNATTAAATAAANTTAATAATGGGTAAAAGAAAAAGAAAGTCNGCTGAAGTAATTAAAGATTCAAAAAAATCTGCTTTTTTTGCTAAGCTAAACAATTGCCCTACCTCTCCAAGAAAAATGAGATTAGTTGCAGATCTTGTAAGGGGAAAAGATGTTAATAGTGCATTGGGAATATTAAAATTCAATCCNAAAGAAGCTTCGAAAAAACTTGAAAAATTACTACTTTCTGCNTTATCTAATTGGCAATCAAAAAACGNATCTTCTAATATTGAAGANGCAAAATTATTTGTTAAAGAAATCAGAGTAGATTCTGGTAGNATGTTGAAAAGATTAAGNCCNGCTCCACAAGGGAGAGCACATAGGATCAGAAAGCGTTCTAATCATGTAACCTTAGTGTTGGAATCTAATAAAATGGATATATAAAATGGGACAAAAAACTAACCCTATTGGTAATCGTTTGGGAATAATTAGAGGATGGGACTCTAATTGGTACGGNGGNAATGATTATGGTGATAAAATNGCAGAAGATGANAAAATAAGAAAATATATTTACATAAGATTGGCTAAAGCAAGNGTATCAAATATAATAATTGAAAGAACATTAAAAATTATTACTATNACTATTACTACTTCAAGNCCTGGAATCATTATTGGAAAAGCTGGCCAGGAAGTTGATAAGTTAAAAGAAGAACTAAAAAAAATTACTGCTAAAGAGGTTCAAATAAATATTTTTGAAATTAAAAGNCCAGAACTTGATGCTAAATTAGTAGCTGCAAGTATAGCTCGTCAAATAGAAAGTAGAATCTCTTANAGGAGAGCAATAAAAATGTCTATTGCCTCAGCAATGAGAATGAATTCTGAGGGGATTAAGGTTTTGATATCGGGTAGATTAAATGGTGCTGANATGGCTCGTTCTGAATTATATAAAGAGGGAAGAATTCCATTATCTACCTTTAGAGCAGATATCGATTATGCACTTGCTGAAGCTCATACTACTTATGGAAGGTTAGGAATTAAAGTTTGGATAATGAAAGGAGAGGTTTATGGTAAAAGAGAGTTATCTCCNTTAGTTGGTATGACTAAGAAGGTTAATTCTAATTCAAAAAATAATAATAGACAAAGACGAAGAAAATAACTTTATTAGTTAGAAAATTATGTTGCAGCCAAAAAGAACAAAATATAGAAAAGCACAAAAAGGAAGAATGAAAGGACTTTCCTCTAGAGGTAATCAACTTTCAAATGGGACTTTTGGTATTAAGACATTAGATTCAAAGTTTCTTACCTCCCGACAAATTGAGGCTGCNAGGGTTGCNGCTACTCGATATATGAAAAGACAAGGTCAGTTATGGATAAAGATTTTCCCTGATAANCCAATTACCAAAAAACCTTTAGAAGTTAGAATGGGAAAAGGTAAAGGAGCCCCTGAGTATTTTGTTGCAGTTGTTAAACCAGGTAGAATTCTTTTTGAAGTTTCTGGAGTTACTTTTGATGTTGCAAAAGAAGCATTAAGACTTGCTGCACAGAAGTTACCAGTTAGGACAAAGTTTATTATTGCAAGAGATTTTGAATAAAAAAAATTAATTTAAATGAAACAGTCAGAAATTAATAATTTATCAGTTGAGGAACTTAACAACAAGCTTGTTGAGTTTAAAAAGAAACTTTTTGAATTAAAAATGAATCATTCTGTTACACCTCTAGAAAACCCTTTGCAGTTAAGATATTTAAGACGTGATGTTGCTCGAATAGCCACAGCTATTTCTAATAAAAAAAATAAGGTAATTGAATAGAATTATGGTTGAAAGAAATTTAAGAAAAGAAAGAATAGGAGTTGTGATTAGCAATAAGATGACCAAGTCTATAGTCGTTTCTGAAGTTAAAAGAGTCAAGCATCCTATGTATGGTAAATTTGTTTTGAAAACAAAAAAGTACGTTGTTCATGATGAAGATAATAANTGTAGTATTGGTGATACTGTAAAAATTATGGAAACAAGACCTTTAAGTAAAACAAAATGTTGGAGATTAATAGAAATTTTAGAAAAAGCAAAATAAAATGTTGCAACAGGAATCACGTTTAAAAGTAGCAGATAANTCGGGAGCAAAAGAAGTTTTGACCATAAGAGTACTTGGAGGTACTAAAAGAAGGTATGCTTCTGTTGGGGATAAAATTGTTGTAAGTGTCAAAGATGCTTCACCTTCTGGTACCATAAAAAAAGGACAAGTATCTATTGCTGTGGTAGTTAGAACTATTAAAGAAATAAGAAGATATGATGGTTCTTATATTCGATTTGATGATAATGCTTGTGTTTTATTAAATGCTACAGGAGAAATGATAGGTACTAGAGTTTTTGGTCCTGTGGCCAGAGAGTTAAGAGATAAACAGTTTATGAAAATAGTTTCACTTGCACCTGAGGTTCTTTAAAAATTAATTTATAAAATGAAAAAATTAAAAATTAAAAAAGGAGATACTGTTAAAATAATAGCTGGGGAACATAAAGGTTCTGAGGGNAAAATTATAANTGTTTTAATCTCANAAAANAAAGCCATTGTTGAGGGAGTTAATCTTGTCAAAAAGCATGAAAAACCAAGTTCTAAAAATCCAAAAGGTGGGTTGAAAGAGTTTGAAGCTCCAATCCATATATCTAATTTGTCACTATTGACATCTGATGGTAAAACAACCAGAGTGGGTTTTAAGACCGAAAACAATAAAAAAATTAGATTTTCAAAAAAAACTAAAGAAATTATTTAAAAAATGACGTATTTACCCAGATTAAAAAAGGATTTTAATGAAAGAATAATTAACTCTTTAAAGGAGGAGTTTGGGTACAAAAATATAATGCAGACTCCTAAATTAAAGAAGATTGTTTTAAGCAGGGGGGTTGGTTCAGCAGTTTCAGACAAGAAACTTGTTGACTATGCGGTTGATGAATTTACAAAAATCACAGGTCAAAAGGCAGTTCCAACATTATCTAAAAAAGATGTGGCCTCCTTTAAATTGAGAAAGGGAATGCCTATTGGTGCAAAAGTAACTTTACGAGGAGATAAAATGTTCGAATTTCTGGACAGGTTAGTTACTGCTTCACTTCCTAGAGTGAGGGATTTCCAAGGAGTTAAAGCATCTGGATTTGACGGAAGGGGTAATTATAATTTAGGAATAACTGAACAAATTATATTTCCTGAAATNGATATTGATAAAGTAAATAAAATATCTGGAATGGACATAACTTTTGTTACTTCTGCTAAAACCGATAGAGAAGCTAAAGCATTATTAAGTGAACTTGGATTACCTTTTAAAAAATAATTAATATGGCAAAAGAATCAATGAAAGCAAGAGAGGTTAAAAGAGCTAAAACAGTAGCTAAATATGCTTCTAAGAGAAAAGCTTTAAAAAAGTCTGGGGATTATGAAGCACTTCAAAAGCTTCCAAGAAACGCCTCTCCTATTAGGATGCATAATAGGTGCAAATTAACTGGTAGGCCAAAAGGATATATGAGACAATTTGGTATATCTAGAGTGACTTTTAGAGAAATGGCGAATAAGGGTTTAATCCCTGGAGTAACAAAAGCAAGTTGGTAATTAAAATTTAAACTATGTATACAGATCCTATAGCGGATTTTTTAACGAGAATTAGAAATGCTAGTTTAGCAGGTCATAAAGTTGTTGATATTCCATCTTCAAAAATCAAATATGAAATAACTAAAATTCTTTTTGATCAAGGTTATGTTCTTAGTTATAAACTCGAGGAAACAAAAAATGGTCAGGGAAATATTAAAATAGCATTAAAATATAATTCTCAATCTAATGAGCCAATAATAAAAAAGATACAACGNATTAGTACTCCGGGTTTAAGGAAATACTCTGGTTCAAATGAGGTTCCTAGGATATTAAATGGATTGGGTATTTCAATTATTTCAACTTCAAAGGGGTTGATGACTGGTAAACAAGCTGTTAAAGAAAATTTAGGAGGTGAATTATTATGTTACGTTTATTAATTAAAAAGTTAAGTAATGTCTAGAATAGGAAATAATCCAATCAAAATTCCAACTGAGGTCTCAATTCAAATTGAAGCCAGCAANATTANAGTTAAAGGAAAATTAGGGGAATTAGTACAAGAATATTCTGGAATATCTTTAGAATTAAATAATGATTTGTTATTATTAAAAAGGAACTCCGAATCAAAAGATCATAAATCTAAGCATGGACTTTANAGGGCATTAATAGCCAATATGGTTGAAGGTGTCAGTAAAGGTTTTACAAAAGAATTAGAATTAGTTGGAGTAGGTTATAGAGCAAACTGTCAGGGNCAAAAGCTTGATTTATCCCTTGGATTTTCCCATAATATAATTTTTGAAATAGCCTCTGAAGTTAAAGTTGAAACAANTTCTGAAAAAGGNAAAAATCCAATTNTTAAATTAACTTCAATNGACAAGCAACTTCTTGGATATGTTGCTGCAAAAATAAGATCTTTTCGAAAGCCTGAGCCATATAAAGGNAAGGGAATTAAATTTATTGGAGAACAAATAAGAAGAAAAGCTGGTAAATCAGCATAAAAAAGATAATTATGACTTTAACAAAGCAAAAAAGAAGATTAAGAATTAGAAATAGGATTCGAAAAACAATTGTTGGTGATCAAAGTTTTCCTNGGTTNTCAGTCTATAGAAGTAATAAAGAAATTTATGCTCAAATAATTAATGATATTGAAGGAAAAACGATTGCTTATGCTTCCTCAAGANATCAAAAANCAAAAAAAAATTCCTCAAAATCAGAAATATCAAAAGAAGTTGGTAAAANTTTAGCTGAAAAGGCAATTTCTCTTGGAATCAAAAGCGTTAGGTTCGATAGGGGTGGATATTTATATCATGGAAGAGTTAAAAATCTTGCTGAAGGAGCTAGAGAGGTTGGATTAAAATTTTAAATAAAATGTATCAAAATTATAAAAACGTTGAATTAGTAAAGCCTGGTGGACTCGANTTAAAGGATAGGCTAGTTGGCGTCCAAAGAGTAACAAAAGTTACTAAAGGAGGTCGTGCTTTTGGTTTTTCTGCAATTGTCGTGGTAGGAAATGAAAGTGGAGTTGTTGGACAGGGTCTTGGAAAGTCAAAAGAAGTTTCAGAAGCTATTGCTAAAGCTGTAGAAGATGCAAAAAAAAAATTAGTTAGAATTCCAATTCAAAAAGGTACTCTTCCTCACGAACAAAAGGGAAAGTATGGAGGAGCTAAAGTTTTTCTAAAGCCAGCATCTGAAGGTACGGGGGTAATTGCTGGTGGAGCAGTTAGAGCTGTTTTAGATGCTGTTGGAATCCAAAATGTACTTTCAAAATCACAGGGTTCTTCAAATCCTCATAATGTTGTAAAAGCTACTTTTGATGCATTACTTAAGTTAAGAAGTCCAGAAATAATAGCAAATGAAAGAGGTATTTCAATTGATAAGGTATTTAATGGTTAAATAAAATATTATGTCTAAAATTAAGATCAAACAAATTAAAAGCAGTATCAAAAGATTAAAAAATCAAAAAAGGACTTTGATTGCTCTTGGTTTAAGGGGTATTGGTAAAGAGGTTATTCATGAAAATTCTGCTACTATTAGGGGTATGATTAGTAAAGTTGAACATTTAGTATCTGTTGATGAATCTAAATAAAAAAATATTATGAATTTAAATAATTTAAAACCTAAAATAGGATCAACACACAAGAACTCTAAAAGGCTAGGTAGAGGTGAAGGCTCAGGAAAAGGGGGTACATCCTCAAGAGGTCACAAAGGTGCTAAATCTAGATCAGGGTATTCAAGAAAAATCGGATTCGAGGGAGGACAAATGCCACTTCAACGTAGGGTACCTAAATTTGGGTTCAAGAATTTTAATAGAAAACATTACAGTTCTGTCAATCTTGATACAATTCAAAAAATGATTGATGAAAAAAAAGTAACTAAATCATTAACTATTCAAAATTTAATAGACTTTGGGGTAGTTAACAAAAATAATCTCATCAAAATTCTTGGTAGAGGAGAAATTAATTCACCAATTAAAATTGAGGCAAATAAATTTTCAAAATCGGCAGAGGATTCAATCAAAAATGCCGGTGGAGAAATTNTCATAAAGTAATATATGAAAGGAATAATAGACACCTTATTGAATATATACAAAATTGAAGAGTTACGTAATCGTATTATTCTTACATTGGGACTTTTACTTGTNTACAGGTTAGGAGCTCAAGTAGTTCTTCCTGGAATTGATTCTATTCAATTGTCAGAACTTTCAAATAGAACAAGCGGTGGAGGCTTACTTGGGGTTTTGAATGCTTTTACTGGAGGAGCATTTGCAAATGCATCAATTTTTGCTCTAGGTATAATGCCATATATTTCTGCTTCAATTGTCGTTCAACTTATGGGGATTGGTATTCCATACCTTCAAAAGCTTCAAAAAGAAGGAGAAAGTGGAAGGAAAACCATTAATCAAATTACAAGATGGTTAACAATCGGAATATGTATTGTTCAAGCTCCTGCTTATTTATTTGGATTAAGCGCCTTAGGAGTTCCTGACTCAGCCTTTATAATTGGAAGAGGTCCTATTTTTATGATTTCCTCTGTAACAATATTAGTTACTGGTTGTGTTTTTGCTATGTGGTTAGGTGAAAAGATAACTGATAAAGGAATAGGTAATGGGATCTCATTATTAATTATGGTAGGAATTATTGCTTCTTTNCCAGTTTCATTTGTTCAAGAATTTGTTTCAAGAGTTACTGAAAATAATGGAGGTCCAATGTTAATTTTAATAGAATTGATTCTGTGGGTAATAATTATTTTGTTGTCGGTTTTACTAGTTATGGCTGTCAGGCAAATACCTGTTCAATACGCAAGAAGAACCTCTGTTAATTCTGGTGAAAGAAACGTCTTTGGCTCACGTCAATATATACCACTAAAATTAAATGCTTCTGGAGTTATGCCTATTATTTTTGCTCAAGCAATTATGTTTGTACCAGCATCTGTAGGAAGTCTTTTTGGGGATTCTAATTTTGGGCAATGGATGCAATCTAGTTTTTCCGATATATTTGGATTATGGTATAATATTCTTTTTGCTTTATTAATAATAATTTTTACTTTCTTTTATACCGCAATTACTATTCCAACAAATAAAATGTCTGATGACTTGAAAAGGAGTGGAGGTTTTATTCCTGGTGTTAGGCCTGGTAAAGAAACCAGTGAATTTTTAGATACGGTTATGTCACACATCACTTTTCCAGGTTCATTATACCTTGCTGCCTTAGCTGTTTTTCCAGCTGTAGTTGTTAAGTTAATTGGAATGCAACAGGGATGGGCACTTTTTTATGGAGGAACTTCACTTTTAATTATGGTAGGAGTTGCTATAGATACAATACAACAAGTGAATTCATATTTGTTAAATAGACATTATGATGGATTAATGAAATCGGAATCAAAAAGAAGATCAACAATATAAATAAATATGGCAAAACAAGCAGCAATAGAACAAGAAGGAACTATAATTGAATCACTCTCAAATGCAATGTTTAGAGTTGAACTTGAAAATGGTCATATTGTTACTGCACATATTTCAGGTAAAATGCGTTTACATTATATAAAACTATTACCAGGTGACAAAGTAAAATTAGAAATGAGTCCTTATGATTTATCAAAGGCAAGAATTACATATAGATTTTAAAAATTAAAAAAAAATGAAAGTAAGAGCATCATTAAAAAAAAGAAGTGCAGATTGTAAAATCGTTAGAAGGAATGGAAGGCTTTATGTAATTAATAAAAAAAACCCAAGGTTTAAACAAAGACAAGGATAATATTATGGCAAGAATTTCAGGAGTTGATATACCAAAAAATAAAAGAGGTCCAGTAGCACTTACCTATATATACGGGATAGGTCTTAGTAGATCAAAGAAAATTTTATCATTAGCAAAGGTTAGTGAAAGTAAAAAAGTTTCTGATTGGTCAGATGATGATACTGGAAGAATAAGAGAGGCGGTTAGTTCTTTTAAGATAGAAGGTGAACTTAGGTCAGAAGTTCAGTTAAACATTAAAAGACTAATGGATATTGGTTGTTATAGAGGTATTAGACATAGATCAGGTCTTCCTCTAAGAGGTCAACACACAAAAAATAATTCAAGAACTAGAAAAGGTAAACGTAAAACGGTTGCAAACAAGAAGAAAGCAACTAAATAATTTTAATTATGGCAAAAGTATCAAGTAAAAAAAAGAAAGTAATTGTTGAATCAACTGGAGAGGCGCATATTAATGCTTCTTTTAACAATATCATTATTTCCCTAACAAATTTAAATGGAGATGTAATCTCGTGGTCCTCAGCTGGGAAAATGGGATTTAGAGGTTCAAAAAAAAATACACCTTACGCAGCTCAAACTGCAGCAGAGGATGCTGCAAAAGTTGCTCTCGATCTTGGGCTAAAGAAAGTTAAAGTTTTTGTAAAAGGGCCTGGTAATGGCCGAGAATCTGCAATAAGAACCCTTCATAATACAGGAATTGAAGTGTCAGAAATTGTCGATATAACTCCTGTCCCTCATAATGGTTGTAGACCTCCAAAAAGAAGAAGAGTTTAGAGCATATAAACAAAGAATTGAAAAGTATTAATTTAAACAAAATAAAATATGGCAAGATACACTGGTCCAAAAACTAAAATAGCTCGAAAGTTTGGAGAACCAATTTTTGGTGAAGATAAGTCTTTAGAAAAAAGGAACTTTCCTCCTGGACAACATGGAAATAATAGAAGAAAAGGCAAAAAATCAGAATATGCCATACAATTGATGGAAAAGCAAAAAGCAAAATATACTTATGGAATTCTTGAAAAGCAGTTCAGAATTATGTTTCAGAAATCCAGTAGAAGTAAAGGTGTAACAGGAGAAGTTTTGTTGCAATTTTGTGAATCACGACTTGACAATGTCGTCTACCGTCTTGGAATTTCTCCATCAAGAAGTGGCGCAAGGCAATTAGTTTCTCATTATCATATAACTTTAAATGGTAAATTAGTTAATATTCCATCATATCAAGTTAAAGATGGAGACGTGATAGGGGTAAGAGAAAAATCAAAGTCAATTCAATCAATTCTTGATTCTTTAAAAAAGAATTCATCAGTATATGAATGGTTGAGTTGGAATGAAGCAAAACTTGAGGGTGTTTTTATTAAAACCCCTGAGAGACAACAAATTCCAGAAAATATTAAAGAACAACTAATAGTTGAATTATATTCAAAATAAACTAATAAAAAAAATATGGCACTACTAAATTTTCAAAAACCAGACAAAGTTATTATGATTGATTCCTCAGATTTTGAGGGTAAATTTGAGTTTAGACCACTTGAACCAGGATATGGATTAACAGTTGGTAATGCTCTAAGGAGGGTTTTATTATCTTCTTTGGAAGGCTTTGCAATAACTTCAGTTAAGATAGAAAACATTAATCATGAATTTTCTACTATTCCTGGAATTGTAGAAGACGTTACTGAAATTATATTAAATTTAAAACAACTTAGATTTAAAAGACAAATTGAAGACGTTGATAGTGAAAAGGTTTCAATTTCAATTGGTGGTCAAGATCAGGTTAAAGCTGCAGATTTTCAGAAATTCATTTCTGGATTTCAAATTCTAAATCCTGATCAAATAATATGTAATCTTGAAAAAAGTGTTCAANTTAGTATTGAGTTGAATATTGAAAAAGGAAGAGGGTATGTTCCNGCTGAAGAAAANAAANCTATTTCTTCTGAATTAGGGGTTATATTTATTGATTCNGTTTTTACTCCTGTAAAAAATGTAAAATATACTATTGAAAANTTTAGAGTTGAACAAAAAACAGATTACGAGAAATTAATTTTTGAGATAATAACAGATGGATCTATACATCCAAAAGATGCTNTAACAGAGGCTGCAAAAACTTTAATTCATCACTTCCTNTTGTTTTCTGATGAAAGAATTACTTTAGAAGCAGATGAGATTGCTCAAACTGAAACATATGATGAAGAATCTTTACATATGAGGCAATTATTAAAAACTAAATTAATTGACATGGATTTATCTGTAAGAGCATTAAATTGTNTAAAAGCTGCCGAAGTTGATACCTTAGGTGATCTAGTTTCGTTTAATAAAAATGATTTAATGAAATTNAGAAATTTTGGAAAAAAATCTTTAACCGAGTTAGAAGAGTTGGTTGTGCTTAAAGGNTTATCTTTTGGGATGGATCTTGCCAAATATAAACTTGATAAAGATTAATTATTTATTTTAGAAAGAAATGAGACATAGAAAAAAGTTATCGCATTTAGGAAGAAAAAGTTCTAATAGAAAGTCAATGTTAGCAAATATGGGTTGTTCTCTAATTGAACACAAAAGAATCAACACAACCTTATCAAAAGCTAAAGCTTTAAAACAATTTATTGAACCAATTATAACTAAGTCTAAACTAGATTCAACCCATAACAGAAGATTAACTTTCAAGTCTCTAAGAAATAAATTTGCTGTTTCAGATTTATTTAGAATAATTTCTCCTAAAGTTGGGGATCGTCCAGGAGGTTATACTAGAATAATTAAATTAGGCAATAGATTAGGAGATAACGCAGAAATGGCTATGATTGAATTAGTAGACTTTAATAGTATTTATTCTAATTCTAACGACAAAAAAGTTTCTAAGGCTAAAGGAACAAGAAGAAGTAGGTCGAAAAANTCCATAAAAACATCTGAGGTATNAATTGAAAATCCAAATGATAAAATTGTAAGTAAATCTGGAAAAGATTTAAATAAAAATAATGAATTAGATAAGAANCAANNANATNAAGTTAAAAGTGAANCTAAAAATCAATCNGAAAAAAATAAATCTAGTGATTTAAATCAGAATAAAAAAGATTNATTAATTTGTTGATAATTACTAAATATCAAAGGATATGCAATTATTGTTTATCCTTTTTTTTATGTTAATTTGTATAAATCATTTTTATGAAATACATAAGACGTAAAAAAGCTGTAATAGTTCTTTCCGATGATACAATTTTTTATGGAAAATCAATTGGAATTGATGGCACATCTTATGGNGAAATATGTTTTAATACAGGAATGACTGGATATCAGGAGATTTTTACTGATCCCTCTTATTTTGGTCAAATTATGGTAACAACTAATGCTCATATTGGGAATTATGGTACTTTTGAAGACGACAATCAATCCATTGGATCTAAGATTTCTGGTTTGATCTGTAAAAATTTCAGCTTTAATTACTCTAGACCCTCCTCATCGTTATCATTAGAGAAATTTTTTTCAGATCAAAATTTAGTTGTAGTTTCTGATGTTGACACCCGAGCACTAGTTAATTATATCAGACAAAATGGTGCAATGAATGTTGTGGTTTCAACTGAAATTGAAAAAATTGATTTTTTAAAAAATGAATTAAAGAAATATCCAAAAATGGATGGTCTTGAGTTGTCATCAAAAGTTTCCACTAAAAAAAAGTATTTTTATGGTGACCCTAAATCAGAATTTAAAGTTGCTGTGTTAGATCTTGGAGTTAAGAAAAGTATTTTAGAAAATTTTTCTGAGAGAGGATTATACTTACAAATTTATCCTTATAATACAACATTTGAGGAAATTAATAAATGGTCTCCGGATGGATTTTTTATTTCTAATGGTCCTGGTGATCCAAAGCCATTAATTGATGCTCAAAATCTTGCTAAGGAGGTAATAAAAAGAAACATACCTCTTTTTGGAATTTGTTTAGGACACCAGATTATAGCATTGGCCAATGGAATTCCTACATTTAAGATGTTTAATGGTCATAGAGGGATAAATCACCCTGTTTTAAATAAGCTAACCAATAAAGGTGAAATAACATCTCAAAATCANGGTTTTGCAGTAGATCGATCTGAGACAGAAAAAAATAAAAACATTCAAATTTCTCATGTCCATTTAAATGATAATACTGTTGCNGGTTTAAAACTTAAAAATAAAAAATGTTTTTCAGTTCAATATCATCCTGAGGCATCTCCAGGTCCCAACGATTCTAAATATTTATTTGATGAATTTGTTAAACTAATTATTGATAAAAAGTAGAAAACTAATATAAATTAATTTAAGATGAGTATAATTATTAAGATACATGCAAGGCAAATTTTAGATTCAAGAGGAAATCCTACTGTTGAAGTTGATGTTTACACTGAAAGTGGAATATTCGGTAGAGCTGCTGTTCCNTCAGGTGCATCTACTGGCGAACACGAAGCAGTTGAATTAAGGGATGGAGGTGATTCCTTTATGGGAAAAGGAGTAATGACTGCTGTAAATAATATTAATGATATTTTATCTGAAGAGATAATTGGGCTTTCTGTTTTTGATCAAAATAAAATAGATAAATTGATGATTGATTTAGATGGAACTCATAATAAGTCTAAATATGGAGCGAATGCATTATTAGGGATTTCTTTGGCCATTTCAAAAGCTGCAGCAAACGAGTTAGGTATTCCACTTTACAGATATATTGGAGGGATAAGTGCAAATACACTTCCAGTTCCAATGATGAATATAATTAATGGAGGTTCTCATTCTGACGCTCCAATTGCTTTTCAAGAATTTATGATAATACCATTAATGGCAGAATCTTTTTCTAAGTCCATGCAAATGGGTACTGAAATTTTCCACAATCTTAAAAAAGTTTTAAATAAAAGGGGGTTAAGCACTGCTGTTGGAGATGAGGGAGGATTTGCCCCTAAACTTGAAGGAACTGAAGATGCGTTAGAGACNATTTTAGAATCTATAAAAAATGCAGGTTATAAACCAGGAGAGGAAGTAATGATTGCTTTAGATTGTGCATCTGCTGAATTTTACAAAAATGGAATTTATGATTATTCTATTTTTGAAGGACCTAAGGGAGTTAAAAGAAATTCAGAAGAGCAAGCTGAATATTTATCAGAATTATGTTCTAAATTCCCAATAATTTCTATTGAAGATGGAATGGATGAGAATGATTGGAATGGATGGAAAAAATTGACAGAAAAAATCGGTGATAAAGTCCAATTAGTCGGTGACGATCTTTTTGTAACTAATGTTGAAAGACTATCAAAAGGTATAAAAGATNAAATTGCTAATTCAATTTTAATTAAGGTAAATCAGATCGGTACATTGTCCGAAACAATTGCAGCAGTTAATATGGCTAAAAATTCAGGATATACATGCGTAATGTCTCACAGGTCAGGTGAGACAGAGGATAATACCATTGCTGATTTAGCCGTTGCACTAAATACTGGACAAATTAAGACAGGNTCAGCTTCAAGAAGTGATAGAATGTCNAAGTATAATCAGCTACTNAGGATCGAGGAAGAANTAGATGAAATAGCTTTTTATCCTCAAAAAAGCGCTTTCAAAGTGTTTAAATAAATTTTATTTCAAAAACTTATTTAAGTTGTTTTTTTAAAGTTACCTGCTAAATATATATATTTGCATCNTCACTTATTATGTATGGATAAATCTATTAAAGTCCTTTATGATGGCAAAAGTTTTGATTTTGATCTTTTAAAAGGTTCTGAAAACGAGCTTGGAATTAATATAAAAGATTTAAGATCNAAAACTGGTTTAATAACTCTAGATCCTGGATATAAAAATTCAGGCTCTTGTACAAGTGATATAACTTTTTTAGACGGAGAAAANGGAGTTTTAAAATATAGAGGTTATTCAATTGAGGATCTAGCTAATAAAGCTGATTTTTTGGAGGTGGCTTATCTTTTAATTTTTGGTGAACTCCCATCTAAAATTCAGTTAGAAAAATTAAAGAATAATATTAATGAGGAGTCAATTGTCGATGAAGATTTGAAAGTCATTCTTAAAAGCTTCCCGAAATCTGCCCATCCCATGGGAGTATTAGCTTCTCTAACATCTGCATTAACTGCTTTTAACCCATCTTCAGTTGATATTAACTCTGAAGAAGATATGTTTGAGGCAATTGTAATGTTGCTTGGTAAATTTCCAATTCTTACTTCTTGGGCTCAGAGAAAAGTTAAAGGCTTACCTTTAATTTATAGTGATATTTCTCTCCCCTATATTGATAATATTAGTCAGTTAATGTTTAAAAAACCCAATCAAGAATATAAATCTAATCCTGTCGTAATTAATGCTTTAAATAAATTATTAATTCTTCATGCTGACCATGAACAAAATTGTTCTACCTCTACTGTAAGAATTGTTGGTTCGTCACATGCAGGATTATTTGCTTCAGTATCTGCTGGGATTTCTGCGTTATGGGGACGTTTGCATGGAGGGGCAAATCAAGCTGTAATTGAAATGTTAGAATCAATTAAGAATGATGGAGGTGATACTAAAAAATTCATGAAAAAAGCTAAAGATAAAAATGATCCTTTCAGGTTAATGGGTTTTGGCCATAGAGTATACAAAAATTTTGATCCAAGAGCGAAGATTTTAAAAGTTTCTGCTGATCAAGTTCTAAAAGAGCTAGGAGTTGAAGATCCAGTTTTAGAAATAGCCAAAGAACTTGAAGCTGAAGCTTTAAATGACAAGTATTTCATTGAAAGAAAGTTATATCCAAATGTAGACTTTTATTCAGGAATTATATACAGGGCACTTGGTATACCTACTGAAATGTTTACTGTTATGTTTGCGCTTGGAAGGCTACCCGGATGGATTGCTCAATGGAGAGAAATGAGACTTAATAGTGAGCCTATTGGAAGGCCAAGACAAATTTATACTGGTCCAACTGAAAGAGTATTCACACCTTTAGACCTTAGATGATTTATTATNNAATTTCATTATCANATTTTTTAGAAAAGTCTTTCTCATANTTATATTTTTGNTCCTTTAATTTTTTAAAAAAGTNTTTAACATCCTTTCCTANTATTTTTAATTTTACTGAAAAATTGTCTTTGTATAATGATATTTCATNTTTTTTACCNTTAAAAATNTTTAGTTTGTAATAAGGAACNATTAAACCATATGTTTCGAGTAGACTTCTAAATCTAATTATTATTCCTTTTTTTCTTAACTCGATATTACATTTTTTGATATTNTTATTAAGACTTAANAGTTCATCAATATTTGAGGANCANTCAGAAATTAAAAGTTTTGGGGATCCATTTCCTCTTAATTTGAATTTTTCAATGAAGTTAAACTCATCTCCAACTTCTTTATTGATTTTAGATTTAATTTTNTTGTCTTTGTAAGATAAATTTAAAAGCATTTTTTATTTAAAGATAATTTAAATCATCTCTAACTAATAATTATATTTGGTTAAATGTAATTATGAAGGAACTTTATCACAAATTATCAAAGGAATTATCTAAATATTTTCAAAATAAATATAATATCTCTTTAAATTTATTTGATTTTCAATTAACTCGAAAAGAATTTGATGGAGACATTACACTAGTTGTGTACCCTATATTAAAGTATATAAAATTAAATCCTCAAGTAATTTCTAAAGATATAGGCGAATATCTAATTAATTCCTCGAGTATGATTTCAAGCTATAATATTATTAGTGGATTTCTAAATTTTACGATTTCTAATAATTACTATATTAAAATTTTAAATGAAATAATACATAATGATGACTATGGATTAAAAAAAATTGATAATAATTCTAAAACAATCATTGTAGAGTTTTCATCTCCCAACACTAATAAACCTTTGCATTTGGGCCATATTAGAAATAATCTTTTGGGAGATTCAGTTGCAAAAATCCTTGAGGCTAATGGCAATAAAGTTGTTAAAACTCAAATTATTAATGATAGAGGGATCCATATATGCAAATCAATGGTTTCTTGGGAATTATACGGAAATGGTGATACTCCAGAAAAATTAAATATTAAGGGTGATAAATTTGTTGGAGACTTTTATGTTCTTTTTGAAAAAAAATATAGACTTGAAATAAATAGATTAATTAAAAAAGGACATAGTGAAGAATACGCAAAAAATAAATCACCAATTCTTTTAAAAGCTAAAGAAATGTTAAGTAAATGGGAGATAGGAGAAAAAGAGGTTATTTCCTTATGGAATAAAATGAATAAATGGGTTTACAAGGGTTTTGACATAACCTATAAGAAATTAGGAATTACTTTCGACTCAAATTATTATGAAAGTATGACTTATCTTTTAGGGAAAAAAATTATTGAAAAAGGAATAAATAAAAATGTTTTTTTTAGAAAAGACGATGGCTCTGTTTGGATAGATTTAAAATCTGAGGGACTAGATGAAAAACTATTGTTAAGGTCTGATGGAACTTCAGTTTACATGACTCAAGATCTTGGAACAGCTGTTCAAAGATATAATGATAATCCATCACTATCAGGAATGGTATATACTGTTGGTAATGAACAAGATTATCATTTTAAAGTTCTTTTTTTGATATTAAAAAAATTAGGGTTTGTATGGGCAGATTCATTACATCATTTAAGTTATGGAATGGTTGATTTACCAGATGGTAAAATGAAAAGTAGGGAAGGTAATATTGTAGATGCAGACGAGCTAATTAACAAAATGAAAAACACAGCAAAAGAAATTTCTAAAAAATTAGGAAAACTTGATGGTTTGTCAGTATCAGAAAAAAATAATTTATACGATACAATTGGACTAGGGGCATTAAAATATTATATACTCAAAGTAGATCCAAAAAAAAGAATTCTTTTTGATCCTGAAAAATCTATAGATTTTTCAGGAAATACAGGCCCTTTTATCCAATATACATATGCTAGAATTAGGTCAATAATAAGAAATAGTTCTGAAAATTTTGATAAACCAATAACGAAACCGAATTTTAATTTCAGAGAGACTAACTTAATTAAGCATCTTTTACTCTTTCCTGAATTGATTACGCAATCTTCTAAATTATTAAGCCCATCTTTAATTGCAAATTATTTATATGAACTAGTTAAACTTTTTAATTCCTTTTACCAAAATGTAAATATTTTAGGTGAGAAAAATGAGCAAACAAGGAAAATGAGAATAATTTTAACAAAGATTACAGCAAGAAATATCAAAAAGTCTTGTGGGTTATTAGGAATTAAAGTTCCAGAAAAAATGTAAAAAAAAACCACTCCATTTGGAGTGGTTTTTTATAAAATTAAAATTATTTGTTATGCCGTAGCTTTTGCACTAGAATCAACAGCTAATTGATAAACAACTAAACCGAATCCAATTTTATTAATGGCGTCACCGATGTTGTAAACTACATCCATGCTTAATGCCCCATTCATGAATTCATACCACTGTCCCTCACCAGTTCCAACCATATATCCAATAGGATAAATAGCCCAACCGATAAGTACAAATTTACAAAGAGTTTTGTGCGCACTTTCGACAGCACCTCCCGCAGCAGCAGCAAGTTTAGCAGCACCACCGAACCATATATCATAAACTATGACAAAATAGGCAATACCAGAAACTAGACCCCATAATTGAGCTTGACCAGGATAAACAGCTTCACCAAAGTAACCAGTAACAAGCATTATTGTTGACAAGAAGATTAATCTCCACATCATACTTTTTGTGGCACCTGCAGCTTTTAAAATCAAGTAAAACTCAACACACATTAAAGGTACAGTTAGTATCCAATCAACATATCTAAAGAAAGTTGGAGATTCACCAGTTTCTGCCCAATAATCTCTCATATACCAGTAATGAACAGCAGCAATGAAAGTAATAAGACCTGAAACTAATATCGACGTTCTCCATTTAGAATCAAAAGAATTCATTGAAAGAAAGAAAAAAGCCGATGCAGCCATCATAGCCATACATCCAATAAAAAATGTGAAAGAAACATAGTCAGTAGCCTCAACACTCATGTCAGCGGCTACATTAATTAAACTTAAAAAATTTTTCATAATAAATCGATTATTTGTTTTGTTTTGATAAATTTAAAAAAAAAATAATAATACACTAAGAATATATNAATTATTTCGNATTAATTTTATAAATATCTAATTTATGTATAATANAATATATTTTNACTAATATATAAATTGTTTAATATTTNACAAAGAAAANAATTAAATTAAAAAAATAAATATTTTTGAAAGCNNCTGANCTTAAATATTATAAAACTCCAATTNTAGTTACAATTTTTATTATTGTAGCATCTTTTTTTTTAAATGAAATTCATCAACAAATTATTGCATTTATTCTAATTTTTAGTGTTGGTGTAATTCATGGAGCTAATGATATTAATTTAATACAAAAAAAAAGTAAAAAAACTAATAATTTATTTTTTATAAAAACACTTTTTTTATACATACTAGTTGTATTATTTGGGTGTTTTTCTTTTTTTTATATACCATCAGTAGGATTGCTTTTTTTTATATTTTTTAGTTCCTATCACTTTGGAGAGCAGCATTGGGAGCAAAAAATAAAAAATATTAAATTTTCTAGATTTCTTAAATTTATTTTTTACACAAGTTATGGAAGCATTATTCTTAATTTATTATTTTTCATTAAATATGATGAAGTAAAAAATATAATATATAAAATTTCTAATTATAATATTCCCATTGTAATTTTCCAATCAATTACTGTTACTTCAATTATTTGTTTTTTATTTTTCATTTTTTCATTTAAAAAAATAAGACGATTTTTCTTTATTGAATTAATTACAATTATTTTAATGATCCTATTATTTAATTTTACCACACTTATTTTAGCTTTTGGATCTTACTTTGTTTTATGGCATAGTTTCCCGTCAATGAAAGATCAAATAAAATACTTATATGGATCCTTTAATTTTAAAAATATTTTGTTTTATGTAAAGGCTTCGCTTTTGTATTGGATAGCTTCTATTTTATCTTTAATTTTTGTAAAAATATACTTTACAATTCCTGAAAGTTTTTTAGTTCCATTATTTTTTTCTTTTATGGCTGCAATAACATTTCCTCATGTATTGGTTATAGGAAGAATTAAAGGTTCTATATAAAGATTTTTTTTTAACTTAATTATTAATGTTTAAAAAATTAAATTTGTAATATAATAAGATAAAATGTTTGATAACTTAAGTAATAAATTAGAAAAGGCTTTCCAGGTACTAAAAGGCCACGGGAAGATAACAGAAATTAATGTAGCAGAAACTTTAAAAGAAGTAAGAAGNGCACTNTTAGATGCNGATGTNAGTTTNAANACTGCTAAAGAATTTACAAATAATGTTAAGNAAAAGGCTTTAGGACAAAATGTTTTNACNACATTAAATCCAGGCCAATTAATGATAAAAATTGTTAAAGATGAATTAACTGAATTAATGGGATCAAGTTCTCAAGAAATTTCTCTTAATTCTAAGCCTTCAATTATATTAATGTCTGGACTTCAGGGTTCAGGAAAAACTACATTGAGTGCTAAAATAGCTTATTATCTTAAAAAAAAGAAATCAAAAAAACCNTTACTTGTTGCATGTGATGTATATAGACCTGCTGCTATTGAGCAATTAGAAATTTTAGGTAAACAAATTGATATTGATGTATACAAAAATATTGATGAAAAAAACCCTGTTGTAATTTCAAAAGAAGCGGTTTTGCATGCCAAAAAGAATAATTTTGATACAGTCATTATTGATACCGCAGGGAGATTAGCTATAGATAAAATAATGATGGATGAAATATCAAGTATTCATAAAGAGACTAATCCTGATGAAACACTTTTTGTTGTGGATTCTATGACTGGTCAAGATGCAGTAAATACGGCCAAAGCATTCAATGAGATCCTTAATTTTGACGGTATTGTTCTAACAAAACTAGATGGGGACTCAAGAGGGGGTGCAGCACTGAGTATAAAGTCTATAGTTAATAAACCAATAAAATTTATTGGAACTGGTGAAAAAATTGAGGCATTAGATATTTTTTATCCAGAAAGGATGGCTGACAGGATACTTGGGATGGGTGATGTTGTTTCACTTGTAGAGAGAGCTCAAGATCAGTTTGATGAGGAGCAGGCTAGGCGAATCAGTAAAAAAATTGCAAAAAATAAGTTTGGTTTTGATGACTTTTTATCTCAGATTCAGCAAGTTAAAAAAATGGGAAATATGAAAGATTTGATTGGAATGATTCCGGGTGCTGGTAAATTAAAAGATGTAGATATTGATGATAATGCTTTTAAAAATATTGAAGTTATAATAAGTTCTATGACTCCAAAAGAAAAGAGTCAACCAGAGATATTAAACCAAAGTAGAAAAAATAGAATATCAAAGGGATCTGGAAAAGACATAAATGAAGTTAATCAAATGATAAAACAGTTTAATTCAATGAGTAAGATGATGAAANTGATGCAAGGAGGCAAGGGTAAACATTTAATGCAAATGTTCCAAAAAGGTTTAAAATAAATTTTATGAAAATACTAGATGGTAAAAAAGTTTCTGAGGATATAAAAAATGAAATTAAAATTTTAGTAGACCAATTAAAATTAAAAAATAAAAGGCCTCCTCATCTGGCTGCAATTTTAGTTGGTAGTGATGGNGCAAGTTTGACTTATGTTTCAAGTAAAGTAAAAGCNTGTAATCAAGTTGGTTTTAAATCATCTCTATTTCGATTTGATGATGAAATTTCTGAAAAAGAACTTTTGAANCATATTNAAATTTTAAATTTAGATAAAGAGATAGATGGCTTTATTGTTCAACTACCTCTGCCTAAGCAAATAGATGAGGAAAAAGTTTTACTNTCAATTAATCCAGAAAAGGATGTAGATGGGTTTCATCCCTCAAATTTTGGTAGAATGGCATTAGAGATGGATTCTTTTATCCCTGCNACCCCNNATGGAATAATTGAATTACTTGANAGATATAAAATTAATACCAAAGGAAAGCATTGTGTTGTTTTAGGTAGAAGTCAAATTGTTGGTAGGCCAATAAGTATNCTTATGAGTCAAAAAATAAAATCTGGAAATGCAACTGTTACATTAGCCCATAGTCAGACTAAAAATTTAGAAAATTTAACCAAAACTGCTGATATAATTATTTCAGCATTAGGTATNCCTGAATTTATAAAGCCCCATATGGTTAAAAAGGGTTCTATTATAATAGATGTTGGAATTACTAGAGTTAAGGATTCTTCAAATAAAAAGGGATATANTATTAAGGGAGANGTTGATTTTGATAAAGTNTCNCCAATATGTAGTNATATAACTCCAGTTCCAGGGGGCGTTGGACCAATGACTATTGCGATGCTTTTGAAAAATACATTAAGAGCTAGAAGCTTGTCAAGCTAAAAAATTAACTTGAANTTTCAGTAGCATTATAAATCTTCAAGATCATTAATGCGAAAGTCACACTAATCAATATTAAAATTATATCAAAAAATTCGCTGGCACTAAATGAAAGTCTCAATAAGATAGTTGAAATAATGAATCCTGTATTTCTTAAAACTTTACTAAAACCCATTGTGAATTTGAAAGAAATTAATAAAATAACTACATCAGTTANAATTAGATAAGTAAAAAAATCATTAAAAAAAAGATCATCAACATCTTTTAAAACAATGTCATAGTTTTGGTACGATAGAGTTAGATCATAAATCCAATTTGAGAAGGTATGAACAGATGAAAATAAAAGAATTAAACATAAGATTAAGCTTACTATTTTTTTAGATCTAATAAAACTTTTTAAATTAATTTCACTTGTCTTAATGGGTGCCCTTTTCTTATTTAATTTAAATAAAAATATAAGATAAAAAATTATTAAGACTCCAATTAAATTNATTAAAAGTTCCAAATTAATGTNACTATTAAACCAATTTTCACTAAAATCCATACTGGGTATATCTTTAAAAATTTTTCTAATTACAATTAGAGAGACAATTTCAAATTGCTTGGATATACTTGTAGAAAAAGATCTAGGTAGATACAATAATAAAAGATAAATTTCATAAACAAGAATAAATGAGAATGGGGTATATATAGCAGATATTGGATTTGTAAGAAGTGNNCCNTCAAAGGAACNAAAGTCTAAAATTTTAAAATAATTAAATCCAATTAATGATAAGTGAATTATAAATCCAATTGTAGCTGCAAAAAGAATAAATGATTCAAATTTTTTCTGCATTTGATCAGAAAAAACTTTTTCATATAAAGAATCAATAAAATTAATTTGAGACATAAAAAAAAAATGTTTAGTTTAAATCTAAGTTAGTTTATTTTTTTAAAGTCTTTTATCTTCTTTAAATTATCTTTGTATTAATCATGAAAACTAAAATNAATAAAGANCTTTTAAATGGTAGTTCATTACCTCTTATGGAATCATTTTATACTATTCAGGGTGAAGGATATCATAAAGGATCTGCCGCGTATTTTATAAGAATAGGAGGGTGTGATATTGGTTGCCATTGGTGTGATATCAAAGAAAGTTGGNATGTTGAAAAGTTTCCTCTTGTTAATGTAAAAAGTATTGTNGATAAAGTAAAAAAAAANTCTAATAAAGTTGTGATAACTGGAGGTGAGCCATTAATTTATAATATGAACCCATTAACTAAAAAGTTAAAACAATTAAATATTTCAACACATCTTGAAACTTCAGGGGCATATGAATTAACTGGATATTGGGATTGGATTTGTTTATCACCAAAAAAAAATAAATTACCTATAAATAATATTTACTCAATAGCAAACGAACTTAAAATTATTATTTATAACAAAAATGACTTTTTATTTGCTGAAAATCTTGCTAAAAATACTAACCCTGATTGTAAACTTTATTTACAACCCGAATGGAGTAAAAGGGAAAAGGTTATGCCTTTAATTGTTAATTATGTTTTAAAAAATAATCATTGGAAGGTATCGTTACAAACTCATAAATATTTAAATATTCAATAAAAATTTTATTTATAAATTAAATATTTTTGTCTAACAAGTTTAAAATTTTCAATTTTTTTTGACCAAGATTTTCTGATTTCATTAATACTGAAACCCTTTTTGATTTGGTTCTCAAGTGTTTTAGTACCAGAAATTTTTGCAAAATTTGAATTAAAAAATTCATCCTTAAAAGGGAAATTTCTGTAGGATTTAATTAGCCATTTCAATTCAATTTTTGACAATTCTTTATTCTGACGTAAATCATATCCATTACATATCCTATTCTTAAGTTTTGGATTTTTAGATCCAAAATTAGGTTTAGGGGTGAATCTAAATTTGGTTTCACTAAATTTTGGATGTCCATAAATTTGAAATTGCATTTCTGTTCCTCTTCCAATACTTATAGGAGTTTGTTCAAGAAGACACAAGCTAGGGTATAAATTAATTGATTTTGAATTTGGTAAGTTAGGAGATGGTCTAACAGGTAAAATATATCTTGAAGAATGATTGTAATTTGAAATAGGTATTATTAATAAATCGGTTTTAATTTCATTTTTTAACCATTTTTCTCCATTAATCATTAAAGCGTATTCACCTATAGTCATTCCATAAACAATTGGAACTGGGTGCATACCTAAAAAACTTTTATTTTCATCTTCCATTACTGGTCCATCTATATAATGTATATTTGGATTAGGTCTATCTAAAACAATTAATTTAATTCCATTCTCTGCACATGCTTCCATAATGTAATGGAGAGTTGATAAATATGTATAAAATCTGACCCCTACATCTTGAATATCAAATAAAATAAAATCTATCTTTTCAAGATCTATTTTAGTTGGTTTTCGATTTTCCCCATGCAATGAAATGATTTTTAAATTAGTTTTTGGATCAATTTCGTCTTTAACTAATTCACCGTTATCTTTATTACCTCTAAAACCATGTTCTGGAGCAAATACTTTAGTTACATTAACACCAATACTTATTAAAGTATCTACAATATGAACTTGTTTATCTTTATTAAATATAATGCTAGATTGATTGGCAACTATTCCAACATTTTTATCTTTTATTATTGAAAAGTATTTGTCTATTTGCTCAGCACCAACATCAAATTGATTTTGAGAAAAACCTAATGTGTAAAAGGATAACAATAAATATGTAATTTTAGAAAATATTTTTTTATTGAACATAAATGAAATTAGAGTTTTATATAGCCAACCGGATGCGAATAAATCGCGTACATAAAAATAGTGTTTCAAATCGAATTATAAAAATCGCCAGTTCTGCCGTTGCAATTAGCGTTGTTATGATTATACTAGCTTTTTCTGTTGGTATAGGGTTTCAAAATGAAATAAAACATAAAACTTCTTCTTTTAGTGGACACATATCCATTGCTCCTTTTGAAAATAATAATTCAATGATTTCTGTATCTAAATTTAGTTTTAATGATTTTAAAAAAGTCAGTTATTTAAATGATAAAAAAATTGAAAATTTTTATCCCACAATTTCAAAAGCTGCTATTATAAAAAATGGGAATGAATTTGAAGGTATGGTTTTTAAAGGATTAGATATGAATTATAATTGGGAAAAATTTTCATCTTTTTTAATCAGTGGTAAATTTCCAGATTTAAATGGGGAATTAAAAAATGAGCTCCTTATTCCAGTTGAAATAGCAAATCGATTGAGTCTAAAAATTGGTGATAAAGTCTCATGTTATTTTGAAAGTTCAAAATCAAATTATCCAATATCTAGAAAACTTGAAATCACAGGAGTTTTTCAAACTGGATTTCCTGATTTTGACAAAAGCTATGGAATAATTGATCTTCGCCATATTCAAAAAATAAATAACTGGAATAATGACCAAATTGGTGGATTAGAGGTTTTTTTAAATGATATTAATGAAATAGATTCTTTCACTAGTTTTTTATATGAAAAACTCCCTTCAGATATTGATGTAATTTCTGTTAAAGAAAAATTTAGAAGTATTTATGATTGGATATCACTTTTTGATTTTAATATATTAATTATTCTCATTTTAATGGTTATTATTGGCATATTAAATATGTCAACTGTTCTTCTTGTTTTTATTTTGGAAAGATCCAAAATGATAGGTTTACTTAAATCTTTTGGGAGTAACAATTATTTAATTCAAAAAATTTTTTTAATTAATTGTTTTTATATTATGATGAAAGGAATAATAATAGGAAATTCAATTGCTCTTTTTATTCTTTTTATGCAGTCTAATTTTGGTTTTTTTAAACTCGACTCAGAAACATATTATCTTAGTGAAATACCAGTATTTTTCTCATTTTATTATTTTTTCTTAATTAATTTGGGAGTAATATTTACTTGTATGATTTCTTTATTGATTCCTTCTTCACTTATCTCAAAAATATATCCTTCAAAAGTTTTAAGGTTAACTTGATTTTTTCAGATCAAACTTTATTTTTATTTTCAAAATAGTATCTTTGTAGACAAAAAATTAAATGAATTACGCAGAAAATATACTGCATACTATAGGTAATACTCCTCTAGTAAAACTCAATAAGATAACTTCAGAAATTAAATCATTAGTTCTTGCTAAAGTTGAAAGCTTTAATCCTGGAAATTCAATTAAAGATAGAATGGCAGTAAAGATGGTTGAAGATGCAGAAAATGATGGGAGATTAAAACCTGGAGGAACAATTGTTGAAGGCACATCCGGTAATACAGGAATGGGACTCGCATTAGCTGCCATTGTTAAAGGATATAAATTAATTTGTGTTTCAACTGATAAACAATCAAAAGAAAAATTTGATATTTTAAAGGCTGTTGGAGCTAAAGTTATTGTTTGTCCCACAGATGTTGACGCTAATGATCCAAGGTCATATTATTCTACTTCGAAAAGAATAGCAGAAGAAACTCCAAATTCCTGGTATGTTAATCAATATGATAATCCGTCTAATTCAAAGGCTCACTATTTTCAAACTGGTCCAGAAATATGGAAACAAACTGATGGTAAGATAACTCATTTGGTTGTTGGTGTTGGAACTGGAGGTACTATATCTGGAGTAGGAAAATTTTTAAAAGAGAAAAATCCAAAAATCAAAATTTGGGGTATTGATACATATGGATCAGTTTTTAAAAAGTTTCATGAAACAGGGGTTTTTGACGAAAATGAAATATACCCTTATTCAACTGAAGGAATAGGAGAGGATATTTTACCTAAAAATGTTGATTTTCAAATAATAGATCATTTTGAAAAAGTTACTGATAAAGATGCTGCTATTTATACTCGTAAGCTAGCAAAAGAGGAGGGTATTTTCGCTGGAAATTCCTGTGGAGCTGCAATTAAAGGAGTAATTCAATTAAAAGATAGATTAAAAAATGATGATGTTGTTGTAGTTATTCTTCATGATTCAGGTTCAAGATATATTGGAAAAATATATAATGATGATTGGATGAAAGAAAAAAAGTTCTTATAAGAAATCTCTTTAAATAAACTCATTAATTTTTTTTTTGAATTTGTAGTCACAATATTTACGTATATTTACCGTTATTACTTTGATATACTAGATATTTTGGCTTTTAATAAACTTAGAAACTGGGGTCTACTCTTTTGGCTATTTTATTTTCTCTTACTTAATGAGGAGGTTCATGCTCAAGATTATGATTTGCAAATAGTAGCATCTCAAATTGTAACTCCAACTGATGGTGCTGAGTTCTGTAATAACGATAACCCCCCTTTAAGATTTCAAGTAAATAATCTTGATAGTTCACCTGGAAGTGGACTATATACTGATATAGATATTAATGCTCATAATTTATTAGCAACTTTAACATTAACGGGAGTCAATACTGGTGTTGTAACTCGATCATTCAATTCTAAAGGGTCAGGCTCTCAAAATCCTGCTTCATCAATTATAGCTACAACTACTTATGCATTTTTTGATTGGCCAGAAAGTTTATCTATTCCTAATATTGGAACTACTACAATAACCATAGAAATCGGTCTTTTAGATGGATATGGTAATGAACAAGATTTAACAAATAATATTGCTTCAATTCAAGTATCAACAACATTAATCCCTGAAATAGCCTTGTCATCAGATAAAGATTCAAATACTGTTTGTTCTACTGATTCTGGGGATATGGTTTTTACTGCTACTTCAACTCCTACAGCCAGTTATTACGTATTTTATAAAAATGAAGTTCAAGTTGCCTCTTCAACTTCAAACACCTATTCCTCAACTATTGGTAGTTTAACCAATGGAACAATAATTAAAGTTAAAGCTTTTGCCTCAACCGGTTGTTATGCTGAGGAAACACTTACAGTTTATATAAACGATAGTGATCCAGGAAGTATTGGAGGTGATCAAACATTATGTGTTGGCGATACTCCAAGTGTTTTAACTAATGAAGTATCAGCAACAGTTAGTGGCACGACAGCTACTCTTGGTCAATACCAGTGGCAAAGTTCCCTTGATGGTAGTTCTGGTTGGTCAAATATATCTGGAGCAAATTCATCAACTTTTCAACCTCCAGTTTCTCCACCTCCATCAATTTTTTATAGAAGATTAGTAATTAATAATAATGGTGGTGTTAGTTGTACTGAAGCAAGTAACAGCGTACAACTAACAATTAATGCTTTACCAACAGGACAGATAACTGCAGTAGGATTAGCAACAGCCAGCTCAACTTTAGCATCAGCTAGTATTTGTGAGGGAACTACAGTTAATTTCAATGCCTCTGGAGGGGTTCAATATGAATTTTTTATTGATAATATAAGTGTTCAAGCCAGGGGCTCATCAAGTAATTTTTCAACTAATACACTAGATGATACCGATGAGGTAAAAGTTAGAGTTTATGATAGTTCGACTGCAACTGCATGTTTTGATGACTCAGCGGTCATCAAATTTGATGTAACTCAATATCCAAATGCCTCTATAAATTCTAGTGTCAATAGTAATACTTATTGTTCTGGTGATAATGTAACATTTACTGCTGGAGGTGGCGGCGGTTCAGTGCTTTTTACTTTTTTCAATGATGGAACTGAAGTAAGGGGACCAAGTTCAGTTCCTACATACTCCACCAGCTCATTGACAGGTACTGAAGTTATTAGTGTAGTTGCAACATTGAACGGATGTTCAACTACAGCTTCATTAACAATGTTTGAAAATGCAATTACTACTGTAGGGTCTATAAGTACTGTCTCTTCAACAATTTGTTCTGGAGAGACACCTTTAATAATCACAGGTGATGCTGGTGTTGTAGGTGGTTCTTTGTCTTATCAATGGGAAAGTTCATTAGACGGTTTA